>JAYVCD010000172.1:0-7362 GCA_043750125.1 Archangiaceae bacterium | reverse complement strand
GGTGCAGATCGAGTTGAGGAAGTGGCGGTCGTGGCTGATGGTGACCAGCGCGCCCTCGTACTCATGCAGAAACAATTCGAGCCAGCGAATCGAATCGAGGTCGAGGTTGTTGGTCGGCTCGTCGAGCAGCAACCCCAGGGGCTTTCCGAACAGCGCCTGGGCCAGCAGCACCCGTAACTTGTAGCCGCCCTGCAATTCGCCCAGCGGCTTCTCGTGGCCCTCGTTGTCGACGCCCAGGCCCTGCAGCAGCGCGGCGGCGTCAGACTCGGCGACGTACCCGTCTTCCTCGGCGATGGTGGTCTCGAGGTCGCCCAACCGGTTGCCGTCGGCCTCGGTGAGGTCGGCCTTCTCGAGCAGCTTGTTCTTCTCGGTCAGCGCGGCCCACAGGGGCTTGTTGCCCATGATCACCACGTCGAGGACGCGCATCTCTTCGTACTGAAAATGGTCCTGGCGAAGAATGCCGAACTTCTTCGGCCGCGAGATGGTGCCCGAGTCCTGCTCCTCGTCGCCGGCGAGGATCTTCATGAAGGTGGTCTTGCCCGAGCCGTTGGGGCCGGTCAGGCCGTAGCGCCGCCCGGGGGAGAACGAGACATTGACGTTCTCGAAGAGCTTCTTGGGTCCGTAGGCTTTGGATACGTCGATGATGGTGAACATTCCGCGGCGGGCTGTACACGGAAGCAGCCCATTTCACCAATAACCGATCGAGATCACCGTTCGCTCTTCGTCGTTTTGGGGGGTAGCGACGCTGACCACCTCGCCCACCTTTCGGCCCAACAGCGCCCGGGCCAGCGGAGCATTGAAGGCAATCTTTCCCCCCTTCACGTCGGCCTCGTCGACCCCGACAATCTGAAACGTCTGCAGGGCTCCGGACTCGCTTCGCACCCCGACCGTCGCCCCGAAGCGCACTTCGTCCTGAGGCTGGCTGTGGGTGTCGACCAGGCGGGCCAGGGCCAGCCGTTCCTCGAGCTGAAGGATGCGCCCGTCGGCCAGCGCCCGGTCGCGGGTGCGCTGGCTCCCCGAGGACTGCAGCCGGGCCCGGTCTTCTTTGAGCCGCTGCAGCTCGAGCGTCAACGCCGCGAGCCCGGCCGGGGTCACGTAGTTGGGCACTCCGGGGGGAAGGGCGGCCCGCGGGCGAACCGTCACCGGGGCCTCTTCGGTTTCTTCGCGGGTAAAGGCCTTGCTCACCCGAAGGGCTTAATCGTGTTTGACGAACTTCGCTTACCTCGCGGTGAAGACCGCTTCGAGCTCCTTGCCTGCGCGATGCTCGAAGCTGTCCTTCGCGCACGCGAGGCGAACCAGCTCGAACCGCGGCGAGAACAGGCGGCGCAGCTCTGCTTCGTGGGTATCGAAGGGAGGGCCACCGGGTTTTCCGTGGGCGTAGAACAATCCGAACAGCACCCCCCCTTTCTTCAGCAGCGCGTGAACGGCTTCGACGTATTCGGCGCGCCGTGCGATCGCGATCGCACAAAAACAGGTCTGCTCGAGGGCGGCGTCATAAGTCGCGGGTCGTCGCTTCGGCAGCTTGAAAAGGTCTTCTTGAAGCGCTTCGACCTGCAGCCCGGCAGCTTCGGCGGCAGCGGCGACGGAACGGGTGGCCTCTTCGGCGAAGTCGATCGCGGACACCCGGTACCCCAGCCGCGCGGCCTCCAGCGCCTCGTACCCCCGCCCCGCGCCCAGCACGGCCAGCTGGGCCCCGGGCCCGGCGAGGCCTTCTTTGAGCATTCGGGCGATCGGCGGCGAGCACACCCCCTTGTCCCAGCCGGTGTCGCCCTTCACGTACAGCGCGTTCCAATACTCGGCGCTCGAGACGAAATCGCTCATAGACCGCGGACCATAGCGTCGGCGGTGCAGGCTCGTTCGCGGAACCCACCCTGCAACCCGCGCGTTGGTGGCAGCGGACGAAGGCCCCTGTATGGGCTACAAACCGATTTTTCGCGCTTCAGGGGGTTTTGAAGATGACCCGAGCATTGAGCCCCCCCCGAAGTGGTGATCGATTTGCGCCCCCGGCCGCCGCCTTCTCGGACTACATCAAGCTCGGGTGGGTCTTCGTCGCCGAAAGGACGCGCGTGGGCAGCAAGCTCAACTCGGACCCCAAACCGGGGAACGAAGGAAAGAAACGACAGATCGTCTACTACCTTACCGACGAGCCGGTGCGCTTCGAGGGTGTCGACACTTCCCTGGTCAAGCGGCAGCTGGATGGGTGGCGACTGCTGAAGAACATCACCCAGTTGCTGCCGGTGCGGGTGCTGGGGGGCCGCCCGTCTGAAGTCTCCAAAGACATGCTCTCGAACCTGCGGCCACGCCGCGACCCGAAGCCCCACAACGGCGAAGCGAAGGCCTTGTTCTCTTCTGACCTTCGGGCGCTGAAGACCGGCCAACTGTCGTTGGACCACGAAGAGAAAGAGCTGCTTCGAATCGGAGAAGCGCTCAACCTGCGCGGGCCGCAGCTCGATCTGCTTCACGAAGCGCACCTCGAGGTCGAGCGCGACAAGAACGCGCAGGGCGAGCTGGGCAAGCTCGAGAACTATTACCTCACGGTCCTCGATGGTGACTTTCCGATCGAGCTGATGAAAAAGAAGGACCTCACCACCGCCCGGTTTGCGATGAATTCCAAAGACAACAGCCGGGTTGCCTACGACGCGAAGAACGACGGCCCTGGCGCCGAGCTGGAAGGAACCCGATGGGAGGCCCCTTGAAATTGTTCGCCGCCGCAGTCTTCGCCTTGTCGAGCGCAGCCGCGCTCGCCGACCCCTGCGGAATGGTCCCGCCCATCTATACCGGGCCCGGAGTGCCCATCACCCGCGTCGGGCCGCAGCGCACCTACGTGTTCTACAAAGACGGGGTCGAGACCTACGTCATCCGTCCTGGCTTTCGCGGAAAGGTCGACGAGTTCGGGATGTTGATTCCGTTCCCCTCGCCGCCCGCGATGCGAAAAGTGTCCGACGGAATTTTCTCGCACCTCGCCAACGCGATCGAGCCGCCCGAAGTGGTGATCGATCTCACCCCTCGCCCGACGCGGGACTACGGCGAGGGGATGCGCTCGATGGCCCCGTCGGCCGCGCCGATGAAAGAAGAGAAGCTCAAATACGACGAGGTGAAGGTCCTCAAGCAGGAAGCGGTGGGGATGTACGAGGTCGCGACCCTGGCGGCCGGCTCGGCCAAGGCGCTCAACCGGTGGATGGATGAGCACGGGTTCAAGTACCCGACCGGAATGGACGAGGTCTGCAACGACTACATCAAGCTCGGCTGGGTCTTCGTCGCCGAGAAGACCAAGGTCGGCAGCAAGCCCCGGTCGGATCCGAAGCCGGGGATGAAGAAGGTCGACCCTTCGATTCCCACCGGAGCCAACTTCGATGGCTACGTGCAGGCGATGGGCTTTCGCTACAAGGTCGACAAGCCGTCCGTGCCGATGCGGCTGTCTCCGTTCAACGAAGGCGAGAAGCGACAAATTGTCTATTACCTCACCGACCAGCCCGTGAAGTTCGACGGGGTCGACACCCGCCTGGTGAAACGGCAGGTGCCGGGTTGGCGGCTGTTGAAGAACGTCATTCAGCTGTTGGCGGTGCGGGTGATCGGCGGCAGTCCTTCCCAGGTCCCGAAGGAAATGCTCGAGGGCCTGCGCAGCCAACGCGAGCCCCGGCAGTACAACGGTGAAGCGAAGGCGCTGTTCGCTTCCGACCTGCAGGCGCTGAAGACCGGCCAGCTGTCGCTGAACCACGAAGAGAAAGAGAAGGAGCTGCTGCGCATCGGCGAGGCGCTCAATCTGCGCGGGCCCGAGATTGACCTGCTTCACGAAGCCCACCTCGAGGTCGACCGCGACAAGGCCGCGCAAGGCGAGCTGGGGAAGCTCGAGGCCTTCACGATGACCGTGATCGACGGCGACTTTCCGATCGAGCTGCTCAAGTCCAAAGACCTCACCAGCAGCCGTTTCTCGATGACCCCGAAAGAAAACACCGCACTGGCCTACGACGCGAAGAACGACGGGCCCGGATATCCGCAGCAAGGCATTCGTTGGGAGGCTCCATGAACCTGATTCTGAGCAGCGCGGTGGTCTTGTTGTTGGCAGCTCCCGTCGCACCGGTGGCGTCCCCCACTTCCCGCGCGCTGGTCGGGGACCTGGCGGTGATCGAGAAGTCCGGCGCGGCGCTCGAGGCGCTCGTCGGTCGCGGCGAGCCGGCGGTGCCCGAGTTGATTGGCGTGGCGGTCGAAGGCAGCGATCTGACCTCGCGGGGTTGGGCGATCGTTGCGCTGACCCGCATCGGAGGCGCAGGCGCTGCCAAGACGCTGGTCGGCCTTTCGGAAGATGTGAAGCAGCCGCCGCTGGTCCGCACCTGGGCCACCGCCGGTCGCATCGCCCTGGCTCCGAACCTGATGGCGATTGCCGCGCTCAGCCCGCTCACCGCCCAGATGCCCGCGCTCGCCCGGCCGCTTTCGAAGGCGGTCGAAGCGTTGATCGCCAAAGGCACGGTCGACGCCGAAGGGCTGATCGCGCTCGCGTCGGGCAACTACCAGATGCAGGCCCAGTTGATCGAGCCGATCCTCGCGCTGGGCGCTCCGGCGCTGCTGGCCGCGATGGCCCACTCGAAGAACCAGAACGTGCGCGTCACCGCAGCCGGCTACGTCGGCACGCTCGCCCAGCGCCAGGGGAAGGCGGCGAACGAGACCATCGGGCTCGAGGTGATCAAGCTCTACAAGTTCGACCCCGCGGGCAAGCAGGTGCCGTGGGCCGGGGGCCCGCTCTACGTGCCAAACATCGGCTGGGACAAGCAGATGGCCAAGGCGCTGGTCGGAAGTTTCATCAGCTGGTACCTCTGGGCCGAACTCAACAATCAAAAGCCGGAACAGTCGAAGCTCGATCACAACCTCAACTCTTTGGGCCTGGCGAACCCGCTGGGGTACCAGCCCGAGTTTCAGGACAAGGGCTTAATCAAATGGCTCGAAGTCTGGAAGCAGGTGGCAGGAGCCGACGGGCTGCGGAAGCTGCTCGCCGAACAGAAAGCCGAGAAAGACCCGCGCTTTTCCGGGCTCTTGAAATGAAGCGCGCTTTCCTGTTGAGCAGCGTGCTGCTGCTGGGGACGGCCGGCTGCGCCACCGTTCAGCCGAGCTTCGTCATCACCGTGCCCACGCCGGCGGGCGACGGAAATCACGCGGACGCCAAAGGCTGCCAGGGGGGCTGCGCGCTCGTTCGGAATCCTTCCGACGCGCTGTCTTCACTGCAGATCGAAGCGTTGCTCAACACCGCGACCCGGCTCGCCGTCGGCGCCGACAGCGAAGCGCTCGACACGCTGCTGTTCCACGACAACGAAGTGCGGACCTACCTGCTTGCCGGCGCGCTGCCCTCGGGAGTCTCTGCCGAATGGGCCGACTGGCTTCGCGGTGAGCTGCACCGCCGCACCGCGACCTTCTCACTTCGCATCATCGACGAGCACGGGGTCGTGCGCGCCCATGTCCCCGCCACGCCGATGGCCCTGGGGATGAAGCTGCACATGCAGGTCGACGACGGGGAACACACCGGGCCGTTCAACGCCAACGGGACCATCGTCCGGGTGGGCAAAGACCACGTCTGGATACGAATGTGAGTCGAAGGGCTCCAGTTCGGAGCTGGGCCGTGGTTCACGGTCTACCAGTTGGGAAGTGGTTGGCGGCTTCTGGGCAAGGCCTGGCTGGGTGACGGTCAAGTCGACGGGCCCGCACGGGTCGAAGGTCGGGTCGAGCTCGAGGCCCCCGCGCTTACTTCTTTGCGTTGAGCAGCGGCCTGGGCGCCAGGGCTTTGGGCGGAGCGTCGGGCAGGTTCTGGACCAACGTCATCAGCTCGCGCGGGTGGTACTTGTTGAACAGGGGCCCCGGGCCGCTGACTTCCAGGACCTCGGTCGACCAGCGCGAGGGAATTTCTTCCGCTCCGTAGATTGCACCGAAAACCGCTCCGGTGACTGCCGCGTTGGTGTCGGCATCGCCCCCGCGGTTGATGACGTCGAGCAGCGCCGCCTCGAAGGTGGGCGCGTGCCACAGCTCCCACAGCACCAGCCTCAGCGTCACCCGCACCCACGTTTCATTGTGGTGAAGGTGCAGCTCGGGCCCGTAGAGCATCGGGTCGTCGTCCTGGGACGCTTTGAGATCTTCGCGCAGCCAGTCGGCGGCGTCTTTCACCTGCAGCACCCAGTCGGGCTGTTGCCGGCCCAGCTGCGCCGCGGCAATCGACAGCTCGGCTTCGATCGCTTTGAGCGCCTCGTTCTTCTCGAGCTTCTCGGCGGGGCAGGTGATCGCCGCCGAGATCACCGCGTTGAGGATCACCGAGGCCAGTTGGCATTCGGGCGAGAAGTGCGAGATCTGCGCGTCTTCCAGCGTCGCGGTGATCCTCGCCGCCTGGTCCCAGAGAAAGAAGACGCCGATCGGCGCACAGCGCATCAGTGCCCCGTTGTCGCGGGCCTTCTGCCCCGAGTCGAGCCACGCCTGCTTTCCGGTGAACTCGGGGTGCCGGCCATTGCTCACCTGCACCAGCGCGGCCCGGGTGGTGGGCGAGCAGTCGAAGGCGTGCTCGACCCAGCGGGCATATTCTTTCGCCGTCTCGAGCACGTCGTAGCGGCGATGGACTCGAAGACCGAGCGCCAGACACACCGCCTGCTGGGTGTCGTCGGTCACCTGTCCGCGCTTCAGCGCCCACGGACCCTGGCCGCGCATCTCGGTGTGCGGCCCTTCGTTCAACTTCGGAAAGAGGTCCGCGGTCAGCCGCTTTCCCTCGTACGTGGTGCCCAGCGCGTCGCCGACCGCCAGCCCCAGCAGCGCGCCGCGGGCCCGGGAAGCAATTTGTTCCGGTGACGGTCCGGGGGGGCCGCGCTTTTTCGGCAACGGACGCCGGGGAGGGGGAGGCATCGGCCGGGCTACGCGATGACTTCTTCGGTCTCGGGCCGCTGGCCGTTCCACCGCATCAACCCGGCGCGCGGCGGCCCGTCTTCGCGCCACTCGATCAGTCCGTAGTGAAGCGCGGTGCTCTGCCCGAGGTTCGACAGCTTCAGGCTGACCATCGGCATCCACGTCCCGGTGTTGACGTAGACCTTGTCGCGCGGCCAGGTGCGCACCATTTCCAGGTGGGTGTGGCCCATGAACACCGCGTTGAGGTCGTGCTTGACGATCAACTTGTGGGCGAACCGGTCGAGCTGTTCGAAAAAGCCCACATCGTTGTTCAGAAACTTGCTCACTTTTTCGAACGGCCGCTTCGACCACCAGCGCGGGTTGAGTCGCGCTTTCCCGAACGCGACCGCGCATTCGGCGACCATTTTCACGGTGAAGCGGGTGTCGAAGATCATGCCTCCGGCGAACAGCGGCCAGAACGGCATCACCTTGTCGAGGTACGGGCGCTCGGCG
>JAYVCD010000171.1:0-5541 GCA_043750125.1 Archangiaceae bacterium | reverse complement strand
AACTACCATTGCGCGATCTTCCCGCACAAGGCCCTCCCTCGTGAAAGCACCATCGCTGACCCCGCTCAACCGCCGAAGTCTGCGAAGGTCGGGCTAGGGGGGTTGTCTGAAGAAGCCAGCAGAGAAAGGTGCGCCCGAATGGGCCTGGGCGTTAGGGCTGGCTGGAACGGGATTTTTTTAAAAAAAAGCTCAGGCCGCCTGCCTGATTGGGCAGGTTCGGTGCGCAAGCGCGCAAGCTACGTTAGTTTCCCCAACGAAAATGGCCACCAAGCAGCGCCCAGGCACAGACGATGGCGATACGGGCGTCGTCACCGAGACAAAAAACAAGGAGCAGCTGAAGAAGCCACAGCTCTTCCGCGTGATTTTTCACAACGACAACTACACGACGATGGAGTTCGTCATTGCCGTGCTGCGCGACGTCTTTCACAAGTCCGAGTCAGACTCTGTTTCGATCATGCTGAACGTTCATCGAAACGGCTTTGGGGTCGCGGGCGTTTATACATTCGAAGTGGCCGAAACGAAGATCAACCGAACCCATCAGCTCGCCAAGGAAGCAGAGTTCCCGCTCAAGCTGACGATGGAACCCGAGGAGCTCTAATCCGTGGCATCGCCGATCATCGCTAAAGAGCTTCAAGCTTCGATTCGCTTCGCGCTGTCCGAGGCCAAGCGGATGCACCACGAATACCTCACCCTCGAGCACCTGCTGCTGGGGCTGCTGCGAGACCCCCGCTGCGTCGAGGTGTTGAAGGCCTGCGGCGCGCGGATGGATCGCCTCAAGCAGCGGCTGGACACGTTCCTCGAAGAGGCGGTCGAACGCCTGCCCGAGGGCGTCACCGCCGAGCCGCAGCAGACGATTGCGATCGAACGGGTGCTGCAGCGGGCGGCGTTCCACGCGCTGTCGGCCGAACAGAAGGTGATGGACAGCGCCGACGTGCTGGTCGCCATCTACCGCGAGGACTCTTCGCAGGCGCTCCACTTCTTGAAGGAAGAGGGAGTGACCCGGCTCGACGTCTTGAACTTCATCTCTCATGGGATCGCCAAGGACGGCAGCAGCCCGGACGAAGGCCCGGCGCGCGAGGGCGTGGGGGAAGACGACGAGGCCCCGGGCCCCGCGAAGAACCCGCTCGACGCCTACACCACCCATCTGAATGAAGAGGCCGCCCAGGGTCACATCGACCCGCTGATTGGTCGGGCCAGCGAGCTCGAGCGAACCATTCAGGTCCTCTGTCGCCGCAGGAAGAACAACCCGCTGTACGTCGGTGAAACCGGCGTCGGAAAAACCGCCATCGCCGAAGGCCTGGCGCTGGCGATCCACGAAGGGAACATCGCCGAGCCCCTGAAGGGTGCGCAGATCTACTCGCTCGACATGGGCTCGCTGCTCGCCGGAACCAAGTTTCGCGGGCAGTTCGAAGAGCGATTGAAGGCGGTGCTCAAGGCGCTGCAGAGCCACGACGACGCGATCCTCTTCATCGATGAGATTCACACCATCGTCGGCGCCGGAGCGACCAGTGGCGGCTCGATGGACGCCTCGAACCTGCTCAAGCCGGCCCTCGCCAGCGGGAAGCTGCGGTGCATCGGGTCGACGACCTACCAGGAATACAAGGCGTCGTTCGAGCGCGACCGCGCGCTGGCCCGGCGGTTCCAGAAGATCGACATCCTCGAGCCCTCGGTCGAAGACACGGTGAAGATCCTCACCGGGCTCGCTCCCAAATACGAAGAGCACCACAAGGTGAAGTACGACGCCGACGCGCTGCAGGCCGCCGCCGAGCTCGCGCACAAATACGTCAACGAGAAGTTCCTGCCCGACAAGGCGATCGACGTGATCGACGAAGCGGGCGCCGTGGACCGCCTGCGCGGAACCGAAAAGCGCACCGGAAAAGTCAGCGTGCACGACGTTGAGACCATCATCTCGAAGATGGCGCGCATTCCGGCCAAGACGGTTCAAGCTTCCGAGAAGGCGCAGCTGGGCAACCTCGACAAAGAGCTCGCGGGCGTCATCTTCGGCCAGGAAAAGGCGATCGGAGAGATCTCGATGGCGATCAAGCTCGCCCGCTCGGGCCTGCGGACCCCAGACAAACCGATTGGCTCCTTCCTCTTCTCTGGGCCCACGGGGGTCGGCAAGACCGAGCTGGCCAAGCAGCTGGCCAAGGCGATGGGCGTCGAGTTCCTCCGCTTCGACATGTCCGAGTACTCGGAAAAGCACACCGTCAGCCGGTTGATCGGCGCGCCTCCGGGCTACGTCGGCTTCGACCAGGGCGGCCTGCTCACCGATCAGATCCGCAAGAACCCGCACGCGGTGCTGGTGCTGGACGAGATCGAGAAGGCCCACCCCGACCTGTTCAACATTCTGCTCCAGGTGATGGACCACGCGACCCTCACCGACAACAACGGGCGGAAGGCCGATTTCCGCAACGTGGTCATCATCCTCACCACCAACGCTGGTGCGCGCGAGATGAAGGAAAAATCGCTCGGCTTCGGCGAACGGACGGCGATCGACGCCTCGAAGGCCAAGAACGCAATCGAGCGGGCCTTCAGCCCCGAGTTCCGCAACCGGCTGGACGGGTGGATCGTCTTCGGCGCGCTGACCAGGGAAATCATCCTCAAGGTCGTGGACAAGGAAATTGCCCTGCTGCAGAAGCTGCTCGACGACAAGAAGGTCACCTTGAAGCTGACCCCGGGCGCCCGCGAATGGCTGGGCGAGAAGGGGTACGACGCCGACTTCGGGGCGCGGCCGATGGCGCGGTTGATCGACAACTCGATCAAAAAACCGCTGGCCGAGGCGCTGCTGTTCGGGACGCTGAAGGACGGCGGTACCGCGTTCGCCGAGGTGAAGGTGGACAAAGAGGGCCTCGAGCTGACGTTCGCGACTGCAAACGCCTGATCTCTGGGGACCTGGCGCGCTAAGAAGCGCAAATGGCCCGCGCGCTGCTCTTCGGACTCTTGGTTGCCTCCCCGCTTTCCTACGCTTCCGGCGTTCGGCTGTTTCCCCAGCCGTCGGTGCTCACGCTGCTCAAGCCCGACCTCGCGCTTTCCGAGCAACAGGTCACCGAGCCGCACGTTCCGAGCCTGATTGCAGGGGGCGCCTTCGCCGCGCTGCTCGCGACCCCCGTCGCGCTGGTGGCGGGCGCCGGCCTGGGCACGTTGTCCAACAACCTCTACGCCGCCCTCGTCCCTTCGCTGTTGACCGCGCTGCTGGTGCCCCCCCTGGCGGTAGTGCTCACCGAGTGGTTCCTGGCTGAGCGGTCAGGAAAAGGCAGGTTCCGGCTCGTCCCCACTCTGCTCGTCGCCCTCGTCGCGCAGGGCGCAATTCTGGCGGCGGGAATTTTTCTGGGCGCCAATGCCACCTCGGGCTCAGGCGTGGCACTCTTGACCCTTGCCAGCGCGGTCGTCCTCCCGACGGTCACCACCGCAATGCTGAAGGTCACCGAACGGCCGCAGGGGCTCACGGTGCCCGTGCTGTCGGGGAACTTCTAGGCGCGAGGTGGCGACATGAGACGAGTTGCGATGGTGCTCACGATGCTGACCTTCGGCTGCGTCGAGGAAAAGATGGGGCCGGGCGAAGCCACCCCCATTCCGCATGCGCCGGAACCCGCGAAGTTGGCTCCGCCGACTGCGGCGGTCGAAGAGCCCGTGGCCCAGGCCCCCCAAGAGCCGGCCGGCCCTCGAGGGTTGACGCGGGCCAGGCCTGGAGACCTGCTCGAGTTCAGCTGGTCGCGCACCAGCGAACCGGCCCACCCTGCTCCCCCCGCATCGGTGGCGGTCAGCGGAAAGCACCCGAAAAAAGTGAAGGAGTTGAAGGAAGCTCCCAAGCCCAGGCCGATCATCAAGACGGGCACCCTGACCGTCACCCGCATCGACCCCGAGAACCCGTTTACGTTCCTGGTCCGAATCAAGTCAGGCACCACTTCAGAGCAGAAGGTGTTCGCGTACGGCCCGGACATCGGCATCGACACCGTGGTGGTCCACACCAACGCCGATGACCCGAAGAAAAAGACCAAGGCGGCGGGGGCGGTGTTCGACTGCATCCAGAGTCCCAGTCGGCTGGTCGCACCTGACGCGGCATCGCTCGCGCTGTCCGGCGGGCTGGTCTCCGAGACCTCGCTCGAGCCGACCCGACCCGGCGCGGTCTCGGTGGCGCTGACCCGAATCGGAACCACCAAGCCGACTGCGCCTGCGGGCGAAAAAGCGAAGACCGTCGATAGCTTCGACCCTCCCGTCGCGATTGCGATCCAGCAGCTGCAGAAGTTCGGAAGCGTCGATCTCGATGCGAAGGCGGGGCGCGATGCGGCGCTTCAGGCGCAGATCGCCGGAGCCGCGGGCCCCTGCACCTCGAACCTCAAGAACCGCCGCGGCCGACTCGGAGGCCTCATCGCGGGAGGAAAAGTCGAGTCGCTGCTGTGGGAACAAAAGCCCGCGCCCAAGGCCTTCGACAAGTGCCTTCGGCTGGGGCTGAAAAAAGTGAAGCTGCCCACCGAGGAAACGGCAATCAACGTTTCCCTCGGGGACAGCCCCTGACAGCGCTCGCGCTGCGGCCCGACTACTTGAGCTTGCCGAAGCCGTTGATGACCCGATCGTTCGCCGCGTAGACCTTGCGGCGCACCATGTCGCCCGAGTTGCCTTCGATCGTCTGAATGTAGGTCCGGCCGTTGCGCTTGAAGACCTTCTCGACCATTCCGACGTGATCCGCCCAGCCGTGGCTGCCGTCCCACCGGAAGGTGACCGCGTCGCCCGGCTGCGGATTGCTGCGGCCCTTCCAGCTGCCGCGGCTCTTGAGATAATCGGCCACGCCCTGGGCTGACGCGGTGTTCAGCTTCAAACCCGCCTTCTTCGCGGCGTAGCTGATGAAGTCCGCGCACCACGCCTCGGGCGGACGGCCGAGCGCTCTGGAGAACGGGTTGGCATTGCCACGCCCCTCGTGCACGCCAAGGAACTTGCGCGCGGTATCGAGGATCTTCTTCGCCGCGGCCGACGGGCTGCCCTTCAGCGCCTTGTCGATCGCCTTCATCGTCCCGCTGCCGACCTGGCCCGTGACCTTCAGGTGCTTCTTCTTCTGGAATGCTTTGACCGCTTTGGCCGTCGCGGCGTTGAACGTGCCGTCAATCTTTCCCGGGTTGAAGCCGAGGCTCTTCAGCTTCTTCTCGGTCGCCATCACCGCCCCGTCGCGCTCCCCCAGCCGCTGGGCCGGGCTGACGGCGCTCTTCGCCGCGAAAAGGGTGCCCTTCAGCTTCGCCCAGGTCCTCGCGTTGACCACGCCGGTCTGGGCCAGGCCCGAGCTCTTCTGGAACGCCTTGATCGCCGCGCCGGTGCGGGGGCCGAAGAGGGTGTTCGGGGTCCCCAGGCCATAGCCCGCGGCCTGAAGGTGCCTCTCGACGTTCAGCACCGCGCGGCCCTTTGAGCCGGGGCCAATGCCCTTCCCCTTCGCCGCGGTCTTCGCCGTCAACGCGTCGAGCCGCGCGTGGGCCTTGAGGCCGCCGATCTCGCGCTTGCTGAACGGGGTGTGGTCGAAGCTCTTCGAGGCCATGTTCAGCTGGCTGAAGAACT
>JAYVCD010000170.1:0-16681 GCA_043750125.1 Archangiaceae bacterium | reverse complement strand
TCACCCGGTGGTGCAGCCCCAGCTTCTCGAGAATCCACGCCGCGTCGGACACCAACGTCTCCAGGTGCCCCAGCGACTCTTCCGGCCGCGAAAACATCACCAGCTCGACCTTGTGGAACTGGTGCATCCGGATCAGCCCGCGGGTGTCCTTGCCCGCCGCACCCGCTTCGGCCCGAAAGCAGGGTGAGAACGCGCAGTACTTCTTCGGCAGGTCGGCGGCCTCGAGGATCTCGTCCTGGTGGTAGTTGGTGACCGGCACTTCGGCGGTCGGAATCAGGAACAGCTCTTGTTCGCCCGCCGTCTTGAACGCGTCGTCTTCGAACTTCGGCAGCTGGCCGGTGCCCATCATCGAGCCGCGGTTGACCAGGTACGGGGGCAGAATCTCTTCGTAGCCGCGCGCGGTGTGCTGATCGATCATGAAGGACACCAGCGCGCGTTCCAGCCGGGCGAGGCCGCCTTTGAGAAAAGCGAACCGGCTGCCCGAGACCTTCGCGGCCCGCTCGAAGTCCAAAAGGCCCAGCTTCTCGCCGATTTCAAAGTGCTGCCTGGGCCCGAACAGAAACGTCGGCTTCTCGCCCCACACCCGCTCGACCTTGTTGTCCGCCTCGCTTTTGCCCGTCGGCACCGAGGTGTCCGGAATGTTGGGAACCGTCAGCAACAGCGCATCAAGCGAAGTCTCGAGCTCTTTGAGCCGCGGTTCGCGGGCTTTGATCTGATCGCCCACCTCTCGCATCGCCGCCCGCTTCGCATCGAGCCCCGCAGGGTCGCTCTTGGCGAGCTTCTTCATCTCTTCATTCGCCAGATTGCGCTGCGCCTGCAAGGTCTCGAGCTCGATCGTCAGCGTCCGCCGTTCGGCGAACAACTGTTTGAATTGGCTCAGGTCGAGAGTTCCGCCCCGGTCTGCCAGCCGCCCCACGACGGCATCGAAGTTCTTTGCGACGAAATTCTTGTCGAGCATGACCCTCCTTACTCCTCCTTCTTCTTGAGGTAGTCGATCTCGTCCTCAATCTCCTTTTTGTTGTCTGCGTCGGGCCGCTTGGCGAGGTAGCGCTCGAATGCGGCCGCTGCTTCCCCGCGCTGCTTCCGTTCTTTGTAGGCGTAGCCCAGCGAGAGCCAGATCGAAGCGTTGTCCTTGTCGACCAGCGCGGCCTTCTTGTAGTGCGAAATCGCCTGGTCGAAGTTCTTCACCTCGCCATAGGCCTGACCCAGCTTGAAATAGACGCTCTTGAGCTCGGGGTCGGCCTTCAGCGCTTTCTCATAGGTGGTGATCGCCTGGGCCCACTGCTCACCTTGAGAATAGGCGTCGCCGATCGCCGCCTGGGCCGCGCTCCGGTTGGGATCCGTCTCGAGGGCGCGCTGGAAGTACTGCACCGCCTTCTTGATGTCATTGCGCTCGAGGAAGACATGCCCCAGCGCTTCGAGCGCGTCGGTGTACTTCGGGTCGAGCGCGAGCGCGGCGTTCCACTCATCGATCGCCTCCTGGTTCTTTTTCGCATCGAGGTAGATCTGCCCCATCCAATATCGGTACTCGACCCGCTTGGGCTGCAGCTCGATCGCCTTCTTCATGTGCTCGATCGCTCCGGTGTGCTCGGCTTTGAGGTTCTTGACCTTCGCCAGGTAGAAGTTCGCCTCGGGGTTCGAGGGCTCGCTGGCGATGGCCGTCATCAAGCTGGCCGTCGCGCCGCTGAGGTCCTTCTTCTCGAGCTGCACGGCTCCGAGGATCACGATGACGTTGGTATTCCGGGGCTCGTCCACCCGCGCGGTCTCGAGCTCCTTCGCCGCTTCGTCCAACCGGCCCAACTTCCACAGCGACGTCCCGCGCTGAAGGCGGCCTCCCACCACGGTCGGGTTGATCAACAGCGCTTTGTCCACCGCGGCCAGCGCGAGGTCGCTCTTGCCCTTCGCGAGCTCGAGCCGTGAGAGGCCCACGTGCGCCTCGCTCAAGACCGGGTTGAGCTCGAGCGCGCGCTTCAGCTCGATCTCTGCGCGATCGAGATCATTTTCTGAAAGGGCCAGCTCGCCAATCACCACCCGCACTTCTGCGTTGTCCGGTGCCTTTCTCAGCGCCGCATCGAGCTGGGGCCTGGCTTCGCTCAGTCGGCGAAAGCGCAGGTACAGGCGGGCCAGGTAGAGGTGGGCGTCGACCAGCGTGGGGTCCGCGGCCGCTGCTTTGAGGTACGCCGCCTCGGCTTCCTTGGTGCGATCGAGCGCGTCGTCCACCCGTGCCCCGAGGTAGGTCAATCGCGCGTTGGCTGGAAAGCGAGCACTCGAAGCCGTCACCACCCGCATCGCCTCGTCCATCTTTCCCAGCGCGATCAGCGACGACAAATAAGCCTCTGCATATTCCAGGCTTTCCGGCGCCGCCTCAGCAGCCGCCTTGAAGAACGGGAGCGCCTTCGCGTGGTCATGCAGCGCCACGTAGGCCGCCGCGAGCCGGGCCTCGGTGAACGCATTCGCCGGGTCGGTCTTCAGCGCCTCTTCGAAGAGAGGAATCGCCTCTTCGGTTTTGTGCTGCATCGCCAGTGCTTCGGCCTTCAGCGCCAGCGCCTTGCCCAGCTCAGCGGGCCCCAGCTTGTCGCGGCGGGTCGCAACCAATGCCTGGTCAATGGCCACAGTGCCTTTGTTCGCGTCCTTTCGGATCAGCAGCTCGATCGCCGCCAGCTCGACGGCGGACGAGGCGTGCTCGGGATCCGCCTTCAGCGCCTCTTCGTACCGGCCTGCCGCGAGGTCTGCTTCTTTCTGGGTCTGGTGCAGATTTCCCAGCGCGTGAAGGGCGCGGGCCGAGTCGGGCTTTTTCTTCAAGATGGCCTCGAGCTCGCTTCGAGCCTGAGCCGATTGGGTCTTCTGCCCGAAGGCCTCAGCCCGAAGGAACGTCAGCTCGAGGTCGTCGGCATTTTCCGACCTCGCGAGCGCATCGCCCAACAGCGCGAGCGCCTCATCTGCTCGGTGGTGGGTGAGCGCGCTGCCTGCCCTCGCCTTGACCACTTCCGGATTCTTGGCACCCAGCAGCTCGATGTTCTCGAGCTCAGCCTCTGCTTGTTGAAGCTCGGCCGGCGTCGCGGCCGAATACTTTCGTTGCAGGTAGAAAATCGACTGACACCAGATCGCCCGGGCTTCAGGGTATTCCTTCACCCGCAGGGTCGATTGGGCGGTGTCGCGGGCCTGTTGGTAGCCCTTGAATGTGTCGGACAGCAGCGACTTTTGAGCAGACTGCAGGTCGGCAAACTCCCGGCTGCCCGCTTTGACTTTCGCCGGCACCAGCACCTTGAGACCAAAAAAGCCGTAGGGGGTCGTTCCCAGAAAAGCCCCGGTGCCGAGCACCCCGGCCACCAAAAGCCCGACCAGGATGAACGGCAATCGCTTGCGAAAAGGGACAGGTTCCTTGCCCTGAACGACGGCCACTGCGGCCATTCGGCCCTCGTAGAGATTTTTCAGGCGGTCCATCGAAGCGACCTGCTGACGCGACGGGTCCCCTACCTTCTGGGTTGTCGCGGTGGCCGCCCGCGACGGGGTTTCCATCAGCCGTGCAATAGCTCCCTGGAACGTGGGCTCGCCTCCGATCGGCTGCCACGACTCGGCATCGAGCGAGACCTCTTCGTTGCCGAGCAGCTGCCCATCTTCGAGCATCTTGATGATGACCCCGTCATCGAAGGGGCCGAAGACCTTGCCGCTGCGGCGGCGAATGTGGAACCTGCGCGCCTTGCCCTGGCTGCCTTCCTTGATTCCCGCCTCACGCGCGGTCTGATCAATGAAAGAGAGCATTTCCAGACCGTCGGCAGAGGACGCGGGCTTGCCCGCCTGGGGAGGCGCGGACAAATCGGCTTCGAGATCATCGACCGCACTCGGAGTCTGAGTCGGATCAAACTCCAGCGACTCGTTGCCGGAATCGAACTCCACCTCTCCAAAAGAAGGAACCGCTTGCGGTGCCTCGACCGGCCGTTCCACCGGCGTTCGGGAAACGGGAGGCGGTGGCGCCGTGTCGAAGCTGAAGTCCAGATCGCTGGGCTCCGCCGGAGACGGCAGGTCCGGCGTCGAAGGCATCGGAAGATCATTCGAAAAGTCAGGAGACTCGAACGGATCAGCGGCCGCGGCAGGCGAGGGCAGGTCGGTGTACTGCGGAGGCCGAGGTCGATCGACCCGGGTGGTTGCCACACCGCGCGGAGAAGGCAGGTCTGAGAAGTCGAACGCCGGCACTTTCGCCGGCCGCGGCGGTGGAGCCGGCGGCTCTTCGAACGTCACGTCCTCGAACGACGATTCTTCGAACGACGGAGCTTCGAACGACGGGGCTTCGAACGACGGGGCTTCGAGCGACGGAGCTTCGAACGACGGCGCGGCCACCGGAGGCGCGCGAGGAACCGGGCCTTTGGGAGAGGGAAGATCAGAGAAGTCGAACTTCGCAGCCTCGCTCTTCGTTGCCACCGGAACCGGAGGGTCGAACGCAAACGCCTTCGGCGGGCGGGGCAGGTCCTCAATCGTCAGAGACTGATACGTGGCGGTGGGAGCGTTCTCCTCTTCGAGGCCCAGGTGCTGTCCGGTCGTGTCGTCGTGCGCGGAGTCGAACGCCGCATGCCCCCCGGTCGGCGCGTAGCTCCCGGGAAGAGGAATGGCACGGTCGTCGATCGCGCCATTATCCGAATGGGGCCCCGTCGGTACATAGCTGCCGGGAAGAGGAATGGCTCCGAGCTCTCGCGCGCCCGCCCCGGGAGGGTGACCGCTGTCTTCGTAACCGCCGGGAAGAGGAATCGCCCCGTCGGGCCTCATTCCCAGCCCGGGGTGTTGACCGGTGTCCTCGTAATTGCCCGGCAGAGGAATCGCCCCGTGGGTCATCATTCCCAGTCCGGGGTGTTGACCGGTGTCCTCGTAGCCGCCGGGAAGAGGAATCGCCCCGTCGGTCATCATTCCCAGTCCGGGGTGTTGGCCGGTGTCTTCGTAGCTGCCGGGAAGGGGAATCGCCCCGTCGGTCATCGTTCCCAGTCCGGGGTGTTGGCCGGTGTCTTCGTAGCTGCCGGGCAGGGGAATCGCCCCGTCGGTCCTCGTTCCCAGTCCGGGGTGTTGACCGGTGTCTTCGTAGCTGCCGGGAAGGGGAATCGCCCCGTCGGTCCTCGTTCCCAGTCCGGGGTGTTGACCGGTGTCTTCCTCGTAGCCGCCGGGAAGCGGAATCGCGCCCTGGCCCGTCGCGTCGAACCCGGCATGTTGCCCGGTCTGCGCATCATTGCCGGGCAGAGGAATCGCGCCTTGGTTCATTGTGCCAGGCCGCGGATTGAGTCCCTCGTCCATCGCACCGAGCCCCGATGACGCGCGCGGTGCAAACGAAGGGTTGCCGCCCGGAAGGGGAATCGCGGGGTACGCAGCGGTCGGGCCGCTGTCGACAAGACCCACGTCGTTGTCGTCCGCGAAATCAACCTCGCCGCCGCCGGTGGGGGCAGGGGGCCGGGCGACCCGGGTCGGTTCGGAGTTGCCGGGCAGTGGAATCGCGCTGCCGGGGGTCGACGCCTGTACTTGGGTCGACTCGACTTCCCAATGGGGGGCCGCCTTCGCGCTCCCGCCAGGCAGAGGGATCGCGCCGGTGCGGGCAGTCGACGACTGCGGCGCAGGCGCGGACTGGCCGGGAAGGGGAACCGCTTTGATGTTCGATGGGGGCGCGGCGTTGGTCAGCGCTCCGGGGATCATCTCGGGCGGCATGATCCGCGTCGACTCTTCTTCCCAACTGGGCTTTTCCGTTCGGGCCGCAGTGAGGCCGGGAAGCGGAACTGCGGCCATTCCGGGCGGGGGTGACACGGCAGCTTTGACGGGGAAGATCTGTTGGCACGTCGGGCACTTGATGCGAGCGCCCCCCGTCGGGATCTTCTTGTCGTCAATGTTGAGGTTGGCGTTGCAGGAAGGGCACGCGACCTTCATGAATCTCCTTGAACCGATATGTCCGAAGCGGGCGCACGTTACCTTACGAGAGTGACGCTGGCGATTGTCCGTGCTACGCGCCGCCGCGAAAAATGCCGCATCTATCCATCGTCATCCCCGTCTACAACGAGGAGTCGATCGTTGAGTCCGCAGCCCGCGAGCTGATGGCCGGCCTGGACGCGCGCGGCTGGGACTACGAGATCATCTTCGCTGAGAATGGTTCGCGCGACGCGACCCCCCAGATCCTCGAGAGGATGTGTGCGGCAGACCCACGCCTGAGATGGTTTCACAGCGAACGACCCAACTACGGCAGCGCGCTCAAGCAGGGAATCCAGATGGCGCTGGGCGAGCTGGTGGTCTGTGACGAAATCGACCTCTGCGACCTGGTCTTCTACGACGCGGCACTTCCCCGCCTGGAAAATCAAGAAGCGGACCTGGTGGTCGGCAGCAAAGCGGCGCACGGCGCGTCGGATCAACGACCCATCGTTCGGCGGGTCGCCACCCGGATGCACAACAAGTTGTTATGGGCGGCGCTCGGCTTCAAAGGCACCGACACCCACGGGCTCAAGGCCTTTCGGCGCCAATCGTTGCTCCCCACCATCTCGCGCTGTGTGGTGGACATGGACGTGTTCGCCAGCGAGTTCGTAGTGCGCGCGTGGCGCGATGGGCTCAACGTGCTCGAGATCCCGATTCAGCTTCAAGAGAAACGGCAGCCCTCGATTCACCTCTTCCGGCGCGTCCCCAACGTGCTGCGAAATGTCGCCAAGTTGGTCTACGTCATTCGAATTCGGGGGAGGTAGCCCGTTGCATCGCCTGGCTGCGGTCTCGGTCGATCTCGACACCCTGCCGCACTACTTCCGCATTCAGGGCCTCGACGAAGCGCTGATCGACGCCCGCGCCCGGACGCTGGTGAGCCAGGTCGCGGTGGACCGCTACCTCGAGCTGTTCGATGGACGGCCCGCCACGTTCTTCGCGATCGGCGAGGACCTGGCCGACCCCCAGATGGCTCAGGCGTTGCGAGCCGCGCACGCGGCGAAGGTCGAAATCGCGAGCCACAGCTTTTCGCATGACTATGCGCTGTCGCGTGGGTCGCCCGAGAAAATCGCGGTGGATCTCAAAGCCGCTCATCAGGCGATTGCCGCAGCGGTGGGAGTGGCCCCGGTTGGCTTTCGGGCCCCCGGCTACACCCTGTCCCCGGCGCTGCTTCAGGCCGTCGCCGCCCTGGGTTACGCGTACGACTCATCGACGTTCCCCGCGACTCCCTACTATTCGGCCAAAGCAATGGTGATGGGAGCGCTCAAACTGCTCGGACGACCTTCGCGCGCGGTGCTCGACACTCCACGGGTCCTGTTTGCCCCCCGGGTCCCCTATCGACCTGATCTCCTCGCTCCCTACTCCAAAGGCCAGGCGCCTCTGCTCGAGCTGCCGGTGTCGGTCGCGCCTGGAACCCGGCTGCCGTTCATCGGGACCCTCGTCACCCAGCTGCCGTGGGCGCTCGTCAAGGCGACCTACCGGGGCCTGAAAAACGACCTCCTGGTAAACTTCGAGCTCCACGCGATCGACGTGCTCGACGAGTCAGATGGGGTGCCCGCAGTGCTGGCCCGGCAGCAGCGGGACCTGAAGGTGCCTGTGCGAGAGAAGCTCAAGCGCCTCAAAGAAGTATTTGGTTGGTTGTGGAGTGACGGTGAACCGGTCACGCTCGCTGAAGCGTCGAGACAACGGACGCCCGGCCTCTAGAATCACCCCGAAGCGTCTCCAACTGATGGACACCGAGAAACTCGGCAAATACCGGTTGTTGTCTCTTATCGCCACTGGAGGCATGGGAGAGGTGTTTCTCGCGCGTCAGGAAGGCCCGGCCGGGTTTTCGAAGACGGTGGTGATCAAACGCATCTTGCGTCACCTCGCCGATGACCAGGGCTTCATCGACATGTTCCTCAACGAGGCGCGGCTGGCCGCCCAGCTCCAGCACCCGAACATCGCCCAGATCTTCGGCCTCGAGCACGAGAGCGACACCTGGTTCATCGCGATGGAGCACGTCCACGGCAGGTCTTGCCGCGCGTGTCTGAACGAGGCCCGAAAGCAGAACATCCGATTTCCGCCGCGGATCGCCGCCCGCATCTGCGCTCAGGCGCTGCAGGGACTGCAGTTCGCGCACCGGCTTACCGACGAAGGCGGTCGGCCGCTGGGAATTCTTCATCGGGACGTGAGCCCCGACAACGTGCTGGTCAGCTTCTCGGGCGCAGTGAAGCTGGTCGACTTCGGAATCGCCAAGGCGATGACCCGCAACTTCACCTTCGTGGGTCAGCTCAAAGGAAAGTTCGCCTACATGGCGCCCGAACAGTTCATCTCGGGCGCCACCATCGATGCCCGCATCGACCTGTACGCGATGGGAGTGATGCTCCACGAGCTGGTCACTCTCGAGCTGCCGGCCCACGCGCCGAAGACGCCCGACGACGTGATGCAGAACCGGCCCCAGTGGGTCAATCGGCCGGATCTCCCGCCCGAGCTGAACGTGATCCTCGAGAAGGCGCTTCAAGGAGATCCGTCCCGACGGTGGGAAAGTGCAGACGCCTTCGGCCACGCACTGGAAGAGTTCATCGCGGTCTCGGGTGAGCCGCTGACCTCCGCGCACGTCGCCTCGTTCCTCGAAGAGTTGTTTGGCCGCGAGGTGGTGATGACCAACCCCAGTGTCGCGACGATGGAGCCCGCCCTCGGGGGCGCAGGCACCGACGTCTTGCCGATGCCCAGGAACCTGGGACTCCATCCTCCCAGTGACATGTGGGCCATCTCGCCCACGGTGATCGAGCCCGCGTTTCAGTTTCAACAACGCTCTGGGACGAGCTCCGGCCCGGACATGATCGCCGTCCCTGTGTCCAGAAGGGAAGAGGTCGCGAACCTCGGGGTGCGAGCGCCGCGCGGGCCGAAAGTCGCTGCCGCCGCCGTCGTCGCGGTCCTGTTGGGCTCGGTTTTGTGGCTCATTCTCAAGCCCTCGCCCGAACCGGTGGTCGTTCCTCCGCTGGTGCTGGATGCGCGGATCAAAGTGCCCGAGCCCGACCCCGCGGTGCCCACGGGCGTGGTGGCGGTCGAGCCGCCTGTCGATTCGGGCGTCGAGCCTGTCGCCCTCGAAGACCCGGTCGAAACGCCCCGGACCCGGCCCCCCCGGCGCCGGGTGGCTCCACCCAGACCCGGTCACGTCACGGTGCGCGTCAACCCATGGGCAGAGGTCTTCTTCAACGGCAAGAGCTACGGAACGACGCCCTTGAAGAACCCGGTGGAAGTCCCGCCGGGCAATGCCACCTTCACGCTCAAGAATCCTCAGCTCGGCGTGAACAAGAAGGTGACGGTGAAGGTGGCGGCCGGCACCGAAGTGGTGCTCAAGGCCGACCTTTTCAAGAAATAGGGGAAGTCAGAATCCGGGACGACGCCAGGGCGCGGTCCTCTTCCTTCTCTTCATCTTTTTTCTTCTTTCCGCCGTCTTTGCCATTGGCCGCCGTGAATGAAAGCTCGGGGTGGACGAAGGACAAAGACGGCGCCTTGAACGACAGGCCCGAGGCCAACAGCGCAGCGAGAACGAGCAGCTTCATTCGTTTCCCGACCCTGGTGGCCCCAGCCAAATTCACTGCTTGAAGCCCCTGATGTGCTTGATCAATCCGTCGACTTCTTCCGCCGACAGCTTGCCTTTGAACGGCTTCATCTTCTTGTTGTCTTTCGAGCCTTCGAGGATGACCGTCTTCATCTTTTCGTCGGTCCACTCGGTCTGCCAGGCCGCAACGGTCATGTCCTCGATCTTCTCTTTCTTGCCCGATTTGGTGTCGGCCTTACCGCCCTCACCGTGACAGCTCTTGCACTTGGCTTTCCAGATTTCGGGAACGGTGTCCGCGTGGGTGACGGCAGTGAACGAGAAGGAAATCAGCAGTGCGGCGCGAAGCAGCTTCATCTGGAACGGCCTCCGGGTTGGTCAGATGGGGTCCGACGGTACAGCCAAATGCAGGATTCAAGTAAGGGGCGTTGGTGGCTTCAGAAGTCGACTTTTTCATCGGACTGAGCGCGCAGCCAACCGATCACCATCTGCAGCTCGGTCTTGCTGAGCTTCTCGCTGTCGAAGTCGTCCATCTCGTTGAGCTTCCCGTAAAAACGCTCATGTCCGGGCTCGCGAATGAAAGCGGAAAGCCAGGCTTCGCTCGCCCACCCCTTGAGGTCTGCGGCGTTGCCGGTTCCGACTCCATCGAGTGAGTGGCACTCGAGGCAGCCTTCTTTTTCGTACAGCACCGCACCTTCAGCGGCGAGCTTCGGGTCGGCGTCGCTCTTCGCGCTCTGCTGGTAGAGGAACTCGACGATCGCGTCGAGCTTGTCGTCATTGCCCTTGAAGGCGTCCATTTCGTCGATCTTGGTGTTGCCAAAGAAGTGTGAGGCATCGGGCTGGCGCATGAACTTCTTGAGCCAGGTGCGAGAGGCGTAACCATCGAGGCAGATGGCTCCTTCGTAGGGCTTGGTGTCGCCCGCCGCGTGACAGGCCACGCATTCGCGCTCGAAGACCTTCTGGCCCCAGAGGTGGGGATCGTTCTGGTACAGCGTCAGCGGCCCGCCCACCGGCACCCCGATCATCGCCAGCTGCTGCGCCTGCTTCGCCCACACTTCGGCCTTGGCGTTGATCTTCAACTCTTCGGTGTTGCTCGCGTCGACCATCGCGGTCGAAACCCCCAGGTAGATGGCGAGAGCGAAACCAAACGTCGTGCTGCCGATGAGGATCTTCTCTGCGTTCTTCAGCCGGGGAGCCAGCCGCTGGTAAACGAAAGGAAGACTGGCAAGCCAGGTGATCGCGATGCCGGGAATGACCGTGGTCGCGATGAACTCGCTCGAGCCGGTGAACCAGTGGCGCAAGTGGAAGATCGGCAGGAAGTACCATTCGGGGCGGGCGACGTATTCGATCGCCGGGTCGGCCGGAGCCCCCAGCTCGACTCCACCCTGACGCCAGACCCACAGCGCGATGCCGAGCATCACCACCATTCCCGCGAACAGATCGCGGACGAGCTGGTGAGGAAAATAGGTCTGGGCTTTTTCAGCCGCCAGTTCCGGCGTCATTCGGGGGGGCGCGAGCTCTCCGTGTTTGCGCTTGAGCCAGAAGTGCAGCGCGATCGCACCCGCGAACAGGCCGGGGGTGAGCAACACGTGCATCGAGTACAAATGGGTCAGCGTGGTGTTGCCGACTTCGGGCCCGCCCTGAATCAGTCGCACCGCCAATTCGCCGACCTGCGGTTGGTTGCCGGCAATGCCGACCAACACCTGGGTCGCCCAATAGGCGCGAAGGTCCCACGGCAGCAGGTAGCCGGTGTGCGAGATGAGGATCAGCACCTGAAGTCCGAGCAGTCCGGCAATCCAGCTGAGCTCTCGGGGGGCCTTCCATGCGCCCCACAGAATCGCCTGCAGCAGGTGGAAGATTGCGACCACGATCAGCACGTTGCCGGTCACGTGGTGAAGGCCGCGCAACATCCACCCCAAAGTCAGCTGGTGCTCAATGAAGTGGACGCTGGCCCAGGCGTCGGTGGTCGTCGGCGCGTACCAGAGCGACAGACCGAAGCCGGTCATGGCTTCGACCGCGAAGAGAATGAGGACCAACGCGCCGAAGGTCCGGGCCCAATGTGCGCCCCCGGGCAGGGGCGACTCGAGCAGCGAGCTGAAGCCAACGCGGTGGGACGTTCGAACGTCGAGCCACCTGACGATGGGACGCAGCATCAGGCGGGCCGCCGCTCTTTGACTCCGACCTTGAAGCGCATCCACTTCACGAAGACCATTCCGTCTCTCACCTCGACCGGCAGAGGATCCATCGTGCGCGGCGACGGCCCTTCGAGCGCGGTGCCGTCGAACGAAAACGCCGAGGCGTGACAGGGGCAGCCGTAGGTCTCTTTGGTCTTCTGCCCAATGCCGCACCCCGAGTGGGGACAGACGCTCGAAAGCGCGCTGATCGACCCATCGGCCTTCTTCAGCAGCCAGGCCGCGCCTACGACACCGACCGCACGGGTCCAGCCGTCGACGACGACTGCGGTGAGCTCGACCCGGCGGGGGACTCCGACGACCAGGTCCTTTTCCGGGACCGCCTTGATGAGCTTGTTGTCGTCGTCTTTCCTGCGAATCAAGGGCGTGAGCGCCGCGCCCAGCAGGGGGACTGTCGCGACGGCTGCGATGGCAGCTCCAAACAAACCGGTGAGAATCTTCAGGAACCCACGTCGATCCGAAGTCGCCATTGGGCGCGGACTATAGTTACGACCCCCATGCAGCCCAAGTTCTCTGTGCTCGTGGTGTTGCCTCAAAGCGCTTTCCCGGTCGAGTTGCCCCTTGGGCGGGCGGTGGTGGTGGGGCGGGGGCCGGGGGTCCAGGTCACGCTGCCCAACCCCCGAATCGCCGCGAAGCAGTTGACGTTGACCGCGCGCGAAGACGGGGTGTTGGTCGAGCTGCTCGGAGGTTCCGGCGGCGTGCTGCTCAACGAGGTGCAGCTGTCCGCGGCGGTGGTCGCTCGTGCAGGCGATGAGCTGGCGCTCGCCGACGCGCGGCTCATCTTCCTCAAAGCCGCCTCGCCCGCGCCGGGTCGACCCCGCCTGGCCGGGCACGACGAGCTGTCTTCGCGGCTGGACGACGAGACGCTGCGCGCGGGACAGCATCGGTCGGTGGGCCTGGTCCTGGTCGCGATGCCGCCGCTCAACACTTCGGCCCGCCTTTCCCTGCTGCGGCGGCTGTCCGAGGCGACGCACGGGGTTCAGCCCGCGACCTGCTGGGGCCAGTTCACTTCCGAAGTGCTGGCGGCCGTCGTCCCCGAGTTGACCGCACCGATGTTGAGCGCCCTGCTGGCCCGGCTGCCGGAAGTGGCGGGGCCGCGCGCCAAAGTGGTGAGCGCCTTTTCACCCGTCGACGGCATAGATGCCGAGTCGTTGATCGAGCGCGCACTCGAGCGATTGGCGCCCGAGCAGGACTGGCCGCCCGAGCCGGTGATGAGCGAGCCAGTGATGGTGCGGCTGCTCGGCGCGGCCGAGAGTCTGCGCGAGCAGGCCGGGCCTGCGGCGGTCGAGGGGCCGTCCGGGGCAGGCCGGGCCACTTTCGCGCGGGTGTTGGCCGGGCCGGCTGCTGCGGTGATTCATGCCGCGGACACGCTGGGGTTGGCGCGGGCTCTCGAAGAGCTCGGAAGCGGGGGCCTGGTGGTGCGCGAAGTGGGCTTGCTGTCTGCCGAGGCGCTGCAGGCGCTGCTCGCGCAAGCCCGGGGCAAGGTGTGGGTGACGTTGGGGCTGAACGAGCACCCCGCGCTGTTCAGCGTGCGGCTGAAGATTCCGGCGCTCGCAGATCGCCCGGCGGACGTCCTACCGCTGGCAGATCATTTTCTTTCCTCGGTGCGCACCCGCCTGGCCCGCCCGCGGCTGGTCTTGTCGGACGAAGCGCAGGGGCTGTTCGTGCGCTACCGCTGGCCGGGCAATGTACGCGAGCTGAAGAACGTGGTGACGCGGGCGGCGCGCGCGGCGCTCCGCGACGAGATCGGCCGTGATGCTCTTCCCGAGCGGCTGACCCACGAGGCGCCCCCCGAGAGCCTGCGCGGCGCGCTCAAGGCCACCGAGCGCGAGCTGCTGCTCGAGGCGCTCGGTCGCACCCGGTGGAATGTGACGGCTGCCGCGACGCGTCTGGGGCTGCCGCGCAGGACGGTTGTCTACCGGATGTCGCGCCTGGGGTTGAAGCGGCCGGCGCGCTGACTTTTCTTCAGCGTCGGCGCGCCACGCAGAACAGGCTCATTCCCACGGGCAGCTTTACCTTCGACTCAGCGCGGGCCAGCCAGGGGGCCAGCTGGTCGTACAGGCGCAGCTGCAGCGGCGGCATCGACCGGCGGCGCAGCAACTTTCCGTTCACGAACCACCCCGGAATTCCGACCAGGTTCATCCACTCGAGCACCTCGACTTCGAAGCCATTCGAGTCGAGCACCGCGCGCAGCGACGCCGGGGTGTAGCGGCGATGGTGGCCGACCGCCTCGTCGAGCGCTCCGAAAATCGAAGGCAGCGCGGGCACGACGATCAACACTTTGCCGTTGGGCCCGAGGATCTGGGCGAAGCGCCGCACCGCTCCCCCGTCGTCGGGAATGTGCTCCATCACGTTGGACAGCACGATCGAGTCGAACTGCTCTTTGGCCAGCTGCTCGAAGTCGGCGAGCGCCACGTCGGACAGGTAGGGCAGGACCTGGGGAATTCCCCGAAACCGATTCTGCAGCCGGCGCACGTAGAACGGGTCGACCTCGAGCGCGACCACCTTTTCGCGGCCCTCGGCGAGCAGGGCGGTGATGGTGCCGATGCCGGCTCCGATTTCCAGCACCCGCGCGCCGGCGTGCTGTTTGAAACGCTGCCCCAACCAGGTGTTGTAATTCGGAGCGCCCGATTCCATTCGGGCCAGAGTGGTGTAGCCCTCGTGCGCATTGTCTGCGTCGTTGTCGGTCGTCGCGTAGCGCAGCAGCGTCCGTCCCAGCGACCACACTTCGGCCGGACTGCGCGAGGCGACAGACCCGTGCGCCGGCACTTCGTCGAAGCGGTAGAGCTGAGCGGCCACTTTGACCAACAAGCCGGCGTCGATGTCGTCCTTGAAGTCGGTGTCGCGCAGCAGCTGGGTCCGAAACGCTCGGCGGGTCGACAGCGGGTCGGCGACTTCGACCTGGGCGACCTTTCGGGCCAGTGCGGCCAGCGCGCGCTCGGGCGTGGACAACCCCACCCGGCTGGCCACCACCACGTCAGCGTGACCTTCGAGAATCGGTCGGGTCAGGCAGGCCAGCTGTTGCGGCTGCCACCCCGGGTCCGGCTCCTGCACCACCGTGACTTCGCCGGTGACCTGGGTCAGGGCGCTTTTGAGCGCCGCGCCTCGACCCGCCTCAGAGGGGGCGAGCACGACCTGGGTGCCCAGGCCGGTCAGCGCCTCTTGCAACAGCGCCGCGGCTTTTGCGGTCGACGGGGTGATGGGAATGACGACAGAGATCATTTTGGAGTGCCTGCGGCCGACATAGGGCATACCCCTTTCACCCGATGCCGGCCACGCTCACCGAAATGTTCCGCACGCTCACCTCGTTCGCGCCCGCCCGCGTCGACCTGAGGGGTGCTCCGTGGGAACAGTACGTCGATTGGGCGGTGGGGCAGGGTCTGGCGCCGTTGTCGGCCTACAACCTCGAATACCGGCTGGGCGGAGCAGGGGCTCCGGAATGGGCGCGCGATCGGCTGTTGTCGCTGTACCAGGGCACGCTGAACGACAACGTGATGAAGCTGGTCAACTTCAAGCGCTCGGTGGACGACCTCGAAGGCCGGAAGGTGATTTTGCTGGGGGCGGGCTGCTTCGCCGAGAGCCTCTACCCCCATGTCGCGTTTCGTCCGGTGATCGAGCTGCGGCTGTTGTTGCCGCCGTCCGATCTCGACGGGTTCATCGGGTTCTTGAAAGGCGCCGAGTTCAAAGAGCTGCCGCCGGGGGAAGAGGCAGGGTCGGCCGAGCGCGCGGTCAGTGACGGCCGAACGTTGATTCTGCTTCACGGGAAGCTCACGGCCGATGACGAGTCGCTGCGCACCCGGGCGCTGCCGATGAAGGTGATGGGTTCCTCGATGTTCCGCCTCGAGCTGGAAGACGCGATTCTGGTTCACGCGTTGCTGGTCTCGCAGGCGCGCTTCGAGGTTCCGATGCTCGAGTGGGTCGATTTGCGAGAGTTGATCCTGGGCGCTCCCTCGATGGGCTCGGTGTACTCGCGCGCCTTCGATGCGAGGGCGATCTTGGCCCGGGCCCGGGCGTGGAAGCTCGATCGCGCGCTCTACGCCTGCCTGGCGATCGTCGAGCAGCTGTATCCGGAGACCGCCGAAGCGGTAGAGCGCCTCAAGCCCGAGCTGAACTGGCCGACCCGCGAGCTCATCGATCGGCTGCTGGTGGCGCAGGTCGCGCAGGTGGGTCGGACCCAGAGTTACCGCATCGAAACTCAGGTCCGGGAGCTGCTCACCGGAGCGTGACAGTGGCTGCACGCTGCCACTAGGGTCGGCGCCCAATGAAAATCGCGGTCATCGGGAGTGGTTACGTCGGGCTCGTCGCAGGCACCTGCTTCGCAGACAGTGGCAATGACGTGGTGTGCGTCGACATCGACGCGAAGAAAGTGGCGAAGCTTCAGGCCGGCGAGGTGCCGATCTATGAGCCCGGGCTCGAAGAGCTCATCACCAAGAACGTGAAGGACAAGCGGCTGACCTTCACCACCGACCTGGCTGCCGCGGTCGGGCCGGCCCGGGTGGTGTTCATCGCGGTCGGAACTCCGGAAGGCGAGACGGGCGATGCCGACTTGCAGTACGTGCTCGCGGCCGCAAGGCAGATTGGCGCGGCGATGACGCATTACACGGTGGTGGTCGACAAGAGCACCGTACCGGTCGGGACTGCCCAGAAGGTGCGCGAGGCGATTGCTGAGCTCACCCAGCACCCGTTCGATGTGGTCAGCAACCCCGAGTTCCTCAAAGAGGGAGCGGCGATCGACGACTTCCTCAAGCCCGACCGGGTGGTGATCGGCGTCGACAGCGAAAAGGCGCGCAAGGTGATGGCCGACCTCTACGCCCCGTTCGTTCGCACCGAGAACCCGATTATTTTCATGGACACCAAGAGCGCCGAGCTTACCAAGTACGCAGCGAACGCGATGCTGGCGACGCGGATTTCCTTCATGAACGACATCGCGATGGTCTGCGAGCGGGTCGGAGCGGACGTGGACTCGGTGCGCAAGGGCATGGGCTCGGACAAGCGCATCGGCTACCCGTTT
>JAYVCD010000169.1:0-4338 GCA_043750125.1 Archangiaceae bacterium | reverse complement strand
CCAGAACTTTTTCTCTGCGCCCCAGAAACAACCCATTCCAAACATCGCAAGCTCAGTCTTCATTGGAGTGCCACCGCCTTTGCGCGTATCTAACCTCCGCATGGGCGCTTCGCTGAAAGTCTTGTTGCTCGAGAACATCCACCAGGTGGCAGAGGATCAGCTTCGCCACGACGGTTTTGAAGTCACCCGCGTCGATGGCTCGATGAAGGAAGAAGAGCTCGCGAAACGATTGCCCGGGGTGCAGCTGCTCGGAATTCGCAGCAAGACGCAGATCACCCCCCGGCTGTTGGAAGCGGGAAAGGACCTGTTGGCGATCGGCGCCTTCTGCATCGGCACCAATCAGATTGCACTCGAGCCGGCGATGAAGCGGGGGGTGAGTGTCTTCAACGCTCCCTTCAGCAACACCCGCAGCGTGGCCGAGCTGGTGATTGCAGAAATCGTGATGCTCTCTCGGCAGCTGGGAGACCGGGTGCGCGAGATGCACCAGGGGAAATGGCGCAAGCTCGCGACCGGGGCCCACGAGGTGCGGGGCAAGACGCTGGGCGTGGTCGGCTATGGCCACATTGGCACCCAGGTGGGAATCCTGGCCGAGTTCTTCGGGATGCGGGTCATCTACTTCGACGTGGCGACCAAGCTCCCGCTGGGCAACTGCTCACCGGTCAGAAGCCTCGAGCTGCTGCTGCAACAGTCGGACTTCGTCACCTTGCACGTGCCTGAGACCGCGCAGACGCGGGGGATGTTCGGACAGACGCAGCTTCGGCTGATGAAGAAGGGCTCGTTCCTGCTCAACAACGCGCGCGGAACGGTGGTCGACATCGCGGCGCTCGCGGCGGCGCTCAAAGACGGGCACCTGGGCGGAGCGGCGGTCGACGTGTACCCCGAAGAGCCCGAGGCCAACTCGTCCGAGGGGTTCACCTCTCCGCTGCAGGGACTGCCGAACACGATTCTCACTCCCCACATCGGCGGCTCGACGCTCGAAGCGCAGGAAGCGATCGGCCGCGAAGTGGCGACCAGCTTGACCCGGTTCGCGCGCAGCGGAGCGACCATCGGCAGTGTGAACTTTCCGACCGTCGAGCTGCCACTGACGCCCGGGACTTTCCGGCTGGTGAACGTTCACCACAACGTGCCGGGCGTACTGCGCGATGTGAACAAGCTCGTCTCGGATCAGAGCGCCAACATCCACGCGCAGGTGCTCAGCACCAATTCCGACATCGGCTACCTGGTGATGGATCTCGACAACAACGTCACTTCGGCCGTCGTCGAGGCGATGAAGAAGTTGCCGACGACGATCGTGGCCCGCGCGATCTGACCCGGGCGTTTGCGAGCCCTCAGCGTTTCGCTTTTGCGGACCCGCCGCGCGCTTCCTCTTCGCCACCGGCATAGTGGGCAAACAATGCGTCTGAACTTTTGTCCGTCGTGGGTCGGGGTCTGCGTGGCGATGGCCCTGGCTTCCGGGTGCGGGGGGCCCGTCGGCACCGCAGGGCCTCTGGCGGAGGCGCGGGCGGCAATGCCGGAGGGGGAACGGCCGGCGGCTCAGCAGCGGGAGGCGATGGCAGAGGATTCGTCGGGACGGGCGGCAGGGTTGGGACGGGCGGCGGCCTCGCAGGTACCGGAGGCGGCGGCGTGCAGCCTTGCACCACCCGGGTCACCTACGGTTCCGATTGGCTCAGGCCTGCGGGGCACGTAGCCGACTTCGACGACGTAGCAGCCTGCTCAGCTGGGACGGGGTCTGTGCGCTGGACGGCTCAGGCAATTCGGTCGCGACCTTCTCCAACGGCTGGAAGCCAATTTTTTCTGGCCGCGGCAGCTGCGTGATCGCGCTCCAATCAAAAGGAAGTTGCACCGGAGTTCCTGCCGCCTGCACCACCCGCGTCACCTATGGCCCCAATTGGCAGGCCGCAATAGGTCACCCCGCATCCTTCGACGACGTGCCCGGCGTGGTGACCTGAGACGGAGCCTGTTCGTCGTCCGCCGGGACCTCGCGCGCCGAGCTCTCGAATGGCTGGACCCCGTACTTCACCGGCACCAACAGCTGCGATCTCTCGCTGCGCCACCGCCAATGCGGTGCGCTCTGCGCCAATCCCGTCGTCCCGGTGAACTGCCCAGACCCAGGGGGGCTCAAGGAAGGAAGCGAGTACTTCATGGCCTGCACTTCGGGAGGCCCCGGGTACCCCATTCGTTCCTCGCCCGACCTCGTCCACTGGACTTCGCGCGGGACGATCTTCACCGCCGCCAACAAACCAGTCTGGGCTTCGGGTGACTTCTGGGCTCCCGAAATTCACAAAGTCGGCGCCAGGTTCGTGGCCTACTTCAGCGCCCGCCACAACAACGGGATCTTCGCGATCGGAGCAGCGTCCGCCTCCAACATCCTCGGCCCGTATACCGATCTCGGTCAGCCGTTGCTGTCCGTCCCAAGTCCTGGGGCAATCGATGTGCACGAGTTCGAGACTTCCACCGGCACCAAGTACCTGTTGTGGAAGATCGACGGGAACGCCGTTGGCGCCACCACCCCGATCAAGATTCAACCCCTGGCCGCGAACCGACTGGCCTTGACCGGAGCGCCGATCACGCTGCTGACCAACACCTTGCCCTGGGAAGGAGCGCTGGTCGAAGGCCCGTGGATGGTCGAGCACGGCCGGTTCTTCTATTTGTTCTACAGCGCCAACGGCTACGCGAGCCCCGCCTATGCCCTCGGGGTGGCCCGCTCTTCGTCACCGACCGGGCCCTTCACCAAGGCCGCCCGCCCCAGTGGAGATTGGGTCCACGTCTACCATGCGTGGGTCGGCGGACAGATTGGACCTGGGAAAATGGGTGGCCGAAGATGCGGGCCGCGCCTTCGCCGCGATCTCAGCCCCTGCCGTAAAGGCTAGAGCACTTTGCCGGGGTTCAAGATCCCCAGCGGGTCCAGCGTGCGCTTCAGCGCCCGCATCAGCTCGATTTCGGCCGGTGACCGGGTGTGCCCGAGCCACTCTTTTTTCAGCAACCCGATTCCATGCTCGGCGCTGATGCTTCCCCGGTGCGAGCGGACCAGGTCGAACGTCGCCGCGTCGACTTCGTGCGTGCGCGCGAGAAATGCCGCTTTGTCCATCGCCTCGGGCTTCATGATGTTGACGTGCAGGTTTCCATCTCCGATGTGCCCAAACAGGCACAGCTCGAAGGCGGCGTAGTTCTTCGTCAGCAAGGCGCGCAGCTCGCCGCAAAATGCGTCCAGGCGTGAGATGGGCAGCGCGATGTCGTTCTTGTGCGGCAGCCCGGTCGCGCTCAGCGATTCCGAAATGGCCTCGCGGTACGTCCACAGCTGCCGACCCTGCTCTGCGTTCTGAGCCAGGGTTCCGTCGGTGACCAGGCCCCCTTCGAACAGGGACTGCAGCCACGCGTCCAGCGAGCCATCGACCTGCTCGACCTCGAGCAGCACGTAGTGGGACGAGGGCGCCTCGAACGGGGCCTTGAGCTTTCGATGTTTCGTCACCCGCGCCAGGCAGGCCTCGGTGAAGAATTCGTAGGCCATCACGGTGAAGGGCCCCGACCGCGTCCGCTCGAACAGTCGAAGCACCGCCTCGAGCGAAGGCAGCGCGAGCATCAGCACTTCGACCCGGGTGGGCAGCCGCGTCAGCTTGAGGGTCGCCTCGGTGATGACTCCGAGAATTCCTTCGCTTCCGATGAACAGCTGGCGCAGGTCGACCCCGGTGTTGTTCTTCTCGAGCGCCCCGTTGAGCTCGAGCACCTCACCGCTCGCCAACACCACCTGCAGCCCGAGCACCCATTGGCGGGTCAGCCCATAGCGAATGACGCGGACTCCGCCGGCGTTGGTGGCGATGTTTCCGCCGACCTGACTGCTGCCCTTCGACGCAAAGTCCACCGGCCAGAACAACCCCTGCTGCGCGCAATGCTGGTGAACCGCTTCGGTCACTGCCCCCGCTTGAACCCGAACCGTGAGGCCCAGGGCATCAATCGGCTCGAGCCGTCGCATCCGCTCGAGGCTGAGCACCAACTCGCCCCCCGTCGCCATCGCCCCACCTGCCAGCCCGGTTCGCCCGCCCGAAGGGACCACCGGAATCCGGTGCAGGGTGCAGTGGCGCAGCAGCCGAGAGACTTCGTCCGTCGTTCGAGGTCTGCACAGCAGGCCCGCCTGCGGTGGAAAGACCCGGGTCCAATCGCGACCGTACGTCTCGAGGTCCGAAGGGTCGCTGGACGCGAAGTCCGCCGGAAAATCGTCAGGAAGCTGCATGGGGCCGGGAAGCTAGTACGACAGTTCAGAAGTTCGTGCTCGGTCCAAGGAGCCAAGGAAAGCTCTCAGCCACCATCGGTAGCACTTCGAGCAATTGCCCCTGGAAAGGC
>JAYVCD010000168.1:0-10980 GCA_043750125.1 Archangiaceae bacterium | reverse complement strand
AAATCGGTGATCGCCCTCGCCGTCGCCCACGCGGTGCAGTGCCCCTACTGCATCGAGGCCTACAGCAAGGACGCGCTCGAGAAGGGGGCGGACCTCGATCAGCTGACCGAGGCCGTTCACGTCACGGCCGCGATTCGCGGAGGGTCGTCCCTGGTGCACGGAATTCAAATGCGCAACCACGCCGAAAAAGTGGGGATGTAAAAAGTTTTGATGTCGATGCCTCCCTCGCTTTCAGCCCGAGGCAGTCCGCTCGCGGCGCCCGCTTCGCAGCTGAGCTCGCTTGCCAGGCTGCGCCTGTCGCCTGAGTTCGAGGTCGCGCTCGAGCAGGCGGGGCTCTGGCCGCTGAAGCCGATGGCGCTGGACGTGCTGCAGATCAACATCGGCAAGCTGTGCAACCAGACCTGTCGCCACTGCCACGTCGACGCGGGGCCCGATCGGCGCGAAATCATGACCCGCCAGACGATGGAACACTGCCTGGCCGAGCTCGATCGTCACCGGATTTCAACCGTCGATCTGACCGGCGGCGCTCCCGAGATGAACCCCCACTTTCGTTGGCTCGTCGAGCAGTGCGTGGCGCGCGGGGCGAAAGTCATCGACCGCTGCAACCTCACCATTCTGCAGACCGCGCCTCATTGGGATCTTCCCGAGTTCTTCGCCGCCCAGCGGGTCGAGCTGGTCTGCTCCCTTCCCCACTACCGCGCCCTGAGCACGGATCGTCAGCGCGGCGAAGGGGTCTACGAAAAGTCGATCGCCGCGCTGCAGCGGCTCAATGCGCTCGGCTACGGCGACGGGAAGTCGGGCCTCACCCTCACTCTGGTGACCAACCCCGTGGGCGCCTTTCTTCCCGGAGGCCAGGCCTCGCTGGAACGAGAGTGGAAGCGCGAGCTGATGCGTCTGCACGGAGTGTCCTTCGATGCGCTGTACTGCCTCACCAACATGCCGATCGGGCGGTACCTCGACTGGCTGCTCGAGACTGGCAACCTCGAAGGCTACATGGAAAAGCTGGTCACCTCATTCAACCCCCAGGCCGCCGCCGGAGTGATGTGCCGGACGATGCTCTCGGTGGGGTGGGACGGGCAGCTGTACGATTGCGACTTCAACCAGATGCTCGAGCTGGGGTTGGCGGCGGGTGCTCCGCACCACATCCGGGACTTTGATTCAGCGGCGCTGGCCGCGCGTTCGATTCGGGTCGGCCGCCATTGCTTCGGCTGCACCGCCGGCGCGGGCTCGAGCTGCGGGGGCGCGACTTCCGGCTGATCGCGTTTCAGTGCAGCAGCACCCAGGCCAGCGCAGTGCCCAACAAGACTCCGCCGGTCACCAGGACCATCAGCCGCGGCTTCGAGAGCGAGTTGGGCCGTCCTCGGGGCGGAGTCGTTCGGGTCGACTCGCCGGTGGCTCCGGGGCCCGTCGCATCGGGCGGCAGGCCCAGGGTGGTCGGGGCCAGGGTGATCGCGTTGGGCTTCAGATTCAGTTTGTTGCTGATGAACTGGGTCGAGATCACCATTTCGGTCGCGTGGTCGTCGTCGTCGAACGCCCCCTTCAGCGACGCGATGGGAACCGCCGGCGCCGTCGCCACGCTTCGCACCGCTCGGTCTCCTGAGGGAGCACGATTGAACGGCTCTGGCCGGGGCGTCGGAAGGGGTTGCACCCGGGGGCGTCGCGCCCGCATCGTCGGCACCCCCATCAGCTCGTCGTCGTCGCGATCGCTGAAGCTCTCGGCGACCTTTTCCATCAGCTCTTCGTCGGGCACCTGGTCCCACGCGGCGTGAGCGAGGTCCGCGCGCTCTCCGAACAGCGTGCGCATCAGCCCAGCAAGCTCTTGAGCCCCGGCGAACAGGCGCTGCGACGTGGCACAAGACTCGAGGTCGGCGAGCATCAGTCGCGCGGTGGGGTAGCGATCGTCGGGGCGCCCGGCCATCGCCTTGAGAATGATTTGTTCCAGCTGAGGATTGACGTTGCGGTTGCGCTCGCTGGGGCGAGGGAAGCGCGATTCGACCGCCGCGCGCATCATCGCGAAGACGTCGCCGGCGTCGTCAAACGGTCCCACCCCGGTCGTGAGCAGGTACAGCAGAGCACCGACCGCGTAGATGTCGGCCCGCTGGTCGACGTGCTGGGCGCGGGCCTGCTCTGGCGCCATGTAGCCGCCCTTGCCTTTCACGGCCCCGACCTGGGTGTGGTGCTCGTGGCTGGCGGCGCGGGCGATTCCGAAGTCGAGCAGCTTCACTGCGCCGTAGTAGGTCAGGACCACGTTGGTGGGGCTCACGTCGCGATGCACCACCCGAAGCCACTCGCCCCGCTCGCCCTTTAAATCGTGGGTGTAGTCGAGCGCTTCGAGCAGCTGCACGGCGACCCTCAGCACGGTGCCCAGGGGCAGCGCCAACCCTTCCCGTCGGGCCTTCTTCACCACCTTCGACAGCGACTCGCCGGGGACGTACTCCATCGCGATGTGAAAGCGCCCCTCGTGCTCTCCCAACTCGAAAGTCTGCGCGATGTTGGGGTGGGAAAGCCGCGCCGCCAGCCGGCCTTCATCGAGGAACATCTGAATGAATTTCTCGTTTTTCGCCAGGCGCGGCAGCACTTGCTTCAGGACCACCACCTTCGAGAAGTTTTTGGGGCCCTCATGGCGCGCCAGGTAGACCTCGGCCATTCCTCCGCTGCCCAGCCGACGCAGCACGGTGTACCGGCCAATTCTTTGACCGGGCTGGACGTCGTCGCTTGGAGAAGGCGCGCTCATGAAAAAACCGATGGCGAAGGGCAGCCCGTCGCTCGTACTTTCGCAGCGATCGTCCGGAAATTCGAGGATGTTTCAGGAGAGTCGATGTAGGCGAGCGGGCTACCGTCGGCTCTTCGCCCCTACAATACGACGCTGCATTTGCCGTAGGATCGCCGTTCGCCCGGAGGCCGCGTGAAGCTCATCTTCCTCGTGCAGTGGGCGATGCTGATTTCCTCAGCCGCCAAGCCGGTTCCTTCCCTGATGATTCGCCCCGAGGCGCTGCATGCGCAGGCGGCGCGTGCGGTGATCGTCGATGCCCGAGACTGGCAAATGTACGAAGAGGGTCACCTTCCCGGCGCAATCTCCGTCCCGTGGATCGAGCTGGCCCAGATGCCCAAGAGCCCATTGGCTCGCTCGTCGGCTGAGATGGCCGAGATCCTCACGTCCCGCGGTATTCCTTCGGACAGTTGGGTCGTCGTCTACGGAGCGGGGCAGGACGGCTTCGGGGAAGAGGGGCGGCTGTTTTGGACGCTTTCGTACCTCGGCCATCAAAAAGTGAGCGTGCTCGATGGGGGCCTCGCGGCCTGGAAGCGCGCCAACTTTCCTGTCACCACCGAAGGTCCGCAGCGGCCGAACAAGAAGTTCCGCGCCGGAACCGATCTCTCGGCCCGCATCGACAAGGTCACGCTGACCGCCGCCCTTGCGGCAAACAAAGTGAAGCTGCTCGACGTTCGCGACCGCGATGAGTTCGAAGGCGCAATCAAGTACGGAGAAGTCCGGGGCGGTCACATTCCCGGAGCGATTAGCCTTCCCTGGAAACAGTTCTTCGCGAAGGACGGGACGCTGCTGCCGAAGCCTGAGCTGCAGAGCCTCTTGAGCGCTCGGGGGATCTCTGTTGACGAATCGCTGGTGGTCTACTGCACCGGCGGAGTGCGCTCGGGCTTTGCGTTCCTCGCTTTGAAGGTCGCGGGCGCGAAGAAGGTTGCCAACTACGACGGCTCGTTCTGGGAATGGTCCAGCGACAAGGCACTGCCCGTCACCCCGAAGTAATCGCCGCTTCAGCGGTGCTCGTCGAACATCCGGGCCGAGACCTGCACTTCCTGCCCGGGCGCCGCCAGCACCCACTGGGTGCGACGAGGCAAGCCGGGGCACATCACTTCCACCAGCAGCTCCTGACCCGCCTTGATTTCCATCGCCAGCGGAGTGGTGGTCAGGGTGTGCGCTCCGTCGACCATCACTTCGCAGCCCTTGGGGTCACTGCCCACCCAGAGGTTGGCGCGATCTTTCAGGTCGGCGCGGGCCAGGGGCAGCGAGTCTGAATCGATGCTGCGCGAGCGTTTGATCTTTCCGAACCGCTTCAGAATTCCATCTTTGGCGATCGCCAGCACCATCTCGCCGCTTTTGTCGGGAGAAATCTGGGTGGCGTCGACGCGCAGCCCGTTGAGGTAGACCCGTTCATCGGCGGCGAGGTTGACGACTTCCACCAGGCCGGTGGTGGCGCGCACCACTCCGACGATTGCGAGGAAGGCCAGGCCGGCGGCTGCCGCGGCACCAATCCACCCTCGCTTCTTCTTCACCGTCGTGATCAGCCCGGGGCCGGTGTCGGGCTCGTCGAGCGGATGTGCGGCGGCCGGCGGCGCCTCGATCGCCGCTTTGAGCGCCACCAGTTTCTGGCTCGAGGCGGCCGACATCCAGGGGACCTGCCGATTCTTCGGAACCGGACTGGGGGCCGAGCTCTTCACGATCGGCGCCGGGGTGGGCAACCCGACCGCGTTCAGGTTGGGGGCGGAAGTCTTCGTCGATTCGTCGATGTGTCCGGGCAACAACTCTTCGAAGACCAGCGAGATGCTGTCGTTGGTTCCGGGACTGTTGGTCCCCGGGGCCTCAGGAGAAGGCAGCGGCGGGGGGACGGCGGTCTTGCTCACGTGCCCGGGTTTGGGGGGCGAGCCGCTGGGAGTGGCCAGGTTCACCGGCGCGGCGATCCGGAACTCGACCACGTTGTCGCCCAGCTTTTCCTTGAAGTAGTCGGCGACCCGGTCGGGTGCCGAACGCAGGCCGTTCTTGCTCATCACCTCTTCGATCTCGAGGCGAAACTCGCCCGCCGTCTGGAACCGGTTCTCGGGCTGCTTTTCCAAAGCCTTGAGCATCACCGCTGCGATGCTGGGGTGAATCTTGGGGTTGAGCAGCACCGGGTTCGGCGGGGGCATCGTGACGATCGCCTGCAGGGTCGCAACGTCGCTCTCGCGGCGGAAAGGAGTCTTTCCGGTCAGCAGCTCGAAGAGGACGACGCCGAGGGAAAAGACGTCGCCGCGGCCATCGACCGGCTCGCCCTTCACCGACTCGGGAGGAATGTAGGCGACCTTGCCCTTGATCATTCCCGGCTGGGTGGTCTCGCTTTCGCCCAGCGCTTTGGCGATGCCGAAGTCCGACAGTTTGATCGCGCCATCGAGCGAGATCAAAATGTTGTGGGGGCTCACGTCGCGGTGAATCACGGGGTGGGGAGCCCCGGTGGGATCCACGTAGCTGTGCGCGTAGTTCAAGCCGGCGGCAATTTCCGAGACGATGCGCAGCGAGTGCTCGAGCGGAAGGCTCAGGCTCGCCTTGCTCAACAGCACCATCAGCCGCCGCAGGTCGGGCCCGCGCACGTGCTCCATCGTGATGTAGGCGCTGCCCTGCAGCTCGCCCACGTCGTAGATCTGCACGATGTTCGGGTGGGTCAGGCGCGCGGAGGAACGGGCCTCGGCGAAGAGCATGTCGATGAAGTGCTGAGACCCGGCGAACTGGGGAAGAATCTTCTTCAGCACCACGTACTTCTCGAAACCCTTCAGACCCAGCTGACGCGCGAGGAAGACTTCGGCCATGCCGCCCTGGCCGATGCGCTTGAGAATCTGAAGCTTCGGCCCGGCGACTCCTTCGCTGACGACCTGTTCGAGCAGTTCTCCCGGCGACTTGCTCGGGGTGTGCTCGGCCTTGACCCCGGCGATGCTGTTGAGCGACTGGCTGAGCGCGCGCGGCTCGAGCAGGTCGAGCTCGTCGAACGGGGCGTTGTGGACCGCGAGCCGCAACAACAGGGACTGAACGGCCTGCAGTGAAGGAGCGCGGGCCGCCCCGCCGCACAGGCCGCAGGGGCGCTCTTCCATTTCGCCGCCGCCCAGGCTGGTCGCCTGCTCGTGAGCCAACATCCTTTGGGGCAACCGCTGGCCGCAGTTTCGGCACTCGTAGGTCAGCCAGAGGGTGGCGAGACCGATTTTTCCTTCCAGCTGAATTCTGGACAGTGCCTTGAGGATGAACAGAGGCACGCGCCACAAGAACACCACCGCTTCTTTGGCGGCCGCGTTGAGCATCGCCGCGAGCTGGGTGGTGCCACCGTCGTCGATGCCGTTGACGTGGGCGAAGTCGAAGGCGACCCGTCCCTGCAGGCCTCCGGCGAGGCGCCGGACGTTGAGGTCGCGGTCGAGCTTTCCGGCGAGGCGAATGAAGCTGATGTCGCCCTCGACGATTTTCAGGTGCTGCTGCGGCAGATCGGTTTCCACCGGCCGCAGGCTGTTCAGGTATCCGTCGACTGCCGGCGCTACGTCGACCAGCGGTTGAAGTCGGGCGTGGGCGAAGTATTGGGCCGGTGAATCGTTGAAGCGCAGCTTGGTGCCGCAGACTCCACAGACGTGGGCGGGAGCCTCGTTGGCCGCGATGATCGCAGAATCGGTGCGCAGGTCGATGAGGCGCACCCGCTCTTCTTCACAGGCGTCGCACACGTACGGCGCGAGCATCGAGAGGATCCGCGCCACCCCGGCGAAGCCGTCGACCATCGCCAATTGGTCGACCACGATCGGAGGCGCATTGACCACGTACAAATCGGTCGCGCCGGGCGGAAGGGTGCGGGTAAATTCCATCCACTGGCGCACCCCGAAAGAGCTGATTCGTTCGAGCCGCCCGAGGTCGAGAATGACGTGGCCGGTCAGGTCCGCGCTGATGGTCTTGGGCGAAAAGGTCTCGTCGATGATTCCGGAAATGCGGACGTGCGTCACCGGGCCGACAATTGACCGTTCTGCCAGAGCATGAGAGCTGCGGACTGTTGCCACCTTTTTTTCTCTATCGACCCGCTAAGGCAGTGAACAACAAGGACTTGGGACTGCCGGCGCGGCGCCGAGTATCCCCCAGATCGACGACACACAGAACTTCAGTAACGACCGAGGGAGAGACCCGAACCGCCCACAGGTCCGACTGCTCGACCACCCTGCGCAAACCCAGCCCCGCTCCCCCTCCAGATTTGTTGACCTGCGCCTTGGCGCCCAGGCCCTCGAGCATGGCTGCGATCGGGACCGCGGTGAGCCGCCCGAACAGATCGGTGGCCGAAAGGTAGGCCCGGCCGTCTGCAACCGCCACGGTGGCCCGGCAAGCGTCCGTGGCTGCGAATTCCACTTCGACCCCGCGCTGATGCGCATACTTCGGCACACCTTCGTCGGTGTGGGGCGCATCGAACAAGGCGTTGGCGGCCAGCTCGTACATCACGTCGGCGACGATCGCCGCGGCCGCCGAGCCCGCACCGGCATTTCTCACCGCCGCCTCGGCTTCCTGGGCCAGGGCCCGAAGGTCGTTCATTCCCCCGATCTTCCAGGCAAACGAGGCCACCGGGGCGATGGCCGTCAGGGGCGCGGCCCCGAGCAGAACCGCCAGGGCGCGCAGTTCCCAGGGGCTGGGCTTGCCATCCGACCGGCAAGCCAGCAGCAACGGAGGCCGGGCCACTCGCAGCAGCGCGGCATGTTCCGGCTGAATCTTCCCGTCGAACAAGGCCACGATCGGGGTGCCGTCGTCGACCTGGGTGGCCAGCGCGGCGATCGGAACCACCCGAGGCGCCCGCATCGCCTGGGAGGTGGGCTTCAGGCCGCAGCTGATGAACGACGCCGTCACATCGGGCGGTACGTCCCCGTGAACGCGGATCTGAACGACGGGAATTTCGGGCAGAGGGTGCAGGGGCTGGAGCTCAGGGCTTGGGGGCGCCGACGTTTTTCTTCCACCCCGACTCGATCGCGAGCACGTATTCCTCGGGGACTTCGGGAATCGCCTGGCGGTCGAGCACGACGGGAGGCAGTGCTGCAGGGCTACCGCCGACCCGGCTCTGGTAGACCGACTGCTGTTTCTCGTTCAGCTTCGAGTAGTCGATGCCCATCATCGTCCCCGAAAGAATCTGAAACTCGGGAGACATGATCAGGTTGGCCAGCACCATCGCGGCCGCCTTGTTCTTGGCGTTGAAGGGGATGGCGACGAAATTGGCATTTCGCAGCGTCCCCTCGGCGAGCACGAAGCTGCGCACGGTGTCGGGCCAGGCGTTGACCTTGATCATGTTCGCGCCCTTCAGCGGCGAATAGGAGATGGTGAAATCGATCTCGCCCTTCTGGAACAGCTCATCGAGCTCGCTGACCGTCTTCGGGTATTCCTTTCCCTGCCGCCACAGGTACGGCTTGAGGCCGTTCAAGTAGGCCCAGGTCGTCGAAGCGGTGTTCGAGATCAGCTCGGCGTCGAACGGGCCATTGAGGAAGCTCTGGTACCCGCCGGTGGTGTTGGTGTGGAAGAACACGTTCCGCACGAACGCCGACCCGGTGTAGTCGTCGACCTGGGGGTAGGTGAAGCGGCCGGGGTGTTCGCGCACCCAACGGACCAGCTGCACCAGGTTGGTCGGCGGGGCCTTCACCCGCGCGCTGTCGTAATAGAAGACCAGCTGGGCGCGGCTGTAGACGGTCTCGAAACCCTGGGTCGGAAAGCCGAAGTCGTAAGCGATGTCGGGAGCCGCGGGGTCGACGTACTTGGTGAAGTTGGGAAGATGGTGGGCGAAGGGACCCCAGAGCAGGTCCTTCTTGCGCGCGACGCGGAAGTTCTCGCCGTTGATCCAGACCAGGTCGATTTGCCCCTGGGGCACGCCCTTCTTCATGTCGTCTTCGAGCTGCTTCATGAAGACCGAAGGGTGTCCGACCCCGACCCGGCGAAACTTGATTCCGTAGACTTCAAACAGCTGGCGCGAGGCGAACTCATCGACCCAGACGTTGGTGTTTTTGTCCCCGTTCCACATCCACCAGCGCACCTCGCCTTCGCTGCGGGCCAGGTTCAAGATCGCGTCCCAGCGATCTTCGGGGAAGGGGGCCATCAGGGCGCGCCGGTATTCGACGCTGACCTGCGCGTAGGCCGCGAAAGATCCGAACAGCACAATCGCCGCGAGCAGTCTGGTTGCGTTCTTCATGCTTTCCCCTGCAGTCGCTTCAGGTCGTGGACGGCGCAAGACCCTCTTCCCTCGCCGGCATGCTGTCACCCGCGACACCATTCCGTCGAGGATCATCCGCTCGACGTTTTTTCTTTCTTCATGTGGGCAGACGCGCGGGGCCCTGGGCTCGGCTGCGGCGGCGCCAAAGCTCGAGCCCCAGCAGTCCGTAGACCGGGCCGTACTCGAGCAGGCGCGTCCACGGAAGGTCCTCCCCGTTCAGATAAAAACCGTACGCCAGCGAGGCGAGGAAGGTGAACGCCACCGCGGGCACCGAGCCCAGCACCAGCCCGAGGGGAACCAGCCAGGTGATGTACCAGGGGTTCGCGGCCGGCGAGCACAGCAGCAGCGCCAGCGTGCAGGCGAGCATGCCCGCGAGGACAGATCGATCTTCCGCCGGGCGGGTGCGGGCGAAGATCACCGCGAGCGCGCCCAGCAGCACCAACCCGCACACCGGGCGCGCGACCGCAAAGGCCTGCTCGGGCGGGAGCCCCATTCCCAGGGTCCGCGCGACCAGGTCGTAGAGCGAGGGGTTGAAAATCCAGTAACTGCTGAAAGTCTGCAGCCCGCCGAAAGGCCACACCCCGAGCGCGAGGAGGCCCAGAAACGGAGCGCCGACGGCCGCGGCGTACACCCCCAGGTTGCGCCACCCGAGCCGCCGCGCCACGGCCGGCAGCAGGAATACGGGAAAGATTTTGACCAGCGTGGCGAAGGCCAGAGCGAGGGCTGCCCAGCGCGGACGTCGGGCGGTCAAGAGCAGGGCGGCGGTGGTGACGAGGAGGACGGCCGCGGTGTCGATGTGGGCGGCCTGGGCGAACTCTTTGAGCACCAACGGATGCAGGGCATAGACGGCTGCGGCCCGCGGGGCGTCGAGCTTCTGGCCCAACCGGAACAGCACCCAGACCGTGCCGCAATCCAGGGCGATCATCAGGGCCTGAAGACCGAAGACGCTTTCGCCGAACAGACTCCGCGCGAATGCAAACAGCAGCTGAGCCAGCGGGGGGTAGGCGGTGGGGACCTGACGGTAGGGAATCTGGGGGAAAATCCAATCGTCGACCAGCGCGGCAAGCTCGGGGGCAGCGGGGGCGTACCGGTAGGGGTTGATTCCTTCGGCGCTGACCCGGGCGTCCCAGAGGTAGCGAAAGACGTCGTTTTCGAAGATCAGATCGCCGGGCAGGCACGCCAGGCGCAGGACCAGCGCGGCTGCCAGGATCCACCCCAGGCCGAGCACGTCGGTGGGCCGCAGCTTCCACGCTGCCCACGCGGGGAAGACCAGCAACAGTTGAAGGGCGATGAAGGCGATCGCCCTGCGGCCGGGCTCGAGGGGAAGAAACGTGTAGCCGACGGCTCCAGCCAGGCTGAAGGCAGCGAGCGCTAAAAACCACCACGGAACCCGGCGGTTAATTCTCCTGCCACCAGTATTTCTTGCGATCGAGCTTCTTCGGGTCGGCAGGCGCAGACGGTCTCTTTTTCTTCTTCACCGGGTCGGCGACCGCCGGCGCTGCAGGAGCGACCTCGGGGCACTTGGGAGGCGGCGGCGGCTCGGAGCACTTGCATTGAACGTTGGCGCCCGCGGTGTCGGTACCGCCCGGAGCGTTCGAAGTGCCGGCGGTGGACCCTCCGGCGGCAGCAGCAGCGCCGGGACTGGTGCCCGCAACGGGGACTGGTTCGGTGCTGCTGTTGGGAACGGCGGTCGCGGCCACGGCGGCCGGGGCAATCGGGCGGGGCCGTCGGGCGATGGGTCTGCTCTTCAGCCCGAGCAAGCGCAGGTCGCGCTCGAGCTCGGCCCAGGTGGGAGTGAAGCGGGGAACGGCCCACGAGCCCGAAGCGAGCGCGAGGCCGGGCAGCAGCAGAGCAGCCATCAGCGCCACGGTCGCGACGGGCCGAATGAAGGGACAGCGAAGGTTCAAGAGGGGCACCCGGGATTTTGATCCGCTTCGAGCGTTTCCAGCGACGGGCAGTATGCTTCAACCGTGCGCCAACGGAAGAATCAAACCGCGAGCCCCCTAAAGCCCGG
>JAYVCD010000167.1:0-13361 GCA_043750125.1 Archangiaceae bacterium | reverse complement strand
GGTGGAGGAGTACGGCGTCGAGAAGCTGCTGAACGAGCTTCAAGAAGAGCTCCACGCAGGAAAGTACCGGCCACCTCCCGTGCTGAGGCGGTACATCCCGAAGGCGGATGGCAAGCAGCGGCCTCTGGGGATTCCGACAGTCAAAGACCGCATCGTGCAGACGGCGGCGAAGTTGGTGTTGGAGCCGATTTTCGAGGCTGACTTTCAACCCTCGTCCTTCGGTTTCCGGCCGGGCAAGAACACGTTGCAGGCACTGGAAACCATCCGGGAAGAAGTGAACGCCGGGTGGCGACATGTGCTGGACGCGGACATTCACGACTACTTCGGCAGCATCAATCAGTCGCTGCTGATGGAACGGGTCTCGAAGCGGGTCAGCGACAGAAGGGTCCTCAAGTTGCTGCGTGGTTGGCTTCAGGCAGGCGTGATGGAAAACGGCACGTACTCAGAGACGGTCTCGGGTACGCCGCAAGGCGGAGTCATTTCTCCGTTGCTGTCGAACATCTACCTGCACTTCCTCGACTCCGTGTGGCAACGCCAGTGCGCCCAAATCGGCAAGCTGGTGCGCTACGCGGACGACTTCGTGGTGCTCTGCAAAAGCCGCGAAGACGTGGAAGAAGCCGAACGAAGAGTGCGCATCATCTTCGAGAGGTTGAAGCTGACGCTGCACCCGGAGAAGACGCGAAAGGTAGACCTCACCGAAGGGAAGGAAGGCTTCGACTTTCTCGGCTGTCACCTGCACATGCGGATGTCGGGGAAGCTCTGGGAGGAGAAGCGGATTCGTCGCTACTACCTTCAGCGCTGGCCCTCGAAGCGAAGCATGACGCGGGTGCGGACGAGGGTGAAGGAGCTGACCGACCGACGGCGTGGTGGAGTGAAGGACGTCAAGGTGCTCATCGACGACCTGAACCCCGTGCTCCAAGGCTGGGGCAACTACTTCCGCACCGGGAACGCGGCCCTGAAGTTTAACCAGCTCGACAAGTACGTCGTCCGAAGGCTGAACATGTTTCGGCTAGAGCGGTACCAGCGACATGCGAAGCCCGGCCAGCGAATCTGCTGGGAGCGGGAGGAGTACGAAGCCAAGGGCCTGCACCGATTGCGTGGAACAATTCGTTACCCGAAGCCGTGCACGCTGCACCGTGAAACCTCAAACGAAAGCCGTGTGCGGGAAATCCGCATGCACGGTTTGAATGGAGGTGGGGGAAACCGGATCGCGTGAGCGAAACCGGCGCCCCCATCCACCTATGTCCAGGCCCGACGAGGAAGGTTTCGCGCAGCGCGCCGCCGCCCGCGCTTCGTGGCCGGGTGGGAAGACGACGCTTTCAGTGAGCCTGGGCGACGAAGACCTCAGTGACAGCACCACGCTCGAGCAGCGCCTGGGCATGATGTGGGGTCTGGCGAGCTCGGTCTGGGCGCTGATGGGCACGCCAGCCGCCGACTACACCCGAGCGCAGATGCCCGGCCGGGTCATCCGCGCGGGTGACCGATGAGCGTCGAAACCGGCCTCAACCAGGATTTTCTGGACGTGCTCGAGGCTTTCGCCCGGGCCGGCGTCGAGTTCCTCGTCGTAGGCGCCCACGCCCTGGCGGCCCATGGCATTCCCAGGGCGACCGGAGATCTCGATGTCTGGGTCCGACCGACCGAAGAAAATGCCGCGCGGGTGATGGCCGCTTTGGCCGCCTTCGGGGCTCCGCTGGCCATGCACGGAGTGGTCACCGCGGACTTCGCCCAACCTGGAACCGTCTACCAGATGGGCCTGCCGCCGCGCCGCATCGACGTGCTCACCCAGATCAGTGGAGTCGACTTCGAGCCGGCCTGGGCCACGCGGACCTCGGTGAGCATTGCCGGCCACCCGGTCGGCTTTCTCGGTCGGGACGCCTTGCTCGTCAACAAGCGCGCGGCGGGGCGCGAGAAGGATCTGCTCGACGTGAAGATGCTCGAAAGCAAGAAGCGGTAGTGCGGTCGGGCGGGCGAATCGAGGGATGCGCAGACGCTTCCCCTCCGATAAAGAACCGCCGCCCATGAGTGAGCTCATCCTTGGTCAAAAAGTCCGGTACCTGCCCCAGCCCGAGTGGGGCGTGGGCCACCTGCTGCGCCTGGAAGACAACGATACCAAGGCGCTGGTGGTCTTTCCCGCGCGCGAGGGCGGCGCGATTCTGGTCGCCAATCGGCAAGGAGCCTTGAAGCCCGTTCCTCTCGAGCCGGGCGACACGGTGGTCACCAGCACCGGCAAGTCGGGGTCGGTGAAGTCCGAAGTCGAGGGCGCACGCGGGCTGCGCCGCTATTGTCTCACCCTCGACGACGGCTCAGAAGACGAATTGCCTGAGTCCGAGCTGCGCGCGTTGCCTCCCCGGCCAGACCTGCTCTCGAGCCTGAAAGAGGGTCGAGTCGGCGACGCGACGAATTTCCTGCTTCGACGAAGCGCGCTGCAGCTCGACGACGAACGGCGCTGCGATGCGATGGGGGCGCTGCTGGCCTCGCGGGTGATGGTCAAGCCCCACCAGGTCGGGGTGGTGCAGCGGGTGCTCTCGGCGCGGCGCCCGCGCTTCGTGCTGGCCGACGAAGTGGGCCTGGGAAAGACGATCGAAGCGGGGATGGTGTTTTCGGCGCTGCGGCTGAGCGGGCTGGCGCGGCGGGTGCTGGTCGTCGCTCCGAGCCATCTGACCGTGCAATGGCTGGTCGAGCTGTTCCACAAGTTCAACCACCTCTTCACCCTGCTCGACAGCGAGCGGTACGAGCAGTCGTTGGAAGAGCAACCGGGCGTATCCCCCTGGGCGCGGTTCGACCTGGTCATCACCAGCCTCGAGCAGCTTCAGCGCAATGATCAGGCGCGCAAGGAAGCCGGGGCCCCGGGGGCCTACTGGGACCTGGTGATCATCGACGAGGCCCACCACCTCAAGGCTGAAAAGGCCCACCTGGCCGTCGCGGCGCTCGCGAAGAATTGTTGGGGCCTGCTGCTGCTCACCGCCACCCCGATGCAACTGGATCCCGCCGAGTACCACGCGCTGCTGGCGTTGATTGACCCCGCGACCGCTCCCCAGCTCAACGAGTTTCAAGAGCGCCTCAAGCGTCAGGAAGAGCTGGCGCTGGCCGTGCGCGGACTGCTCGAAGGCGAAGCGCCGATGGCGGCGGTGAAGAAGCTGAAGGCCCGCTTTCCCAACGACGACGCGCTCGACAACCTTCGCGAGCCCACCGCGCTGCTCTCTCACCTCGCCGAGACCTACAGCCTGTCCGACCGCCTGGTGCGCAACCGCCGCGCAGTGGTGGGAGGCTTCTCCCAGCGTCGGCTTCATCGCCACGAGGTCCTCGCGCCCGCGGAAGAACAGAATGCGCGGGCGGCGGCGATCGCGGCTTTGAAGGCAGATGGCACGCTGAAGGGCGCCGCGCTGGCAGGGCTGCTTCGCCGGCTCGAGTCTTCACCGGCGGCCTTCTTCAAGGCGCTGTCCGGCGTGCAGGCGTTGAGCGAGCTGAAGCTTCAGCTGCCCAGCCGCGACGCAAAGTTTCTCGCGTTCTCGAAGCTGCTCAAACAAATCTGGAGCAAAGAGTCCGGCGCCAAGGTGCTCGTCTTCACCGAGGCCCACGCGACCCTCGACAGCCTGAAGTCACGGCTGCTCGAGGACAGCATCGAAACCCTCGCCTACCACGGCGATCTTCCCCTGGTGGAACGAGACCGCCAGGTCGCCCGCTTTCGGGACCCTGAAGGCCCGAAAATTCTGCTCTGCACCGAAGTCGGGGGCGAAGGCCGCAACTTTCAGTTCGCGCACCACCTGGTCCACTACGACCTCCCGTGGAGCCCTGCCACCGTCGAGCAGCGCATCGGCCGGTTGGATCGCATCGGCCAGACCCACCCGGTGGACATTCACGTCTTCGACACCCGGGGCTCCTTGTCGTCCGACGTGCTGGCCGTCCTCGCCGACGCGGTCGGAGTCTTTGGGGAGACCGTCGGAGGCCTCGACGCGGTCCTCGAGGAAGTCGAGCCGATGCTCACCCACCTGGCGCTCGAGCCCCTCGAGGCGCGCAGTGCGTACGTCGCGCAGTTGAAGCACAAAGTGACCGCCGCGCGCGCGCAGGTGCTCGAGGCCTACGACCCGCTGCTCGACCTGCGCAGCTTTGATCGCGAAGAAGTGGCGGCGCTGGTGAAGCGGGCCCGGGCCCGGGCCGGAATGGACGAGGACGACGAGGACGAGAGCCTCGAAGACGGGCTGTGGGCGATCGCGCGCGATCTCGACGAACGGTTGGAAGAGACGGTGACCGAGCTCGCGCTGCGCATCGGCCTGGGGGTCGACACCGACCAGTTGGTCGACGCGTTTCAATGCGCGTTTCACTTCGGGCACGCGCTGAAAGTCGAGGCGCTGCCCGGGCTCGACATCTCGCAAGAGCGAACCGTGCTCGGAACCTTCTGGCGCGACACCGCGGTCGAGCAGGAAGAAATCGAGTACTTCGCCACCGGTCACCCGATCGTCGAAGCCCTGTTTGGTTTCATGCGCGATGGCCCCTACGGCCGAAACGGAGCGCGCTTCCTCGAAGTCCGCGGCCCGCTGAAGGCCAGGGGAGTCGAGCTGTTGTTCCACTTGAGTCCCCCCGACCCGGCGGACACCACGATCGGAGCCCGGGTGCCTTCGCGGCAGCTCTCGCGGTTTCTCGATCGGCTGTTGGTCCAGGTCGCGGTGGTAATCGACGAGAACGGCGAGGTGAAGCCGGCCGACGCCAAAGTGCTCGCCGCGCTCAACGACACGGTCGGGCGTTCCTTGAAAGGGGAGGACCTGCGCGCGGCGTTTCCGTCCTTGTCTTCCGGATTGGATCTTGCCGTCGCCGCGGGCAGTCTGGCGGCCGAGGCCGAGCTGAAGCGGCGGGCCGGCCGGGCGCGCGCGGCGATCGAAACCGAGCGCGACACGATGTTGCGCCGGGTGAAGTTGTCGCTGGCGCACCAGGGGGTGAAGGGCGACGTGCTCGAGGCGCAGCTTTCGGCCGAACGCGCGCACTACACCGCGCTGCTGCAAGCGCTGGCCGGGGTGAAAGTGACGCTCGACGCGGCGTGCGCGTTCGTCATCAATCGCTGAAACCCAGGGCGGCGCTGATGACGTAAGAGGCAGCGGTGATTCCTCTTCCGAAGTTGGCGCTGCGGCAGCGGCTGTCGCTGATGGCGATTCGCGGCGGCCTGGCCTCTTTGGATGCGGTCTCGACTTCGGTCGCTGCGCGCGCGGCGGGGCGGTTGTTCCTGCGGCCTCCGCGGCCTCCCTTTTCACGCAACCTGGCGGGGGAAGGGCACCGGGTCGACCTGATGACTGCGGGGGGGCGGGCGATCGCGTGGCGGTACGGCTCGGGCCCCGCGGTGTACCTGCTGCATGGGTGGGGCGGGCGCGGCTTTCAGCTCTCAGCGTTCGTCGGCCCGCTGGTCGCGGCGGGGCGCACCGCGGTGCTGCTCGACGCTCCGGGCCACGGGGAAGCGTTCGCGGCTCAGTCCTCGGTTCTGGCGTTCGCCCAGGCGCTCGAGAAGGCCGCCGAGCACTTCGGGCCCGCCAGCGGGGTGATCGCGCATTCGCTGGGGGCGATGAGCGTGATCATCGCAATCGCCGACGGCCTGCAGATCGACCGGGTGGCGTTGATCGCGCCGGGTTCGAGCCTCGAAGCCGGGGCCAAACGCTTTCAGTCGATCGTCGGGCTGCCGACCGCGACGATGGCTGTCCTCCAGCAGCAGCTGGAGACCCGGTTTCAAAAAGAATGGGACCGCTACCGGCTGGAACGCCTGCAGCTGAAAGTCCCGCTGTGGGTCGCTCATGATCCCCAGGACGCGGAAGTTCCGTTCAGTGAGACGCAGGCGTTGGTGCGTCACTGGGCCGGCGCCCACCTGGAAGTCACCTTGGGGTTGGGCCACTACCGACCGCTGCGCAACGCGGAAGTCATCTCGGGAGCGGTGAAGTTCCTCGCTCCGGCCCCCAGATAGCCTTCACCGCTGCGCAGAAAACCTTGCGCTCAGGCCCCGATGCCGAGCATCGCGTAGAAGTCGTGCTCGTACTCGTAGCCCAGCTCTCGCCGTCGTACGACGACCAGACCCACCGCCGCGGCGGTGAGCAGCCCGACGCCCAGCAGGCCGACGCCCAACAGGACCTTTCGCGAATTGTCCGCATTGAATTCAGGCTTCGGACGCAGGGGTGTTTTGATCATCTCGGTGCTCCGTTTGGGGTGCTTCGAACATCTACCTCAGGCGCACTCATTAACCGATCGCTGTCTCCACCGCTCTGTTGGTCGAGGTCGTGGGTAACCCCCACCTCCTGGGCGGCATTGGCCGTGAATCGACTTTAGTGGCACGCCCCTGGGGGAAACCCACCCAGATCGAGCGACTCTCTTCTCGCTCAATCGAGTCACCATCGGAGAACGCGACTTCCGGCGTCGGCAGGGAAGACAGGCGGGTGCGGTGACTTCTGGAAGCAGAAACCTCTTCGGGAAGTGCGGGACTTCGCGCGCTCCACCGAGGACGAACCGCCGAAGTCCGACCCGAAGCTCTTCCTTGCGTGGGAGCCGGGCGTTCGCGCCTGTCAGGTCACCCCAAGAACGCTTTGAGCACCGGAAACCCCACGGTTTTGTCCATCTGGTGTGGCCCACCCCCACTGGTGTTGATTGACCCCCGCGGTTCGACGGTCAGCCACACCACTGGGGGTAACCCACACCACCTCGGTTGCCATTGGCCGTTTGAAGCGATTCCAACAGCGGTTGGGCAAATCTGGTGAACCCCTTCCACCCGTTCAATGCAAACGGGCGCTCAACTTCTTCAACTGCCCGGCACGTGCTCGGACTTGCCGATCACCCGTTTGAAAAGGTGGGACGTCCCCGGGGGAAACCCGGCGCGAATAGATCGAACGACTTCCTTCCTGCTCAATCGAGTCGCCATCGGACCCCGCGATTTCCGGCGTCGGCAGGGACAAAAGCGGGGTGCTGCGACTTCTGGACACAAAAGCCACTTCGGGAAGTTCGGGACTTCGTGCTCCACCGAGGACGAACCGCCGACGTGCCTGGCCGAAGCTCTTCGACCTGACGAGGGGGGGAAGGGTGCCCAGCGTCGGGTGGTCCTCTTCGTCACGCGGCTCGCATCTCGGGGCCGGGTGGGAACATTTCAGGCGCTCAAAAGCGATCGCTGTCTCCACCGCTCGGGAGTAGGAGACAATCATGGCGCTTCTCGTGTCCCTGTTGCTTCTCGCCGCTGACCCGCTGTCGACGACCGCCGAAAGCTCCGGGTGGAAGCAGACCGGACGCTACGAAGAAGTCGAGCGGCTGTGCGCGGCCTTTCCGAAGCGATTTCCGGGGAAGGTGAAGTGCGAGAAGTTCGGCACCACGCCCGAAGGTCGGCCGATGCTCGCGCTGGTGGCCAGCGGCAGCGCCCGGTCGTGCTGATGGAATGAGGCATTCACGCCGGAGAAATCGACGGCAAAGATGCGGGCTTCTGGCTGTTGCGCCAGCTGCTCGACGGGAAACAGTCGCCGGGGTTGCTGGGGCGGGTGACCTTCGTCTTCGTCCCGGTGATCAACGTCGACGGCCACGAACGGTACGGCCCCAACAATCGCCCCAACCAGAATGGCCCCGAGCAGATGGGGTGGCGCGTCACCTCGCAGAACCTGAACTTGAATCGCGACTGGATCAAGGCCGACGCACCCGAGATGCAGGCGATGTTGAAGTTGCTGCTGAAGTACGACCCGATTCTCTTTGCGGACCTGCACGTCACCGACGGAGCGAAGTTCCAACCCGACGTCGGGGTGACACCCGAGCCCCGCTTCAGTGGCACCGCTGAGCTCAACGCCCTGGGCTTCGAGCTCAGTGATGCACTGATGAAAGAGCTGACCGCGCTGGGCCAGATGCCGCTCGATTTCTGCCCCGCGTTTTAGAAGAACGACGAGCCGCTGTCCGGGTTCGGGTACGGGGTTCCTCCCCTGCGCATTTCCCACGCGTACTGGGCCTCGCACCACCGCTTCGGGGTGCTGGTCGAAACCCATTCCTGGAAGGACTACGCGACGCGGGTGAAGACCACCTACGACGTGGCGCTGTTGGTGCTCGAGCACGCCGCGGCCCCCGGGGTACCAGCGGGTCGCTACCCACTGGGTGGTGTCTGCGAAGAGAGAAGAAACAAAGGCGAAACGGTTGGCGACGCTGATCGAGTGCTCGGCGGAAGGTCGGCTGATAGCCCAGCTCATCCCTCGCCCGGTAAGCCCTGAATGAAAGCCTAGATGTCTTTCCCGAGGCCCCTGGCAAACAACCTGCGGGTGCGACTGGCCAGGGCGTCGTCGGTCTCATCGGGCAGGGGGGCGATGGGGTCCTGCACTTCGACCGTGATCCGCGCGCGGGGCGACATCCACGGCCCGTCCTCGTGAATGAGCTCGGTCGTTCCCCGCAGGAACACCGGCACCAGCGGAACTTTTTCCTCGATCGCGATCATGAACGCGCCCCGCTTGAACGGGAGCAGCTTCTTCGGGTTCGAGGAATAGGTGCCTTCGGGAAAGAGCAGCACCGGGACGCCTTTGCGAATCCAAAAGCGACACTCTTCGACCATCTGATGCATCGAGTGCGGCTTGCCCCGCTCGACCTTGATGTACTTCAACATCTTCATCGTCCAGCCGACGATCGGCACCGCAAACAGCGAGTCCTTCGAGACGAACTTGTACTGGGTTCGCAGGCCCATCACCGCCACCACATCGGCCATCGATTGGTGGTTCACCACGAAGACGCACGGGCCCTGAGGAATGCGTTCGCGGTGCAGCACCTTCACGCTCCACCCGGGCCAGATCCTCAGGTACTGAAAGACCCAGGTGTTGACGAACAGATGGAGGATCTTCCCCGCGGGGTCGAACCCCATCGTCGCCAGCCACAGCGGCACGGCGAGGCACCAGCCGAAGACGATCGTCGGACAAAAGACGAGCCAGTACCAGAAGGTGACCAGGAAGCGCACGAGGCGGCCTAGGTGGCCAGCTTGCTCGACAAAAACATCTGGTAGTTCGCTTCGAGCCCACCGTCGACGACCAGGGTGGTCGCGTTGACGTAGCGGGACTCGTCGATGCAGAGCCATTCGATGCTGGCGGCGATCTCATCGGCGGTGCCGATGGCTCCGGTGGGCACCATGCCGCCCAACTGGCTCACCATCTTTTCCCACTGCGCGACCCCGACGTAGAAGCGCGAAGAGTCGGTGTCGATGTAGCCCGGGTTGACCGCGTTGACGCGGATCCCATCGGAAGCCAGCTCGGTGGCGAGGTAGCGGACGAGAATTTCCATCGCGCCTTTCATCGCGCCGAGCAGGCCATGGAAGGGAAGGGCGATGCGGGAATCCATTCCAGAGACCGCGACGATTTTCCCGTTGCGCCCCTTCATCAGTGGCGCGGCGTTCTGGCAGCCGAGCAAGAAGCTCTTCACCGTGACGTTGAACGTCTTGTCCATCTGGTGAAGCTTGGTGTCCATCAGCGGCGCGAACTTCGTCGAGGCGGCATTGGCGACGAAGACATCGAGGTGACCGAACTCGGCTTTGATCGTGGCGAAGACGGGCTCGAGGCTCTGCGGCTCGAGCTGATCGGCCGAAGCGACAATGCACTTGCGACCCAGCGCTTCGACTTCCTTCTTCAACGCCTCGGCCGCTTCGGTGTCTCGGCGGAAAGTGGCGACTACGTCCATTCCGCGTTTGGCGAGGCGGAGGGCGAGGGCGCGGCCGACGCCGCGGGTGCCTCCGGTGATCAGGGCGACCTGGCTCATAGAGCCTTCGCTCATAGCACCGGCTGTGACCGCTTCAGTCCCCTTCGTCGAGGCGCGAGGCAGGCCGGCGTGGACCCTCTTCGCCGGCGGTCTTGTGGCCTGGCTTGGCCGCCTTCACCGGGGCCGCGGCAGCCACCGGCTTCGCCCGGGTCCGTTCGGCTTTGAGCGGCTCGACTTCGACCGGCTCGGCTTTGACTGGCTCGGCTTTGACTGGCTCGGCTTTGACCGGCTCGGCTTTGACCGGCTCGGCGGCGTTGCTGGGCTCCGAGGGGCTGTCGTACTGCGATTTCACGACCAGGCCGGCGATGGCGAGGAAGAGCAGTCCGGCGATGATTCCCGCCGCGAGAAACCGATGCTGCTGCCCGAGGCGAACGTTGGCGGCGAACGCGTCTTCGGCCTGGTCATGAATCGAAGGGGCGTCGACCAGTGGAGTCGGCGCCGCAGCCTCGATCGACGCCCGCGCCGCGGCGGCCTCATCGGCGACATCTTCGGTCAGCACGGCCAGTGGCTTGGGTGGGCGCACGGCACCCGGCAGCGCTCCAAACCGCATCGTTTGAATCGACGTAAAATTCGGCAACTCGAATTCAGGCACCGACGCCACGACCCCGGGCCTCGGAGCCGGGGACGGGTGGCGTGCCGGCTGCGAAGGGACGGTGAGGGCCGCCGGGTCGAGAATGGGCGGAAGCGGCAGGGGAGTGCGGCGCCGAGGCTTTGCAGGGAGCGCGGGAATCAGCAACCCCCGCATCAGAGAGGCCATCGTGGGCTCGTCCGACAGCGGGCCGGAAGGAGCAGTGGGCCCCGGGACCTGCGCCGTCTGGGGGTCCGTGACTTCGACCGCGGTCACTCCTTCTGCGACCAGTGCCTCGAACGGGTCCACGATCACCGTCTTCTCGACGAACGGCAGTCGCTCGACGACGGGGGCCTCGAAGGCGGCGACTGGATCCACCGCAGTGAGCGCGACACAAAGGTGCTCGAGCTCGATTGCCGAATCCATCGCCGACGGGCGGTCGGACGGCTCGGGAGCGAGCATTCGGGTCAGCAGCAGCCGCAGCGCAATGGGCAACGTGCCGGACACCGCCGGTCGCCACTTGTTGGTCACGATTCCGGCAATCTTCTCGAGCGTCGACGTGCCCGGCACGCCCTTCGCTCCGCTGGCAATCGAGATGATCATCCCCAGCGCCCACACGTCCGAGGACCGGCTGGCCTTCGCTCCGCGCGCGCGCTCGGGCGAGAGAAACGGGACGAGGACCGTCAGCTGCGAGAGCAATCGTTCTTCGCCGCGGCGGTCGGTCAGCCGGTTCATCACCACCAACGGGGCGTCGAACAATACGAAGCGATCTCCGGCAGTGGCAGGAACCACCAGCACCGATTCGCTCGAGAGCTCACCGTGGATGATGTCTTTCTCGTGCAACGCCGCCAGCGCGCCCGCGATCATCGCGCCCATCGTCAGCAATGCCGATGTCTTCAACGGAATCTGATTCGTCAGCAGCTCGCCTTCAGGAAAGTCGAGCGCTACCCAGGCCGTGCCGTTGAGCGCGCCCGAACCAATCGCCCGCGGAAGCACCGGGTGGATCGGCATCCGCAGCGCAGCCGCGACGGCTTCTTTTCCCTGCGCCAGCTGAGGAATCAGCCGAATCGCGGTGCGGGCGCCGTCGGTGTCTTCCGCGCACACCAACGAGCCCACTCCAGCGCAACGGAGCGGGCCTTTGACTACGAATCGACCATCGATATTTTCAGTACTCATCGGGTTGCTTGACACCCCGCTAGACCCAAAACCGCAAACTTACATCCCATTCCGCCAACAACTCGAAACCGCTATAGAAATTCCGCCGTAAAGGCGTGGGGAAGCAGGGTGCCCAGCGTGTATCGCTCCTCTGCGCCGGCGAGGTTCCGGCTGCGGACTTCCATCGAAGCGGGCCCAAACTCGGCCATCACCTGGCGGCACATTCCGCAAGGCGGAGTCGGCTTCACGCTGTCGACCACGATCGCGACCGCCACCAGCTTCTTTCCCTCGCACACCATGTGCCCGACCGCGTTTCGCTCGGCGCACAACGTCAACCCGTAGCTGGCGTTTTCCACATTGCAGCCGGCGATGATCGACCCGTCGTCGCAGAACAGCGCCGCTCCGACCTGGAAGTTCGAGTAGCGGGCGTGGGCGCGCTTTCGAGCCGTTTCTGCTGCGACGAACAAGGCATCCCAGTCGATGGCGAGACTCATGAGGGGACTCTAGTCGTGCGAACGCGTCGCACGCAGCTCGAGTCGGACGTAGTCCAGGCTGTAGTCCAGCGCGCAACGCTCGGTCACCGCGTCCAGGAATTTGTCCCTCAAGCTCTCGGGCAACAGCGCGAGCGGATGCCGGAGCACCACGACTGCGATGAACGTGCGGAAGTCCTCGGCAGCTGCGAATGGAGTGGGGGCGTTCTTGAGCCACGCTCTGGCGTCGGTGAAGCCTGCCGCGGCCAACAGCGGCAGCTCTTCGTCCGGCTCTGCAAACCGGGTCGGGTACTCGAAGTTCGAGAGGAAGACCGCGAACGGCGGGCTCTGGGCGACTTCGCGCACGAGGGTCAGAAACCCGAGCAAATTTCCCGCCCCGCCGCATTGGGCGTGCAGCCGGCCGCCGGGTTTGAGCAGCCCCGCGAGGCCCTTGAACAAGGCGGCGTGATCTCTGACCCAGTGGAACGTCGCGGCGCTGAAGACCACGTCCATTGCCGAAGCTGAGATTCAGGACGTAGAGCTGCATCAGCAGCAAGCAAGAATCCATGAAGGACGAGCTTTTTTAGAGGGCGACCCTGCGCGAGAGCGGGAGTGGCGGGAAATCCGCTTTGCCACTGAAGAAGCACGCACCAACTGGACCCAGATCGTCGAGAAGATTAGGAAGGATCTTTCGGGTCTGAGCAGTAAGGGAGGAGGGGATGAAACAATTCCTCATCATCTATCGGCGTTCTGTCGGGGTTCTGGAACTCTTCGAGGATCTGGGCACAGACAGGGCAATCTCCTCAAGACGCAGGCTTGAAGCAGAATTAGCCAAGGCTGGGGATCCCGATATCGAAGTTGTCGTTCTTAACGCCCACTCGGAAGAGAACGTGCGTAGGACTCACGCACGCTACTTTTTTCCCGCCGAGCAGCTCCTGCCTGTTCACACCTAGACACCCCGCGCTGCGGTTCAAGGGACCAAAGCTAGATGGGGCACGAGACGCCGGTGCCGCCCAGGCCGCAGTACCCGTCTGGATTCTTGGCGAGGTATTTCTGGTGGTATTCCTCGGCCGGCCAGTAGGGCGGGGCATCGAGGATTTCGGTCTTGATCGTTCCGAGCCCCACCTTGCTCAGCTGCTCCTGGTAGGCCTTTTGAGAGGCCTCGGCGAGGCGACGGTGTTCGGGGGTCGAGGCATAGATGCCCGAGCGGTATTGGGTGCCGGTGTCGTTGCCCTGACGGTTGAGCTGGGTTGGGTTGTGCGATTCCCAGAAGACCTTCAACAGCGCCGGGTAGCTGACCTGGGCCGGGTCGAACTCGATCGCCACGACTTCGGCGTGACCGGTCTTGCCCGAGCAGACGTCCCTGTACGTCGGACCCTGGGTCGTGCCTCCCGCGTAGCCGACCGAAGTGGAAACCACCCCCGGAATGCTCCAGAACTTTTTCT
>JAYVCD010000166.1:0-16560 GCA_043750125.1 Archangiaceae bacterium | reverse complement strand
CGATCAGCGACACCAACACCAAGATGTTCGGGCTGGGCGGCATCGACGTGACCCAGGAACTGGGCCTCAAAGACGTGCTGGTGATCAAGTCCGGAAAGCTCGCCGATCTCGCTTTGCCCAACTCGTTGCTGCTGTTCGAGGACCAGGCGCGCGAGCTCGAGGTGAAGGTCGGGGACAAGATCACGCTCTCGGCCCCCACGCCGCGTGGCACCAACAACACCGTCGATGTGACCATCGTCGCGATCGCCAAGAACGTCGGGTTGATGAGTCAGTTCTCGAGCTTCATGAATGAGGCGACGCTGCGCGACCTCTACCAGCTCAACAACGACACGACCGGGGCGCTGCAGCTGTACCTCACCCACTTCGACCCTCAGACAGTGAAGAGCGTTCAAGAACGGCTGCGCCTCGCGATCGCCAAAGCAGGGTACGAGCTGCTCGACGAAGACCCTCGTGCGTTCTTCTTCAAGTTCGAGAACGTCAGCCGCGAAGCGTGGACGGGGCAGAAGCTCGACGTGACCAACTGGCGAGACGAAGTCAGTTTCGTGTCGTGGACCGTCGACCTGATGGACATGCTCTCGTTCATCATGGCGATCGTGATGCTGGCGATCGTCGGGGTCGGAATCATGATCGTGATGTGGATTTCGATTCGGGAACGGACGCGGGAAATCGGCACCCTGCGGGCGATCGGAATGCAGCGGCTGCGCGTGCTCGCGATGTTCCTCACCGAAGGCTTCCTGCTCGGAGCGATGAGCTCGCTCGCCGGCGCTCTTGCCGGGGTGGTGCTCTCGGCGGTGATCAACGGGGCAGGGGTCCCGCTGCCGCTCGAGGCGCAGATGATCATGATGAGCGACCACCTGATCATCATTCCCACCGCGCAGTGGGCGCTGACGGCCATCGCGTTCATCACCCTCGCCGTCACGTCGATCTCGCTCATTCCCTCGTTCATCGCGGCCCGGCTCAAGCCGGTCACCGCGATGTCCCACGTCGGCTAAGGCCTCCCCATGCGCTCCCGCTCATTCGCTTTCGTGACGATGCTCTTCGCCCTCGGCTGCGGCCCGGGGTCTCCGGTGATCGGCACCTGGCGTTACGCGCTCGAGGCCACGATTCCCACGGCCACCGGGCCGACGAAGAAAATGGTCACCTTCGATCTCGACCTCGCGGCCACCGCCTCGAGTGACCTGGTCGTCTGGCACGTCGGGGGTGGCTGCAACGTCGCGCTGCCGTTGGTGGGGAAGGTGGCTGCCCTTTCCTCCGCTGCTCCGCTGTGCGGGCTGGCGGCGGGCGCTGTCATTCCGTTGATTCCCGAGACGGGCACGGTGGTGAAAGACGCAGACCAGCTGGGCGTCAGCGCCGCCCGCTTCGAAGTCCTCGACGACGGTCACCTCGATACCCGGTTCGTCTACCAGCTCTACACCGACCTGAAGAACGCCAGCATCGGGCCGGTGATTTCGATCACCACTGCCGCGGGAACCCACGGCACGCACCTCAAGTGACGGATCGCGGACGCATCGCTTTGAACGGACAAGCGCTGGGCGTGCAGGTGTCGGCGGTGCAGCTCGGGTGACCTGGGCCGCCGGGCGTCGGCTCGGCACGTTTTTCTGCGGGGTCGTCGTGGTCTGCAGCAAGGCTGAAAATTCCGGGTGACGCAGCCAGTTCGCCCCCCCCCGTTCAGCTGCGCCACCAGGGCGGCCACCCACTCGGGGTCCGGCGCGGCGTTGACCGTGCGCCTGACCTTCACCTCGCGGTGCGCGGGGTTCCAGGTCAGGTCTTCCTCTCCTTGTTCGCGGTGGGCCGAGTAGATGAACGCGGCGTCGTCGCTGGTCGAGTAGAGCACGTACCCCGGGTGGGCCGCCCCGAACGCCATCAGCCAACTCATGAAGCGGGACCACGAGGCCGCCCCAGGTGGTTGTCGTGGGCGACGGTGACGGGAACTCCGTAGCGCCCGAGGCTTCGAGCCGCCGCCAGAGTCCCGTAGTAATCCGCGTTGGCCAACAAGGCCGGATTTGCTTTTTGAGCCACGCTGGACGGTGAGCAACCGCCATGCCCGATCTTCCCCGGCACGATTCCAGGCCGGCGCTGGAAATGGCATCGGCGTCCCGGGTCGCTGCTCTTTTTTTGAAAACGTCGAGTGCGCGATCAATTTGAGGCGCGGCTGCGGTTGTAGAGGCTGATGGCGGTCGGGACGAAGTCGCGTTTCACACGGCGCGGAGCGTTGGGCACCGCGGTGTGGGGGCGGGAGGGCGGGACCTTCAGCGCTTCGCGGATGGCCCAGTGGAAGCGGCGCGGGCCTGCGGTGCGGTAGAGAGCGCGAAGTTGGACCATGCGACGGCCACGGAGCATCGACCAGCGCTGGCCCGCTTGCTTCATGCGGGCCTGAAGGATGTGCTTATGGGCGCTCTCGACGATGCCGGAGCCAATGGGCAGGCCGGCTTCGCGGAACGCGGTGTAGCGCATGCGCTTTTCGTTGTTGCGGTAGTAGCGGACGAGAGAGTCGAGCGCGGCGAGTTGGTCATCGGTGGTGGTGAAGGGCAGACAGTCGAGCAACTCGCGGATGGCGGCGTCAGGCGAGTTGGCTTCGACGAGCTGTCGGATGCGCAACTGCCAGTCAGCCAGGCCGGGGATGATGCTCTCACCGCGAGCAACGACGGCAACCTTGGCCTCTTTCCAGCCCTGGTGCGTCAGCAACATGCTGCCATCGCCGGCAATCACCAGCGACTTCGGCGGGTACTGAGGTGAGGGCAAAGCAGCCTGCTGCAGCGCGAGCAGGCTGTGCGCCTGTTCACGTCGTCGGCCTACGCGATTCACGACCCGGCGAAACAGGTTGGCTGAGATGGGGAAAGGGTAGTGAACGCCCCACCGCTCAGCGGATTCTCCGAAAGAGGTGTTCACCGCGAAGTCGAGGATGCGTTTCTCCATCGCGTCCGAGACCTCGCCTTCTTCAGGCAGCTTCAGCTCGATGTCCCGCGGGTGGAAGCCGCTCTGGCAGGTCTTGCAGTAGTGGTAGTTGCGCGAGAGGCGCAGCTCGCCCGCCGTCGTCATCAAGTGGCGCACGCGGTTGCGCGCCTTCATTGGAACCAAACCACCGCACTTTGGGCATGGCTTCGAAGTCAGGTCTTCTGGCGGAAGCCCTTCGACAACGGCGACGAGTTCCTCTTGAGACGCATCTTGTTGATCCACCTCGATGAAGGACTCGATGTCATCGAGGGTCATAAACCGCCCTCGTGCAGCGCGACGACGCGCAAGCTCCTTCAACAGCTCGGCATCACTCATGTGCCCAAGCGTCGATCCATCCTGTGGCGCCTGGGTGCTCGCAGCCAACTTCCTCGTCTTCCGTCGCGGCATTTCGCCCTCCCGATGAGGGCGTCAGATCACGCCGCAAGCGTTTTTGGGATCCCCCCGTAATCAGGCCGCAATCTCAATTTGGTCGCGCACTCCGAAACGTCAGGGCGGTGTCCGGATGTCAGCCCGTACTGATAGGGTGTTCAGTATCCACTGAACACGCGTCAGGAGGCGGGCACCATGTTGCTGTCGCTGCGGTTGTCGAACTTTGCGGTGATTGAAGAGGCGGAAGTCGCCTTCGGGCCGGGGCTGACGGTCTTGACCGGCGAAACCGGCGCGGGGAAGTCGATGCTGATCGACGCGCTCGCGCTGTTGTCCGGGGCGCGGGCCGATGGGCAGACCGTCCGCTCGGGGGCCGAAGAAGCGGTAGTCGAGGGGGTGTTCGAGCGGTCCGCTGCGATGGGCGCGCGCCTTTCGGAGCTCGGCCTTCCCGACCTCGGCTCGGAAGTCAGCGTGCGGCGGTTGGTCGGTCGCAATGGCCGCGGCAAAGTTCACGTCAACGGAGCGCTGGTGGCCGTCGGCGTTCTCGGGCGCCTGATGCACGGGCTCGTCGACGTAGCGGGGCAGCACGAACACTTCGCCTTGTTCGATGCGGCCCGCCACTGCGCGCTGATCGACAGGCTCGGCGGCGAGTGGGTCGCCCGCGCGTCCGAGCGGTACAAGGAAGCTTTCGCCACGCTCAGTCGAATCGACCAGGAACGCGAAGGCCTGGGCGGGGACGAGACCCAGGTGCAGGTGCGGGCTGATTTCCTGCGGTACCAACTCGATGAGATCGACAAGGTGGATCCCCGTCCCGGCGAAGATGTGCAGCTCGAGGCCGAGCAGCGAAGGCTCAAGGCCAGCCAGCGGTTGCGACAGCTGGCCGCGCTGGCCGAAGAGCTGGTCTCGACCCGCGAGGCCTCGGCGCTTGATCTGACCGGGCGCGCCCTGGCGGCGGTTTCGGACGCCGAGAAGATCGATTCCGGGTTGAGCGCACCCCGCGAACGGTTGGTCGCGGCCCAGGCCGAGCTCGAAGAGTCCGCCCGCAGCCTCTCGCGCTACCTCAGCGCGCTCGAAGCAGATCCCAGCCGGCTGGCAGTGCTCGACGATCGTCTCGACGCCTTGCGCCGGTTGTCGCGCAAGCATGGCGCTGCGCTGGAAGGAGTGCTCGCCCGACGCGACAGCCTTGCAGTCGAGTTACAGGGGCTGCTCCATCGGGCCGAACGGCGCGCTGAGCTCGAAACCCAGAGGCTCAAGGCGGTGGGGGACGCAACGGCGTGTGCGGCTTGCCTCACCGCCGCGCGAAGAACGGCCGCTTCAGCCCTGGTCGAGGCCGTGTCCGAACGGCTGAAGAAGCTGGCCATGGCCAAGGCGCGCTTCGAAGTGCAGCTCGATGCAGTGGCCCTGGGGCCGGCCGGGGCCGACGGAGTTGAGCTGCTTTTTTGCGCCAACGTCGGAGAGCCCCTGCGCCCTCTGGCCAAGGTCGCCTCGGGAGGAGAAGCGTCGCGGGTGATGTTGGCGATCAAGGCCGCGCTCGCCGAGTCCGATGAGTGCGTCTGCACGGTGTTCGATGAAGCCGATGCCGGAGTCGGAGGCGCGGTCGCCGACGTAGTCGGTCGGCTGATCAAGGAAGTCAGCCGGCACCGACAGGTTCTTTGCATCACCCACCTCCCGCAGGTCGCCGCGCACGCCGACGCACATCTGAAGGTCGAAAAGACCGACAGCCGGGGTCGCACCCACGCCAGCGTCTGTTCGCTGAGCGAAACGGATGCCCGGGCGGGAGAGCTGGCCCGAATGCTCTCAGGGGTGGAAGTCACGCGAGAGGCCCTTTCTGCCGCTCAAGCCCTGCTCCGGTCAGCCCACTCGGCCGTCGCGCGAGTCACCCGTGCCAGAGCAAGAAAGGAGATTCGACGTACCGCCTGAGAAAGTTTGGTTGCTGCGATCGGAACCCTCGCCTACCATTCCGCGCGTGTCACGGACCGATGGGGCCTCACGATTGAAGGCGATCTCGTCGGGGCTCACCGACGTCGGCAGAAAACGCAACCACAACGAGGACAGCTTCCTCATTGATGAGGAGCTGCAGCTCTTCGTGGTGGCCGACGGAATGGGAGGCCATGCAGGCGGTGGCACCGCGTCTCGAATCGCAGTCGAGACGATCGACAAGGAATTGCGGCGGGTCAAAGACGCCACCGACAATCCTTTCAAGGCCGACACCAACCTCCAGGATTCTCCACTGCCTGAGTTCCTGCGCGGCGCAGTCGAGCGCGCGTGCATGGAAATCTTCAAAGCCGCCCAGGAAGATCCCCGCCTCAACGGGATGGGCACCACCGTCATCTCTCTGTGCGTGAAGAACAACCACGCGTTGTTCGCTCATGTCGGGGACAGCCGGGCCTATCTGGTCCGCGGCGATCTCATTCAGCAGATCAGCGAAGACCATTCGCTTGTCAACGAGCAGATCAAGGCGGGGATGATCACCCCTGAAGAGGCGCGGCACTCGCGCTACAAGAACATCATCACCCGGTCAGTCGGGTTCGAAGAGGAAGTGCAGGTCGACGTGATGGGCCTGGTCACCGAGCCCGGCGATTTTTTCATACTTTGCTCGGACGGTCTGGCCAACCTGGTCGAAGACAAGGAAATCCGCGAGCTGGTCAGTGCGCACGACATCAAGGACGCACCTAAGAAGCTGATAGAACTGGCCAATGAGCGTGGCGGCGACGACAACATCACCGTGATTGTCGTCAAGTCGGTCGAGTAAAACTTCGCTGTCACTCCCGGGTCACACACACTGGCTTTGTTGTTGCGTCGCGTTGTACTGGTGATCCAGTATTCGCGGCCGTTTAGATTCGACTGACTCAGGGGAACGCCTTTTGGCCAACGAGACCTTCACGCTGATCGTCGTCCCCGATCATCACGGGGCGGAAGTCAGGCGCTTCAAGCTTCAGAAGAAGCGGTTGTTTCAGATTGCGGGGTTCTTGAGCGTCGTCGTGCTCGTGACCGTTGCGGCCTGTGCCCACTATTTCAACGTGGTCGGGCAGGCGGGCGAAAATCCTGCGCTGCGCGATGAGAACCTGAAGCTCAAGAGCGAGCTGCTGGCCGTTCGCGAGCGGCTCGAGCACATCGGGGCGACCCTCGACCGGGTCGAGCGCTTCGATCAGAAGCTGCGGGCGATCACCTTGCTCTCCGACCCCCAGCGGAACCTCGCGATGGGGCCGACCGAAGAGTCCCCCGAGTCCAAGGTTTCTGCCTCGGGTGACAACCAGTTTCTGCGTGCGCGCGCTCCTGAGACCCCGCGGGCGCTGGTCGAGAAGCTCGACAAGGCCGGCGCTGAGGCCACAAGGCAAGAGCAGAGCCTGCAAGAGCTGCAAGCCTACTTTCAGGACCAGAAGAGCCTGTTGGCTTCGACCCCCTCGGTGTGGCCGGTGCGCGGCTGGGTCACCAGTGACTTTGGCACCCGCCTCGACCCGTACACCGCAGAACGCGTGATGCATGCCGGCCTCGACATCGCAGGGCCGCATGGGAAGGAAGTCATCGCTCCGTCGGACGGCACCGTGGTGTTCGCCGGCCTCGAAGGCGGCTACGGCAACGTGTTGGTGATCGACCATGGCTACGGGATCAAGACCCGCTACGGCCACCTGTCTTCGATTCGGGTCAAGGCGGGCGACAAGGTCAAGCGCGGTGCGTTGATCGCCGGGCTGGGCAATACGGGCAGGTCGACCGGGCCTCACCTCCATTACGAAGTCAGGGTCAACGGCATCGCCCAGAACCCGCGTAAGTTCATTCTCGACGACTGAAGAGGATGAGGGGGGGGGGGACGCCTTCGCACCTGAAGTGCGCGCTGCCCGCCGATGCTACAGAGGGCAGCCATGAGAATGGTGGACGTAGGCAGTAAGAAAATCACCCAGCGCGTCGCCACCGCGACCGCGCGGGTGCGAATGAATCCCGAGACCCTGCTGATCATCCGGGCGGGGAAAGTCGAGAAAGGAGATGTGCTCGCCGCCGCCCGTCTGGCCGGGGTGATGGCCGCCAAGCGCACTCCGGACCTCGTCCCGCTCTGTCACCCGATCGAGCTGTCGGGCGTCGAAATGGAAGTCAACCCGGTGGTGATTGGAGTGGAGATAATCGCAACGGTGAAGACCGTCGGGCGCACCGGGGTCGAGATGGAGGCCCTCACCGCCGTCTGTGCCGCGGCCCTCACGGTGTACGACATGCTCAAATCGGTAGATCGCGGAATGGTGATCGAGAACGTCCAGCTGGAACACAAAAGCGGGGGCCGGTCGGGAACCTGGACCCGCGCGAAGAAAGGGCAGGCGATCTTGAAGCGCCGTCGGAAGGACGCGTGACCGCGCTGCTGCTGGCCGTCCTGGTCTGCGCCGCCCCGGTCGACCGTTCCTTGTTGCCCGGGGGGCCGCGAGCGATGTCGGGGCACACCGCCACGGTGATCGCGGTGGCGTTTTCGCCCGATGGCAAGACGGCTGCTTCCGGCGGCTTCGACAAAACCGTACGGATCTGGAACGTCGCCACCGGCACCGAGTTGCTCAAGCTCGTCGGCCCGAAAGACGGCATCTCGTCCATCGCCTTCAGCCCCGATGGAAAGCTTCTCGCCGCGGGCGACGCCGGGCTGACCCTCAACCTCTGGTCGCTGCCCGACGGGAAAGCGGTGCGGGTGATGCACAACGCCGAGCCCATCGCCCACGTGGCCTTCAGCCCCGATGGCAAGCTGCTCGCCGCAGGAGGAATCAGCGGCACCAGCGAAGTCTTCGCGGTCGCAGACGGCAAAGAGCTCTACGAGGTGCGGGTTCGAACGCCTGAATTCAGCAAGGACGGAAAGGCGATCTTCGGGGTGAACAAGGCCGGCGCGCTGCTCGAATACGACTCCCGCGACGGGAAGCAGAAAAAAGAGCTCAAGGGCACCCGGCCCACTTCGAGCCTGCTGGCCGCCGACGCGAAGCAACTGTTCCTCTACAGCGGCAGCGACAAAGAGGTCACCGTGTCCGACGCGGTCACGGGCGCCAACGTCGGCAGCTTCTCGGGAGCGACGAAGGGCATCTCGTCGATCGCCTTGAGCGCAGACGGTTCGATCTTCGCGGCCGCATCGGAAGACAAGTGGGTGCGAATTTACGACGCCGCGACCCGCACGCTGCTGCGGAAGTTTCCGATCGAACGGGTGGGCTTCGTGGCGATCTCGCCCGACAAGTCGCTGGTCGCGGTGGCCGACGGGGTGGTGGTGAAGCTGTTCGAGATGCCGGTCGCGGCTGCGAAGTAGCGCGGGCCGGCGGCTGTTCAGCGCCCCGGTCCCCGGAGCTGCTCGAGGTAGAACGCGGTGATCACCGCACAGTGGGTGATTTGCCCCTCGCGCAGCAACTGCTGCACCCGCGCGCGAGAGTGAAGCTCGACCCCGATGTCTTCGCCCTCGTCCGGGGCTCCTGCGTGCACCGGCTCACAATCGAGCGCGAGGAAGCAGTGCAGCCGGTTGGTGAGCAGGGCAGGGTTGGGGTGACACCAGCCCAAAGAGATCAGCCGCCCCGCCCGGTAGCCCGTCTCTTCCTCGAGCTCGCGAGCGCCGGCGACCGCGGGCTCTTCGCCTTCGTCGATCATCCCTCCGGGAATTTCGAGCGTCACCGACCAGGTCCCGAAACGAAACTGCCGGATCATCACCAGCTGCCCGTCGCCGGTCACCGGAATCACGTTCACCCAGTCGGTGCACTCGAGGAAGACCCGGGGGTGGATCTTTCCGTCGACCGGTGAGGCCGCTTGCAGCTGGTGCAGCTTGAAGATCTCGAAGTCCAGCGGCGGCTACTGGGCGACCTTCTTCCATTCGGCGGGGTCCGTTTTCATCGAGGCGAAACCCGTGACGGCTCGGCCGGGGGAGCGGGGCGAGCCCAGAAATCGAAGAAGTTGAACCACTGGAAGGGGTGCTTGCTCACCAGTTGCTCGACCTTTCGCACGTAGGCCTGAACCCATTCGGTCAGCTGTTCATTCTTGTTTCGGCTGCGATCGAACGCATACGTCGTCGGCTCGAACGCGAAGAACTCGTATTGGTACGGCGCGATTCGAATGTTGAAGGCCGGGACCACCGTCGCCCCGGACAGCGCAGCGATGACGAAGGGGCCGACCGGGAAATGTGCGGGGTGACCCAGAAAGTCGACCTCGACCGTTCGTTCGTCGAGCGTGCGGTCGCCTTGAAGCGCGACCATGTGTCCCGCCCGCAGGGCGCGCAGAATGTCCAGCGCCGCCAGCTCGCCTTTGCCCACCAGCAAGATGTTCGGCTTGAACTTCTCACTGCTGCGCTCGATCGCGGCGCGAACCTGTGGCTCTTCGCCGTCGTACGCGACGATGTCGAACGGCGCTTTGAGCCGTGAGCCGAGCAGCCCCGACGCGAGCTCCCAGCTGCCCAGGTGCGCGGTGAGAAGAATCGAGCCCTTGGGTCCTGCGCTCGAATCGAGCAGCTCCCCGACTCCGTGCTCAGAAACGCGAGAGAACTTCTCCGGGCCCTCGACCCCGAGCTCCACGCGATCGACCAGGGTGTGGGCGAAGGCGAGCAGGTGCCGGTAGGTACGGGTCAGCGCCGCAAGGCCGGTCGCAGGGCCCATCGCGCGGTCGAGAAACTGCAAAGACGCCCGCCGCGCCTCGCCCGAACGCAGCAGGAACCAGGCGGCGACGAAATACAGAACCAGGTTGGCCGGCCAGCGCCCGAGCACCTTGAACAGCGTCACGAAGAAGAGGTAGCCCGCCGCGCCGCTTTTGCTTTTTCCGTCCCACTTGCGCGCGGAAGCCAGCTCGGCGCGCGCGATGATTCGCTTGCGGAACAGCGCCTCGAGCACGCCAAAGGTGAAGGCCACCGCGACCGCTGCACCTTCCGCCATTTCGGTGTGATCGCGCAGCGCGCGCAGCCCGGCCCAGGCGAGCAAGCTCGGCAGCGCGCCCGTTCCAATCGCGGCCGACGCTAGAATTCCCCACCCCCCGAACAACGCGAGAATCGCGGCGATCGAGCGCCACACCGGGCCCGGCCCCCCCAGCCAGAACCACCGGCGAATCGCGTCCAGCGACAGCCCCGGCTTGCGCGAACGCTGGTGCAGCAAGGGCGCCATCGGCAGCGGCAGAAACAAGCGGATGATGGTGACGATGTTGAGGATCGACGTCCGCGCGTTGTCGGCGAACTGCCGGTAATGGGTGATTCGATTTTCCGGGTACAGCACGTCGATCTTCGTCGAGGCCAAAGGCACTCCGGCCCACGCGGCCCGCAGCAGCACTTCGACCTCGAAGTCATACCGGTTGCGCGAGCCCATCAACGCCAGCGTCTCGGGAAGGGGGTAGGCGCGAAAGCCGCTCTGGGTGTCTTCGAGGCTCTGGCCTCCTTCAAGCCAGATCCAGAAGTTCGAGAACTTCCGCCCGAACTCGGACGAAGGTGGCGCTTGGGCGGCGATAAGATCTCGGGCGCCAATCACGATCGACCCCGGCTGCTGCTTGACCGCGTCGACCAGCTTCGGAATGTCCGTCGGGTAGTGCTGGCCGTCCGCGTCGAGGCAGATGACGTAACGAAAGCCGCGCCGAGACGCCTCTGCGAGCAGCGTGCGCAGCGCGGCTCCCTTTCCCCGGTTCACCGGGTGGGTGAGCAGCTCGGCTCCGGCCGCTTGCGCCTGGGCCCCCGAATCGTCGGTCGAGCCGTCGTCGCAGACCAGCACAGTGTGCGCCCACGCCCTCGAACCGCGCACCACTTCCCCCACTGTGCGGGCATGGTTGAAGACGGGAATGGCGACGCAGCCGCCGATGGCTTCACAGTGACTCAGAGCCGCCGCTTCATGCCACGCGCGCCGAGCCAAACGCAGCATCTACGTGCGAGGAATCGGCCCCACCGCTTGCGCCCGTTTGCGACCCTCGCGACCGCGGGGCGCATATTTCGTGCGCTGTAAGCTTCGTAGGGCCTTCAAAGTTCCAGTTTGGTTTGTGCGGATTGGCAGATATTAATGCGGCACTTTTTTGCCGTAACTGTCCAAGGGGGACACCCAAACATGACGAAAAGACTGATTGTCGCTGCTGCGTTCTGCATGAGTGTTGCCGGCTGTGACTGCAGCGGCGGCGGAACGGTCGGAATTTCGGTCGACTCGATGGCCGGGCTGACGACGACCGAAGCAGGCGGCACAGCGACCTTCAAGATGGTGCTGTTGTCGAAGCCGGGCAGCGACGTAACGGTTCCGATTTCGAGCAGCAACGTCAAGGAAGGGAAGGTCTCGGCGGCCTCGGTGATCTTCACCACCGAAAATTGGAACGCGCCCCAGACGATCACCGTCACCGGCGTCGACGATACGCTCGTCGACGGAGCCCAGAGCTACAAGATCATCACCGCTCCGGCGACGAGCACCGACAAAAACTACAGCGGGCTCAACGCCGACGACGTGTCGCTTTCGAACATCGACGACGACAGCCCGGGCCTCACCGTCAGCCCCACGACCGGCCTGACCACCACCGAAGGCGGAGGTACCGCCACCTTCACCGTGGTGCTCAATTCCCAGCCTTCTTCCGATGTCAGCGTCGAGCTGACTTCGAGTCTGCCCACCGAGGGTACGGTCGGTCCGGCCTTGCTGGTCTTCACCCCCGCAAACTGGAACGCCCCCCAGGTGGTGACGGTCACCGGAATCGATGACTCCCGCGCCGATGGTCCCCAGACGTATACGATTCTCACCGCGCCCGCAGTCAGCACCGACCTGGGTTACAGCGGCGTCGACCCGGCAGATGTCTCGGTCACCAACACCGACAACGACACCGCCGGAGCGACCGTCACTCCCACCACCGGCCTCACCACCACCGAAGCAGGCGGCGCCGCGACGTTCACGCTGGTGCTCAACACCCAACCCACTGCCAACGTCACCATCGGCTTGAGCTCGAGCGCTGTCACCGAAGGCACCGTCTCACCCGCTGCGCTGACCTTCACCCCTTTGAACTGGAACGCGCCCCAGACGGTCACCGTCACCGGCGTCGACGACCTGGTTGCCGACGGGAACCAGCCGTACAAGATCCTCACCGCCGCGGCGACCAGCACCGACACCCGGTACGCGGGCCTCGACGCCGCCGATGTCGCCCTCACCAACACCGACAACGACTCGCCCGGCGTCACCGTCACTCCGGTCACGGGCCTGGTCACCACCGAAGGCGGGGGCACCGCCACCTTCTCCGTGGTCCTCAACACCCAGCCCACCGCGTCCGTGACCATCGGCCTCACGTCGAGCAACCCCGCCGAAGGCACCGTCTCGCCCGCGTCCCTGGTCTTCACCCCCGCCAACTGGAACGCCCCCCAGACGGTCACCGTCACCGGGGTGAACGACGCCATCGCCGATGGACCTCAGGTCTATTCGGTCATCACCGCCGCGGCCACCAGCGCCGACGCCAAATACGCCGGGGTCGACCCGGCCGATGTCGCGGTCACCAACACCGACAACGATTCGCCCGGGATCACCGTCAGTCCGACCACCGGTCTGGTCACCACCGAAAGCGGCGGCAGCGCGACCTTCACCGTTCGGCTCAACTCGCAGCCCACGGCCAGCGTCACCATCGGCCTCACCTCGAGCAAGCCCAGCGAAGGCACCCTCTCGCCCGCGTCGCTGATCTTCACCACCGCCAACTGGAACGCCCCCCAGACGGTGACGGTGACCGGCGTCAACGACTCGGTGGCCGATGGAAGCCAGAGCTACTCGGCCATCACCGCGCCGGCCGTCAGCGCCGACACCGGCTACAACGGAATCAACCCCAGCGATGTGGCCCTCACCAACACCGACAACGACAGCCCGGGGATCACGATCGTCCCTCTCTCCGGCCTGGTCACCACCGAAAGCGGTGGCAGCGCGAGCTTCACCGTGGTGCTCAATTCGCAGCCCACGGCCAACGTCACCATCGGGCTCACGTCCAGCAACCCCACCGAAGGAACGCTGGCCGTCAGCTCGGTCGTCTTCACGTCCGTCAACTGGAGCGCCCCGCAGACGGTCACCGTCACCGGCGTCAACGATTCGGTCGCTGACGGCAACCAGCCGTACTCGATCGTCACCGCCGTCGCGACCAGCGCCGACACCAACTACGCGGGGATCAACGCCGCGAACGTCAGCGTCACCAACACCGACAACGACAGCGCGGGAATCACCGTGACTCCGCTGACCGGGCTCATCACCACCGAAGGCGGCGGCACGGCGAGCTTCACCGTGGTCCTCAACTCGCAGCCCATCGCGAACGTCACGATCGGTCTTTCGTCCAGCAACGTGGGCGAAGGCGTGATTCCGGCTGCGTCTGCGTCGCTGGTCTTCACCTCTGCGAACTGGAATGCGCCGCGCACCGTCACCGTCATCGGGGTCAATGACGCGGTCGCCGACGGCAACCAGCCGTACACGATTCTCACCGCGCCGGCGACCAGCGCGGACGCCGCCTACAACGGGATCAACGCCGCGGACGTGAGCGTCACCAACACCGACAACGACAGCGCCGGCATCACCGTCACGCCCTTGTCCGGGCTCATCACCACCGAAGCCGGAGGCACCGCCAGCTTCACCGTGGTGCTCAACTCGCAGCCCACCGCGAACGTCACCCTCGGCCTTTCGTCGAGCAACACCCTCGAAGGCACGGTGTCCCCGGGCGCGCTGGTCTTCACCCCCACGAACTGGAATGCGCCACGCACAGTCACGGTCACCGGCGTCAATGACCTCGTCGCCGATGGCAGCCAGCCGTACACGATTGTCACTGCGGCAGCGACCAGCGCCGACGCGAATTACAACGGGCTCGACCCGGCCGATGTCGCGGTCAGCAACACCGACAACGACAGCGCCGGAATCACCGTCACCCCGCTGGCCGGGCTGGTCACCACCGAGGCAGCCGGCACGGCGAGCTTCACCGTGGTGCTCAATTCCCAGCCGACCGCCAGCGTCACCATCGACCTCACCTCGAGCAAGCCCACCGAAGGCACCCTCTCGACGTCCTCGCTGGTCTTCACCACGTCCAACTGGAACGCGCCGCGCACCGTGACCGTCACCGGCGTCAACGACCAGGTTGCTGACGGCAACCAGCCCTACACGATTGTCACCGCAGCGGCGACCAGCGCGGACCCGGCCTACAACGGGCTCGACGCCGCCGACGTGGCGGTGGTCAACAACGACAACGACAGCGCGGGAATCACCGTCAGCCCCACCTCGGGGCTGGTGACTTCCGAGTTCGGCACCACCGCCACCTTCACCGTGGTGCTCAATTCTCAGCCGACGGCGAGCGTGACCATCAACCTCTCGGTCAGCAATTTCGAAGCGACGCTGTCGACCGCCGCCCTCGTCTTCACCCCGAGCAACTACGCCACGCCCCAGACGGTCACGGTGAAAGGGTCTGATGATTCCATTCCCGACGGCTCGCAGCCGTACACCGTGGTCACCGCGCCCGCGACCACCACCGATACCAACTACAGCGGCCTCGACGCGGCAGACGTAACCGGGATCAACACCGACAACGACACCCCGGGGATCCTCGTCTCGCCCGTCGCCGGCCTGGTCACCACCGAAAGCGGAGGCACGGCGACCTTCTCGGTGAACCTCGACTCGGCCCCGACCGGGAACGTCGTGATCGCACTCTCTTCGAGCAACGTCAGCGAGGGGATCCCCTCGGTCGGCTCGCTCACCTTCACCCCGGTGAACTGGAACGCGCCCCAGGTCGTGACGGTGATCGGCGTCGACGATGCGATGGCAGACGGGGCCAAGGCCTACACCATCATCACCGGTGCGGCGGTGAGCACCGACGCGAACTACTCGGGGAGGAACGCGAGCGATGTCGCGGTGACCAACACCGACAATGACACCCCCGGCGTGACGCTGACTCCGTCGGCGGGGCTGATTACGACCGAAGCGGGTGGCCAGGCCACGTTCTCGGTGGTGCTCAATTCCCAGCCCACCTCGAACGTCGTCATCGGTCTTTCGAGCAGCGAAACGGCCGAAGGCGGCGTCTCGGTCTCCTCGGTGACGTTTACTCCCGCGAACTGGAATGCACCCCAGAGCGTGACGGTCACCGGCGCCGATGATCTGATCGCCGACGGACCTCGGCTGTATTCGATCATCACCGCGCCGGCCACCAGCGCCGACGTGAACTACACCGGCTTCAATGCCGCCGACGTGTCAGTGACCAACACCGACAACGACACCGCCGGGATCACCGTTACTCCGCTCGCCGGCCTGATCACCACCGAAAGCGGCGGCAGCGCGACCTTCACCGTTCGGCTCAACTCGCAGCCCACCGCCGGCGTCACCATCGGCCTCACCTCGAGCAAGCCCAGCGAAGGGACCCTCTCGCCCGGGTCGCTGGTCTTCACCACCGCAAACTGGAACGCGCCCCAGACTGTCACCGTGACCGGCGTCAACGACGCGGTGCAGGACGGGAACCAGACCTACCTGGCGGTCACCGCTCCCGCCACCAGCGCCGACGGCTCGTACAACGGTCTCGATGGCGCCGACGTGAGCGTCAGCAACACCGATGACGACAGCGCGGGAATCACCGTTTCGAAGGCCAGCGGCCTGATCACCACCGAAGCGGGGGGCAAGGACACTTTCACCGTGGTCCTCAATTCCCAGCCCGTCGCGAACGTCACGGTTGCGCTCAGCTCGTCAGACACCGCGGAAGCCGCAGTCAGTCCGGCTGCGCTGGTCTTCACTTCCTCGAACTGGAACGCCCCCCAGACGGTGGTCGTCACCGGCGTCGACGATGCCGTGCAGGACGGAAACCAGAGCTACACGATCCTCACCGCCGCCGCCGTGAGCACCGACACCAACTTCAACGGAATCAACGCCGGGGACGTGACGGGCAGCAACACCGACAACGACAGCGCCGGAATCACGGTCAGCCCGCTTGCGGGCCTCATCACCACCGAGGCCGGCGGTACGGCGACCTTCACCGTCGTCCTCAACTCTCAGCCCACCGGCAACGTGAGCATCGGCCTGAGCAGCAACGACACCACCGAAGCGACGGTCGCTGCTGCGCCGTTGGTCTTCACCCCCGCGAACTGGAACGCGCCGCAGACGGTCACCGTCACGGGCGCAGATGACGCGGTGGCCGACGGAAACCAGCCCTTCACCATCAACACCGCTGCTGCGACCAGCGCGGACACCAACTACAACGGCTTCAACGCCGCGGACGTGACGGGCAGCAACACCGACAACGACAGCGCCGGCTTCACCGTCACTCCGGTCACGGGCCTGGTCACCACCGAAGGCAGCGGAACCGCCACCTTCACCG
>JAYVCD010000165.1:0-11086 GCA_043750125.1 Archangiaceae bacterium | reverse complement strand
CTCGTTGAGGATCTTCACCACCGAGCGCGAGACCTTCTTCATCCGCTCGTCGTAGCTGCCCGCGCAGCCGACGAAGAACAGGTACTCGTACGGCCCGCCCCCATCGCCCCAGCGCGGAAGCTTCAGCTCGCCTTCCCATTCGTCCCGCTTGTCCTGGCCGATGCCCCACGGGTTGCCCTGGCGTTCCATTCCTTCGAAGACGCGCTGCAGCTCAGGAGGAAAGCTCGCCTCGACCTGCACCTGGTAGCGGCGCATGTCGATCAACCGGGGGACGTTCTCGATGAACACCGGGCACGCCTGCTCGCACCAGCCACACGAGGTGCAGGCCCAGATGGTCTCGGCCGCCAGAATCCCCGGAACGAGATTGGGCAGCTCGGGCAGCGCGGTCGGACTCGCCGCAGGAGCCCCACCATCAGCGGCCACCGCCGGCCCGTCGGCCTTCGCGCCCAGCTGCTTCTCGTGGTCCCAGAGGAAATGTTTCAGCGTCTGGTTGACGCCCTTGTGGGTCAGCGGCTTGCCGGTGATGTACGTCGGACAGTGGGTCTGGCAGCGGCCGCACTCGGTGCAGCTGTTCAAGTCGAGGCCTTGTTTCCAGGTGAGGTCCTTGAAGGACTTCATTCCGAACTCTTCTTTCTCGAGGTTCGGAGTCGACAGCTTGGCGCTGCTGGAAATCGGGTGGGCCGGGTCGGGCGGCAACGGCTTCAAGAAGACGTTGGGCAAGCCGACGATGACGTGAAAGTGCTTTCCCTGCGGAAGGAAATTCAAGAAGGCGAGGACGATGCACAGGTGGGTCCAGAAGCTGACGACTCCCATCCAGTGAAGCGCTTCGTTCGGCACGCCCTGCAGCGCCAGGGCGACGGCGCTGGTCACCGGCTCGGCTCTCGACCAGCTCAAGCCTTGCTCGCGCAGGTGCATCGCTCCGAAGACGAACTCGGTCACCATCAGTCCGCCGATGAAGCCGAGGATCAACATCGCTTCTTTCGAACGGGTGAGCCGGTCGGGCTTCACCACCAGCCGAAGGAACATGAAGTACGCGACGCCGATCACCGCCAGGCCCGCCGCCACGTCTTTGAGGACCAGGTACGCCGAATACGCCGACGACAGGGCCCCGTGCTCGACCCAGAAGGGGTGGTTCAGATTGCCGAGCACCGAAATCGCAGTCTGCGAGAAGCCCATCACGAACATCATCACCGTGCGCAGCTGGACGATCAGAAACGCGGCGAAGATCAGGACGTGCATCAGCCCGGGGGTGAACTCTTCGGGGTCGACCATGCGCTTCTGGCCGAGCCCGAACTTGAGCAGCGCTCCGAGCCGTTCGGGGATCCGGTTGAAGCGACTCGCGTCGGGCTTCAAGGCCAGCAGCGCCTTCATTCGCCCGAACATCGTGAAGCCGAAAGCTCCGACGCCCACCGCCAACAGCAACGAGGTCACCAGGGGACTCATGGCGTCCTGCGTTAGCACTGAATGGGGGCGCGACGCTGCTCCATGTGCAGTCCAGTGCGCTAGGAGCGCAACGGTCCATCTGATGGAAAACAGAAGTGGTTCCGAAGGCCTGACTTCCCGAACGACGCGGATCAAGGCCGGCACGCCGCTTGGATTATCCACCCCCGTGCGAACCGCGGCCCTGCTCGTCGTCCTCGTGTTTCCCCTGACCTCGTTTGCGGTTCCCGGCGGCATCTCGGGCTATTCCGGGAAAGCCGGCGGCTCCATCTGCACCAGCTGCCATGCGGGAGGTGCTGCCACCGCGGTCGCCCTCGCCGGCCCGGCCACCCTCACCGCGGGGATGAGCGGCAATTACACAGTGACCATCACCGGAGGGCCGGCGGTCAACGCCGGAATGGACGCTTCGTTGAGTGGCGCGAACTCGGGCAGCGCGAGCTTCACCGCCGGCGCGGGGAGCAAGGTTCTCAATGGCGAGGTGGTTCAATCCGCGGCCAAGGCCTTCACCGGCTCCAGCGCGATCTTCAGCTTCGCGGTGACGGCGCCCCTGACAGCGGGCCCGATGGTCCTTTCGGTCGCCGGTCTGTCGAGCAACAACAACGTCGACCCCAGCGGCGATGGCGCGGCGATGAACACCCTCACCATCACCGTCCGCCTTCCGGTCGGCACCGACGCGGGCGTGACTCCCATTCCCGACGCCGGAGTCATTCCCCTTCCCATGCCTGACGCGGGCAACCCGACGCCCACTCCGACTCCGAGCGCGGACGCGGACGCGGACGCGGACGCGGGGACTGCGACAGTGCCCAAAGACCGCCTCCCGACCAACAACGGCAATCACTACAACGCCTCTCCGCAATCCGACGGAGTGGTCGAGGGCGAGTCTGGCTGCAGCACCAGCGGAGGAATGCCGATGGTGGTGCTCGTCGCCTTCCTGGGCGGCGCGCTGCTGGGCCGTTCGCGCGGACGAAGCTTGCGGTGCGCGCGAAATAAAAATCCGCGGAAAGTTCGGACCCGTCAAAAAATTGCCGTGCGACAGGCCTGTGTCACCGTCCCTGGACCATGACCACTCGCCGAACCACTCTACGACGCAGCCTTCGCCTGCCGCTTTCATTGGGCCGCAAACTTCCCGCGCTCACCGCCGACGTTTCCCGCGGAGGCTTCAGCGCCGAGCTGCCCCAGGTCTTCCTTCCCGGCTCGCAGGTCGACGGGTACTTTCTGCTCGAGGACAAAGAGATCGCGTTTCGCGGCTGGGTCGCGTGGGCGATTCCCGGAAACCCGATGGCTTCGGTCTTCAGCCAGATCGGCGTGCGCTTCAATCAGATGCCCGAAGGCCTGAAGGACGTATTTCAGAAACTCGAGAAGCGCCCCCGCCGCCTGAAGAAGAAGTAAGTCTTCACCCCGGTGGTCCTCAATCGGGAAGCGAAGAAGCGCCTCCAGCGACCGCTGCTCCCCTTCTTGCTGTCGCTGGCCATTGCCGGCGCGCTCGGGGTGGTGGTTTACGTCGTAACCTCCGCGCTGCCGTACTTCGCCGTCACGCCCACCACGGATCCGAACTTTGGGCACCAGAACAGCTGCCTGCTCACCGCCTTGCCGGCAGATCGCACCGGTTTTGCGGTCTTCGGAATGCAGGCGGTGGCGTACTCCGGGTCCCGGCTCGCGCTCTGCTCGGACCAGGGTCCGGCCAGCTTCTACGAAGTGACCGGCATCACCCGCGCGTCCTTCGATTTGAAGGGCGAGCTCTGGTTCTCGCGCCGGGCCGAGACCAATACCCCTCCTGAGCTGTGGCGGCTGGCGGAAGGAAAAGTCGAGCGCGTCGCCGAAGTGACTCCGGTCGGGTTGGTTGGCACCGCGTTCGGGGTGGTCACCATCGACGCTCAGGGCCGACTGGTCGCGCTCGACAGTCAACGCACGGTGCTCGCCGTGGCCCAGCTTCCCGCGGTGCCTCCCGAAGAGGTGCAGTTGACGGTGAGCGGCGATGGGCAGCGCGTCGCAGTCGTCACCGGCGGAGGGCTGTTCGTCTACGACGCCCAGCGGCTGACGAAGATCCTCGGTGAGGCCCCCTGCGGGGTGGAGTTCCTCTGGTGGCGCAAAGAAGGCCACCGCGCCGTGCTGTCGTGTGGTCCCGAGGGCGAGTGGGCAATCGAGCTGGACGTGAACACCGGAGGGCGCGAGACGGCTCCCAGGCTTCAGCGCACCCAGTCGGTGCTGGTCCCGGGGCGGGGCCTCTATGTTCAAGAGTGCGAGCATCTGCCGTGCACTGCGAGCTCGCCCTGAGTAGACAAGCGGCCCAATGAGCAGCTTGAGAATCAACGAAGGAGGCTGGGTGCCGACCGCGGCGGACGGGCCCTTGCACCGCCTGGGCGGTGCGGACGCGGTGCGCGCGCTGGTCGAAGAGTTCTACGACGCGATGGCGCTTCACGAGCCGGTGCTGACCGCGCTTCACCCATGCGATGAAACCGGCAACGTGACCCGGGTGATGCGCGACCGCTTTGCGTTGTTCTTGATCGGCTGGCTCGGCGGTCCCGACGATTACATCGCGCAGCATGGCCACCCCCGACTGCGGATGCGCCACGCCCACACCCCGGTCGACGAAGCGATGCGCGATGCGTGGCTGCGCTCGATGGCCAAAGCGATGGATGCGCGGAAGGTCGAGGGCGACGTGCGCAGCTACCTCGATGCGCGCTTCGCCGAAGTGGCCCAGTTTCTTCGCAACACCGCCTGAGAGTGCGGTGGGGTATGCCTGCGCTCGCACATGACGCTTCCGATTCTGCTGTTGGCCCTGTCTGCCGCGCCGATCGAAGTTCGGGTGCTCGAGCGAGACCGGCTGACCGACGTGGTACTCGAAGCCGGCAGCTTCAGCTGCGATGGAAAGAAACTCTCCGTCCGCTCGCTGGCGGTGAGCCCGCACGACCGGCGGCTCAAAGCAGCCGACCAGGCCTGCGACGTCTTGACGGCCGAAGGGGACATTCGGGTGACGGCCGGCGAACTCAAGCGCCGCTACGCTTCGAAGCTGCAGGTCTCGAACGAAGCCGAGGTGCTGCGCTTCATCAATCGGGTCGACGTCGAAGACTACCTGCCCAGCGTGGTCGAGGCGGAAGCGGGCGGCTCGCCTCCCGCAGCGCTCGAGGCCCAGGCGATCGTCTCACGCACCTTTGCGCTGGCCAGCCGCGGCCGCCACACCCAGGCTGGCCATGACTTGTGCGACCTGGCCCATTGCCAGCTGTTTCCCGGCCGAGAGGTTGAGTCGGCGGCCGTGCGCCTGGCGGTGAAGAAGACGGCCGGGCAGGTGCTGCTCGTCGGGGGCGTCGTCCTCAAGCCCGCCTTCTTCCATTCCGCCTGCGGCGGCGGCACCAGCAAGGCCCTTGACGTCTTCGGCGAGGAAGGAGCGGGCGCCGCCATCCGCGACACCGGCCCGGACGGACCCTGGTGCAAAGACGCCGACGGCTTTGCCTGGGAATGGAGCGTCGAACGGCTGGCCCTCGCCACCGCGCTCAACGCCAACCCGAACAGCGACCTCTCGAGCTTCGAGGTCCTGCGCCGCGATGGGTCGGGCCGGGTGCTTCAGCTGAAGTCCTTCGGAACGCGGTACACCGGACCCCAGTTCGCCTCGCGCATCGGCCGAAGCTTCGGCTGGCGGGCCCTTCGGTCGCTGCGCGTCACGATGGAGCAGGTCGAAGGCCTCATTCGCTTCAAGGGACAGGGGCTGGGTCATGGCGTGGGCCTGTGCCAACAGGGCTCGAAGGCGATGGCGGCGAAGGGGCTGGACAGCAAAACCATCCTCTCCAGGTACTTTCCGGACTGCCAGATTCGCGGCTTCTGAACGACCCGCCGAGGTGAGGGCGCAGCCTGGGACGACGCGGCAATAGGGTATGGGTGGCCCATACTCATGGCGATGGCTATGCTTGCCGAATGAAGACGACGCTCGACCTCTCTGATGAGCTGCTGGCCCGGGCCAAGCGGTATGCCAAGCGGGCCGGAAAGCCCCTACGGGCTGTGGTGGAAGAAGGCCTACGGCTGGCGCTGACCCAGGTGGCCGCGCCGAGCCGCTATCGGCTCGCGGACTGCAGAACCGGTCGCAGGGGGGCTCGTAACCCACTCGAGGAAATGAGCTGGCCCGACCTTCGGGATCAAATCTATGGGGGCCGCTGAGATGATCGCGGTGGATACCAACGTGCTCGTCTACGCCCATCGACTCGAGGCGCGGGAGAACGCCGCCGCCGCCGCTCGCCTCTCGGAACTGGCTGAAGGTCCTGAGCCGTGGGCGATCCCCTGGCCGTGCCTCTACGAGTTCTTCAGCGTCGTGACCAACTCGAAGATCTGGAAAGGGTCCGCCGCCACGCCCGACCAGGCCTGGCAGCAGGTTCGCGCCTGGGCGGCCGCTCCTTCGGTACGGCTTCTGAGCGAGACAGAAGACTTCGTCCTCATCCTTGAGCGGCTGCTTCGACGGCCGAGGGTGAGGGGGCCCATCGTTCATGACGCCCGGGTTGCGGCGCTGTGTCTGGCGCACGGCGTGGGAGTTCTGCTCTCTCGCGACCGCGACTTCTCGCTCTTTCCCGAGCTCGAGACCGAAGATCCGTTCGCCTGAACCGACCCGCGTTCGACCTGCCGCAGTCAACGGGTGTGCCGCCCACGCTTGATGGCTGAGCTGGCTCCCCGACCGATGAGACGAAACAAGTTGGTGCAGACAGGCGCATGCACACGAAGAGCACAACTGTCCTCACCCCACACACCTCGGCAGGTGGCACCTGCCCATTTCAAGAGACACTGAGCACTTGAGTGGGCGGCACCCCCCTTGCTCTGGAGGGCGCGTGGATCAGCCGTCGCCGCTCTTAACCGATCCCCAGGAAGGCACCGTGCGCAACTTCATCTCAGTCGCACTCCTCGCGGGGCTGTTTGCTTTCACCGCCCGCGGCCAGACCTCAGAAGAGCTCGACAAGCGCGAGCGCTGCGCGGTCCGGTTGTCGATCGCCCTGATGGGAAAAGCGCCGACCCAGGACCTGCTCCAGTCGGTTGACCCCCAGGCGCTGGCCGACGCCATGCTCGACACCACCGACTTCATCGAGCGCTTCGCCCGCTTCACCAACACCAGCTTCAACCGCGGCCCGGGAATGACCAGCGAAGAGGACGCTCCGTACTACGTCGCCTGGGAAGTCCTCTCGAAGCACAAGCCGTGGCGCGACCTCTTCATCGGCCAGTACCGGGTCGAGAAGAATGCCGCCGACGCGGTGGTGGTGATGCCCGACCCCAACGGCCTGGGGTACATGCGCAGCCCGGCGTGGCTCAAGCGCTACGCGGGCAACGAGCCCAACGGGGTCAAGCTGTCGACCGCCTATCGAATCTTCAACAACGTCATCGGCCTCAAGCTCACCCCCAGCACCAACTCGCCCGACGCCGACATCACCGCGACCGGTCGCGAGGCGTCCGGCTGCCGCGCCTGCCACTACGACGGGCTCTTCGCCCTCGACACCGCGTCCAGCGTGCTGAGCACCCGCGTCGGCACCGGAGCGACGATGACCTTCACGCCTCCCACGCTGACCGCGCCGGTCACGATGCTCGGCGGGATTCAAGTCAGCAACGACAAGGAGCTCGTCACCGCGCTCACCAATAGCGAGTCGTTCAACTTTCGCACCTGCCGAATGGCGTTCGAGTTCCTCTACGGCCGCCGCGAGAACCGCTGCGAAGGCCCGGTGTTCGACCGCTGCATGAAGGAATTTCGGACCCAGGGAACTCTGCAGGCCGCCATCGCCACCGTCGTCAAAGACCCCAGCTTTTGCCAGTAGCCCAAGAGACCCCCATGAACTTCAAGACTCTGATTGCGGTGTTGGTCTGGGCTGCGGTTTCCGGGTGCGCGGACCACGCGACCATCGACATCAAGATGCAGGCAAACCCCAACGTGCCCGGCGAACCGGTGGTGAAGCCCGTCAACCCCCCCGACCCCGAGACGCCGGTCGAAGCCACGTGCGACCAGGGCTACAACTACCAGGGCTTCGGCGGCACCCGGCTCGAGGTCGGGCGCGACGACGACCAGGTCGGCTTCGATCGCGACCGCGTCAAGCCGCTCACCGCGCTGCGGGGCGAGTACGCCCGGGTGCTGGGGACCACTCCGGTGCTGCTCGACACGCTCTCGAACACCTTCGGCAACACGCCTCCCCGCTGGTACCTCGAGCCGGAAGCCAACGCGGTCTCGCTCTACTCGTCGATGCGCGTCGCTTTCGTCGGCTGCCTCACCTTCACCGCGGCCACCGAGTACGACGTGGTGCCCAACGCCGAGAACGCCCGATTGAAGTGCGGCAGCTTCGCCCACCGCTTCTGGAGCCGCGAGCCGAACGCCGAAGAGCTCGACTCGTGCGTCGAGATGGTCACCACCAAGACAGGCGAAGAGCCGGCCGCCCGCCGCAAGTGGGCCTACGCCTGCGCTTCAGTCCTCTCGTCCGCCAGCTTCCTCACCTTCTAGTTTTTCGCAGGCCCTCGGAGCCGACCATGAGCAACTTTTCCCGCCGCTCGATGATGCAAGGTGCAGCCGGCCTGGCCGGACTGGCCGCGATGTCCCGGGTCGGACCTTCTTTCGCCCAGAGCGCTCTTGGAGATCACACCACGCTGCTGATCATCTTCCTCGACGGGGGCTACAACGCCCTGTTCGGCAGCGCCGACAGCTTCCTCGGCACCGGCGCTTTTGGAACCAGCGCAGGCTCGGTCAAGCAGCTGGCCAACGGGCTGGCGATCGACGCTTCGACCTTCGGGACGATGCCCCAGTACGCGCAGGACCACATGGCTTCGGTCGGGGTTCGACACGGCCTCACCGCCCACGAAGCGGCCCAGCCCCAGATGGTCAGCATGGGAGGCCGAAGCTACGTGCTGCAGTTGGCGCGCGACTTGGGAGGCGACGCCGCGATCAAAGCCGCCGTCGTGGGCGGCAAGATGCCCGAGGGACCCCGCCCCGCTGAGGGCGACGTTTCGCTGCAGGGAATCACCGACATGAAGGCCACCATCGTCGCGCTCGGCGGCAGCGTCGGCGACCCGTCCGTCCCCAACCGGAACATCGCGACCGAAGCGATGGTCGGCTCGAGCACGATGTCCCGCCGCGGACTGCTGCGCAGCCCGAAGAGCCTTCGCACCGTCAATGACGGCTTCGTCACCGGGGTCGACGCCCTTCGCAAGCAGGGGCTGGCGCTGGACTACACCGCGTTGACCCAGGCCTACGGCATCACCCCCACCACCACCGGAGTGACCAACTTCCGCACCCAGATGGTCGCCGCCGAGCTGATGGTGGCCGCCGGCGCCAACGTCATCTACGCGGCCGACGGCGGCTGGGACACTCACGGCGACACCAGTGGAATGAACGTCCGCACGATGATGAACACCCGCATTCTGCCGCCGCTGAACACGTTCTTGAGCCGCAACCTGAACCAGCCCGGGAAGAACGTGATGGTCGCGATCATCGGCGACTTCTCGCGCAGCCTGCCGGGCAGCGATCACCAGGGGAACCTCACCGCCACCGTGATTGGGAAGAACGTCAAGAACGGCACCACCGGGAAGGTCGCTTCCAACGTCTCGCTGCCCGCGGGGACTCCGAGCATCAAGGAATTCTGGGCCTACCTTGCCGCCGCCGCCCGGGCTCCGACCCAGCTGTTCGGGCCGAACCCCCACGCGTCAATCTTGCTCTGAGCCCCGTTCGCATCGGCTGCCCCTGACTGCGCTGGGGCAGCTGGCGCGCCGAAAAAGGGTCTTGCCGCCCACTCACCGTTAGAGTCGGTGGGTGCTTTACAGCGACTACCTCGAGCAGCTTCAGCGCGCCGCGCAGTCGGCCGCGCTGGTGCAATCAGAGTACGGCCGGGTCGAGGAGCTCGGTCGTCCCTGGCCGTTGGTGAAGCTTCAGTCTTCCGGTCGGGTGAAGCTGGTCATCACCGCCGGCTTCCACGGGGAAGAGCCCGCGGGCCCGTTGACCTGTCTGCACCACCTCGAAGAAATCGCCGCCTACGCCCGCGCGCGGGACGTGGGGCTGACGCTCTACCCCTGCATCAACCCCAGCGGCTTCGAAGCCGGTCACCGGTACAACGCCAGCGGGGAGCAGCCGAACAACGACTTCCTCCGCTACGAAACGGCGGGCGGGGTCATCAAAGGCGAGCTGGCCTCGGGCGAGGCGTTCTCGCGCTGGTTCCTCTACGACGGAGGGCCGAAAGAGACCCGCGCCGTCCGCGCAGACCTCGAGCGCTCGAGCACTCCGCATGCGGCGATTGATCTCCACCAGGACGCCTGGGTCCGACGGCCCTGCCACTACGCGTACATCTTCGGGCCCCGTGAGCCCTTCGAAGCGTTGGTGCGCCGCACGATTCCATTCGCGAAGGCCGCGGTTCACCTTCAGGTCTACGAGAACAAGCTCACCGATGCCTGCGGGTTGATCGTGGATCACGACGGCAGCGTCTCGGACTACTTTCGTCGCCGAGGCACCCGCTGGGTGGTGACGCTCGAGACCTCGACCGCCACTCCGCTCGACCGCAGCACCCAGGTGAACCTGCTGTGGGTGAAGGCGTTCGTAGATTTTGCGGCCGGTGAGCCGACCCCGACGCCCCCGTTGCCGCCCGTCCCCTGAAAAACAGCAGACCGCCCGCCCATGGATCCCCTTCCCGACCTCAATGCGCTGCAGGTTTTCTCAGCTGTCGTCGATGCCCAGGGCTTTCGAGGCGCAGCCCGCGCTCTCGGGCTTCCCAAGTCGACCGTCAGCCGAAAGCTCGCCGACCTCGAAGCCCACCTCGGGCTGCGGCTGTTGCAGCGGACGACACGCAAAGTCGCGCTGACCGACGCGGGGGAAGCCTTCTACCGGCAGTGCGCCCCGGCGCTCGCGGCGTTGGTGGAAGCCCAGAAGTGCCTAGTCGAGACTCAGGCCGCGCCCCGGGGTCAGCTTCGAATCACCGCGCCACAGTCTTTTGCCGAGCTGTTTTTAGGACCCGTCCTCGAGCAGTACTACCGCCAGTACCCCGAAGTCCGGGTGACGCTCGACCTCACCGATCGCTACGTCGATTTAATCAGCGAAGGTTTTGATCTCGCGCTGCGCGCGGGCGAGCTGGCCGACTCGAGCCTCGTCGCCCGCGCGGTGGGAGGACCCGAAGCCCAGGCCAACGGCCGCTTTCGCTGCTACGCCAGCCCGCAATACCTCGCCAGCCGCGGCACTCCCGGCGCGCCCCGAGACCTCGCAGGCCATGACTGCATCGTCTACGCGAACAGCGAGCGCGGAGCGAAGTGGACCTTCATCGTTCGCCGGCGCCGGCTGCTGCTGCCGATCAAACCCCGCATCGCCTGCAACAGCTTCTTCGTGCTGCTCGACGCCGCGATGGCCGGGCACGGCATCACCCGCATCCCCTCGTTCTTCGCTGCCGAAGCCGAGGCCAAGGGGAAGCTGGTCGCGGTCCTCGACGACTACGCGGTGCCTCCCGCCGCGATGCACGCGGTCTACCCATCGTCACGAAACGTCGCTCCGCGGGTGCGGGCGTTTCTGGACCTGTTGACCGAGCACTTCGCCGTCGGCCCGTGGAAAGTGCAGCAGGCCGGCTGATCAGACTTTGCGGAACGCCTTCGCATCGGGCAGCCCACTGCCCGCGGTATCCACAGACAGGGTGTGAAGAATGCCAGAGTAGATGTCGCGCTCGTT
>JAYVCD010000164.1:0-8387 GCA_043750125.1 Archangiaceae bacterium | reverse complement strand
GGCGGGCCGTACGAGTACCTGTTCTTCGTCGGCTGCGCGGGCAGCTACGACGAGCGGATGAAGAAGGTCTCGCGCTCGGTGGTGAAGATCCTCAACGAGGCGGGAATCAAGTTCGCGACGCTGGGCAAAGACGAGTCGTGCACCGGCGATTCCGCGCGGCGCGCCGGCAACGAATATCTGTACCAGACGATGGCGAAGGGAAACGTCGAGAAGTTCAACGCCGGCGGAGTGAAAGCCGTCATCACCCAGTGCCCACACTGCTTCAACACCATCAAGAACGAGTACCCGGACTTCGGCGGCAACTACCAGGTCATCTCTCACACCGAGCTGATCAACGAGATCATTCGCGACAAGCGAATCAAGCTCTCGAAGGTGATGAAAGAGAAAATCACCTACCACGACCCCTGCTACCTGGGCCGTCACAACGGGGTGTACGACGCTCCCCGCGACGCGCTGAAGGCGATTCCCGGCCTGGAAATCGTCGAGATGCAGCGCAGCAAGCGCGAGTCGTTCTGCTGCGGAGCGGGCGGCGCGCGGATGTGGATGGAAGAGCACACCGGTACCCGCATCAATCACAACCGGGTGAATGAAGCGGCGCTGACGCTCAAGCACGACGTGGATCCTTCGGTGCCGTTTCCGAATGCGTCCGACAAGGTGAAGCCCGGGCAGGTGGGCGATTACAAGGGCCCCGCCGAGGGAATCGTCGCGGTTGCTTGTCCGTTTTGTCACACCATGGTCCGCGACGGCATCGCCGACACCGGACGCGAAGAGACGATGAAAGTCAGAGATGTCGCCGAGCTCGTCGCCGAATCGATGGAGAGCAAGGCCTGATGCTCAAGAGTGGAGATGTGGCCCCCGACTTCGACACCACCGACTGCCAGGGTCGGAACGTGCGGCTGTCCAAGCTGAAGGGGAAGAAGGTGGTGCTGTTCTTCTTTCCCAAGGCCTTCACGATGGCCTGCACACTCGAGATCCGGAATTTCAGAGATCACCAGGCGGCGATCGAGGCGCAGAACGCGACGTTGATTGGCGTCTCGCTCGACAAGCCGCAGCGCCAGTGTGAGTTCGCGAAGGCCGAGAAGATCGACTTCGCGTTGATTGGAGACGAGTCGCGGGAAATCAGTCAGAGCTACGGCGTCATCTGGCCCCTGGTGCGAAGAGACCGCCGAGCGACCTTCATGATCAACGAGCAGGGCACCATCGACGAGGTGATTAGCCACGAGGTGCGGGTGTATCGCCACCTCGACGACGTGCTCGCCCGGCTGGGCGTGGCCCTGGCTACTTCTTGAACTTGACGAAGTAGTTCTTCACCGCGAGGTCGAGCAGCTCGGGCGTCAGCTTCGGCTGCTGGTTTCGGTAGTGGGCGATGTCGACCACCTGCTCGAGCAGATCTCGGGGCTGACACGCGGCGAACGGGCGGCGCAGCGGGGTGTAGTGGGTATCAATCAACCACTGCACCACGTCGGCGTCGTAGGGCACCACGCGCTTGCCGCACATCAGTTCCCAGATTTGATGAAACTGATTCTCGTCGGGTGCCTGGACCTCGAGCTTGTAGCGAACGCGCCGAAGGAAAGCGTCGTCGACCAGGTCGGCCGGATTGAGGTTGGTCGAGAACGCGGTGAAGCAGTCGAAGGGGACCTGCAGCTTCTTTCCGGTGTGAAGCGTGAGGTAATCTACGTCGTTCTCGAGCGGGACAATCCACCGGTTGAGCAAGTCCGAGGGGCTCACCTTCTGCCGGCCGAAGTCGTCGATCAGCAGCATTCCGTTGGTCGCTTTGAGCTGAAACGGCGCCTCGTAGTACTTCACGTCAGGCGAATAGATGAGGTCGAGCGTCTCGAGCGTCAGCTCGCCGCCCACCACCACCAGCGGCCGCGAGCAGCGAACCCAACGGTTGTCGTGGGCGTGGCTCCGCTCGTCGCTCGGCTGTTCCCGGTGGAGGACCGGGTCGTACACCCGAATGATGAAGTCATCGACCAGCAGGGCATGCGGAACGTAGATGTCGCCCTCGTAACATTTGATCAGCTTCTGGCAGATGGCGGTCTTCCCGTTTCCGGGAGCGCCGTAGAAGAAGATCGCGCGGCCCGAGTTCATCGCCGGCCCGAGGGTGTCGAAGACGTAGTCGGTGATGATCAGCCCCCCGAACTTGTCTTCCATCTTCGCGCGGGTAATCCGGCTGCCGCGCAGCGACTGCGCCTTGACCGCCTCGAACCAGTCTTCCATTCGCACCGGGGCCGGACCGTTGTAGCGGTTGCGATCGTTGACCTGCCGCAGGGTGTCGGTGGCGAACGTGGTGAGGGTGAAGACGAGCGCCGACTTGCCGACGCCCATCCCTCCGCCTTTGAGGTCGATGAACTTTTGTTTCCGCAGCCCATCGATGATGTCGTCGATGATCACGCTCGGCAGACACAGGCGGTGGGCGATTTCCGACCCGCGCATCTCGCCCGTAGCAAACAGCGCTTTGAGCACCAGCTCTTCGACCATCGTCTGGGTCAGCCCCGTCTCACCGAGGTTTCGGGGCTGGGGAGGGAAGAACCGTGGAGACGCGCGCCGCTCGACCTGCGGGGGACCCTGGGGTCGGCGGTTGGGCGAAGGTCGGGGCACCTCGAAGGCTTCATCGATGGGCGGCGATCGCATCGCCCGCCCGGGAACTCCTGGCACCGAGCGCGCCGGCATCGGCTGTTCCCGCGCGCTTTCACGAGGTGGCGGAGCCGAAGGCGGAGTAGGCGCGGCCAACGGCAACGGCGGCGGCCCGACTGGTACCGGTTGGGAACCTCCGAGCGGCCGAAAAGCGGGGCCCGAAGTAGGGGGCCCAACCCGCGGCCTGGGAAGGGCCTGAGTGACGGCGGCAGTCTTGCGGGGTTCAGCGGCGGGGGGCCGGTCTTCCGGCTCGCCCACGAAGGTCGATTCCTTCACCATGGGGCGCATCGTAGATCTGTCTGTCTGAAGAGCGAAGGACCTGGGTTGACCTCTGCGTCACCCTGCTCTCGTTCTTCGCCATCAGCGCAGCAGCAGCGTGTCTCGGCCCGCCTGCTTGGCCCGCACACTGAGCACTTCGGCGGCCTCGAGCAGGTTGAGCGGGAGCTCGTTGGGAAGCGCCTCGAGCACCGCGCCTGACAGTTTGAGCTCAAACGATGTCTCGTCGCCCGGGTGCTCGAGCCGCCCCGCCGTCGATCGCAGCAGCTGACCCAGCTCGTGCGCCTTGTCGCGGGTGGTTCCCGGGAGCAGGACCGCGAACGCCGCTCCCTGAAGTCGGCCGACGGTTCCCTTCTCGGCGACCAGCCCTTTGATCGTCTGCCCCACCCGGGCGATGGCCTGCGTCACCCGCTCGAAGCCGTGGTTTTCATTGGCCACCGCGCACTCGTCCACGTCCAACCAGACCAGTGAGAGCGGAGCGCGGGCCCGTCGTGCGCGAGAGACCGCGTCCGCCAGCTCGGTGCGGAAGAAGTCCGGAGCGACGCAATGGGTGAGCGAGTCCAGCCGGGTCGGCATCAGTGGCCGCTGGCTTTCTTCGTCTTCGCGTGCGCGGCCGAAAAGCCGTCGTAGTGCCGAACCGCCTGCTCGCCCACCTGCTGAATGTGCTGGTTGTTGAGGTACGCGCTGATCGGTGCGGCGACCAACGGCATCGCGCGGCCGATCGTCTCGAGGCCCCCCTTGGTCAGCAGCACCGTGGCGAGCTTTCCGACCAGCTTCGGGCTGGCGCGCTGCAACGGGCCGATGCCGTTCGCGTAACCGAAGACATCGAGCAGCTCTTGTCGCGCGCGCTCGCTCTTCAGGTTCACCTTGTAGAGGGTGGCGACTTCGACGAGCAGCACCAGCTGCAGGTAGACCATCAGGCCGAGGTCTGCGGGCAGGCTGACGATTCCAAAGACGCCGCTGACGCCGCCCACCATCCCGGCGAAGGCTTTCTTCGAGTCGATCATCCGTTGGGCGAGCTCGCGCGGACCCGCGGTGGGGTAGCGCTGGCTCAGCTCGTCGATCTTGAGCTTGGCGCGGGCGGTCTCTTTGAGCACCACGTCCGAGATTCGCACGTCGGCCATTCCCCGAATGCTCGAGGGGGAAAACTGCTTGAGGCGATCAAGCAGCGGTTCGTAGAAGGCCATGATCAATAACCGTGGTCTGCGAGGTAGAGGTCCACCAGGGCTGTCTCTTCGAACCAGATCTGGTTCTGCTCCTTACCAAACCAGCTGGAGTCGGGTTTTGCTCCCCGAACGTCCAGCAGCACCTGGCCTGGCCTCGTGTCGCCCACCTGGGCCCGCGCAAGACATGCGCCGCCCGGCTCATCTCCGAACCCTCCCTCGAGGCACACATCGGTGCCCACATCGAGCTTCCGCACGTAGATTTCACCCAGGTACCGGGCCTCTTCGCAGCGCTTGCCGGCCCCGCCTTTCCCCAGCGCGCTGCAGCGGTGCTTGGGCGGCCCGTGAACCACCTCGGTATTTTCCATCAGCCCGCCGGCGCCGCGATCTCGTTGCGCGCGGGTGTCATGGATGCAGCCCAGGGCGCAGGCACCCAGCACGAGGGTGAGCGTCCACCTCATGGCTTGCCCTCGATGAACTCATAGAGCATCGCCTCGTCGCCCGGCGACATGTCGATGAACTGAATGCCCATTCCATACGCGTTGACGTTCGGAACGTTCACCACCTCGCCGGCGCAGACGACGTTGTGTTCGTCGCCGGGAAGGTTGAACGACAGCTCGACCCGGGTGCCGACCTGATGGGGAATCGCGCGATCAAAGTACACCCCGCCCGCCGACAGATCGCTGGACGAATGCAGGCAAAAGCCGCGGGGGTCGCGGACTTCAATCGGAATGACCACGCTGACGCGGATCGCGCGCCTGCGCTCTAAAGAGGAGGTGCCGCTCATGCAAGAAACTCTACCGGATCACTCGTCGATCGCGGACAGGTACCGGTGAATCCGTTTCACCGACTCGATGCACGGGTTGCGAAAACCCAGTCGCATTCCGCCGTTGCTGTCGTAGGGGCCGAGGACCTGCGCGTCGAGCTCCAGAGGCGCCAGCGGCTCATCGGGCAAGAACAGCGCGAGCGTGACGCGGGTTCCGGTGAGGGGGGTGTTGCCCTGGCGGGTGGACATCCCGAAGGTCGACAAGTCGGTGGTCATCAAAACGTAGCGGCTGTCGGCGGTGCGCTCTTCACACTCCAGCTCGACGGCGACCCGCGGAGTGGCGCGGCGATCTCGGAAGCCGCGGCGTTCCTGGGCACCCTTCGACAGGCGCTGAAAGAGGCCCAACAGCGAGTCGCTGCGCGAGCCGCGGCGATCCACCAGTTTTTCGGGATGGGGTAAAGGTGGAAGCGAAGGGATTTGAGAATCGGGACTCACACCCACATTATCCGTGGATGTGGTTAAAAGTTTCCGACGAATGGAAAGACGCATGGCTGGAATCCGGAGCTCGAGGTGAATCAAAGGGTTGAGCCGCTGACGGTGGCCATTCACCGAGCGGCGTTTCTGCCCGCCCTTTAGTCGGGAGCCCAGGCGAGCCCCAGCCCCAGCTGCACCGCGTCCCGCTGGCGGAAGTAGCCGATGTCGGTGCCGACCAGGCCCTGGACAAAGAAAGAGAGCGCGTCGGCCTTGCGGTGACGAATGGCGCCCAGGCGACCGGTGAGCCGTCGGGCGGGGAAAATCAGCCGGGTGCCCACCGTCGCCTGCCCCCACAAAGAGGCGAACAGGTTCCATTTTTCGAGCGCCCCCCACAGCGAAAATTCCTGGGTCACGGCGAGCTCTGCTTCGAAGCCGGGATCTCCGTACAGGCCTCCGCCCATTCCGCAGTACGCCTGACTTCGGGTGCAGGTGAGGACGTGCAGTCGCACGGTGAGCGCGGCATGGGTCGGCGCGCCGGTTCCGTGGCGCAGGCCCGCCTGAGCGGAAAGCGAGTTCAAGTTCACATAGCCGATGTCGGGAACATCGCCGCGAACGTCGGGGCCGGTGGGGTGATCGCTTTCGTGCTCCAGGGCGCCGGTGAGTCGAAACACCCAGGGTCGGTTTCCGTCGACCTTCCAGCGAAGCCCGCCTTCGAGCGCGAATCTTCCCCGCCAGAATGCATAGGGAACGAACCCGTAATACCCGGGCGCGTTGTGCAGCTCGATGAAGCCCTGAAAGTCGAAGAAGCCGCCCGGGGAATCGTCCCCCTCGCCGAGCAGACGAATTCGCCCCCCGCCTTTCGCGCGGATCCCATCGCGCCACCCGAGCTCGAGCGCGGGGGCATCGGGGCTGGCGGTGGCCAGATCGATGGAACTGGGTGCCGCGAGGAGGCTGACCGCGAGCAGGCTGAGCATTGCAGGACCAGACCGTAGTCAGTCGGATGACCAAAAGCGCGACGCGCGGGTGGAGAGGACCTAAACAAGCCCCATGCGCTCACTTGTTCTTGCTCTCGTTGCGATGGTTCCCCTCACGCTTCATGCCCAGACCACCGGCGCAGACGTAAAGAGAGAGGCGGGGGAAGCGGTCGACACCTCGAAGCGGTACCTCAACGAAAAGAAGGAAGACTTCGAGGTCCGAATGGAAGCGCGCCTGGTCGAGCTTCGGGTCAAGGCCAAAGCACTGCGCGAGAGCATTGAGAAGCAGGGCAAAGAGACCAAATCAGATGCGAAGGAAAAACTCGCCGCGCTCAGCAAGCAGGAACAGGCGGCCGCCGATCGGCTGGCGGCGGTGAAAAAAGCCGGAGGCTCAGCCTGGAAGAGCCTGCGAACGGGCGTCGAGCAGGCGGTGGACGACCTGGACCGGGGACTCAACGGCCCGAAGTAATTTCGCTTTGCGGCAGGGCACCGGGGTTGCGCCCATAGGGGGAATGTTCACTGGACTGAAGCTCGGGCGAATCGGGGGACTGCGGGTCACGCTCGACTGGAGTCTGATTCTCATTTTTCTCTTCGTGACCTTGAGCCTCGGCGATTCGCGACCTGTTGCAGGACGAAGTGATGGGCGTGGTCCGCGCGCTCGACGTGAAGCGGGCCGATTGCGCCAACATTCCGGTGAGTCACCCACCCAGCCGGTCGAGGGACTTCGCTGAAGCCTACTTTTCGATTCCGGTGATGAAGTATTCGGAAGGCGAGCAGCGAAAGAGCGAGTGGAGATCCTGCCGGTAATTGAGCGTCACGCGCTCGCCGGTCTTTTCCGCGGCCTTGAGGTTCACCGCCAGCGGGTTCTTGTCGTCGTCTTCGCCGTCCACCGAGAATTCCCATGTCTCAGCGGGCTGACCGGGTTGTCCGCCCTGAAGCACCATCTCGCCCGAGAGGTACTTGCAGTACGGCGGCCCCTTGACCGACACCTTGCGGACGATGCCGGTGCGCGAGCCTTTGGAATAGCCGCGGTACCACCAGACCCGGGTGAGTTCGACGAGCGCGAAGAGGAAGACGAGCGCCAACGGGACGAGGATGATCAATTTTTTTTTGTCGAGTGCCATCGCGCGCGGACCGTACCCTACTCAGGGTGCGACGCGGGCCCAGAGCACTCCGCGCGACAGAGATCTCTGCTCGGCGACCAGCCCCAGCTTCTTGAAGTCTTTGGAGTAACGGGAGCCTTTCACCACCACCCAGCGGCGGGCCACCTTGCGCGCGTCGCTGAGCATCTGGGCGGTCAGCTCGCTGGGGTCGGCGAAGTGCCGCAACATGTCGAAGGCTTGCGACGACTTGTTGGGCCGGCCGAACATCGGGTCGAAGAGGACGATGTCGAAGCTCTTCGGTGGAAGCGTCGGCAGCACCTGGGCGCTGTCGGCGTGCCGCACTTCGATTTGGGCAAACCCTTCGCCCCACGGGCGGCGCAGCGCATCGGTGGCCAGAGCGTGGAGAGCGATGCTCTTCTCGAGCGCGACCACTCTTCCATTCGGGCCGACGACCCGCGCACAGACCAGCGCGTCCGAGCCCAGGCCCATGGTGCAGTCGAGCACGTGGTCCCCCGCGCGCAGCTCGCCGACGCGAATCAACATGTCTTCCTCGAAGCCCTGGTCGATTCGTTTGATTCGCAGCTGGGCCATTCCGGGGGTGAAGCGCAGCACGCCTTCCGCATGGCGCAGCGTCCAGCCATCACCGCCCAGCACCAGCAGGGCTTCGGCGTCTTCGGGAAGGGGCGCATTCCGCGCGCGCTCGGAGTACGGCAGGCCCCAGAGCTTCGCGAGCTCCTTCGCGCGCACGCGGTGAGCGGACGAGGAACTCGAGCTGACCGTCACCGCCAGCGGGAGCTTCAGAAGAGGCCTGGAGCGCAGCTGAGCGCGGAATTCATCGGGGTCGCAACGACGGTGGGACGTTGAGGGCTGGGGAAAGATCAACGGACCCTGGGGCGTAAACCGGAAGGCTTCGGGCATCAAGCCGTGCAGCCTTCCGAATCAAACGCTCGAACTGAAAATGCCTCGCGCCGGTAGATCGGCACATGTGCCGATC
>JAYVCD010000163.1:0-9542 GCA_043750125.1 Archangiaceae bacterium | reverse complement strand
GGTTTCTCGAGCGCGAAGGCCTTCTTCGAAAAATACCTCGGCGTCGCCAGACGAACGGCTATTCGGAACCTCGAAGTCACTCGGCGCGCCTCGCGTGCGGAGGTCGAGCGCTTCGGCGTGACGAAGCTCGACGCGGCCCTCGGCCTGCTCGGAGACGACGAGCAGACATCCTTCGACAAGCTGAAGGTCGGAGTGGAGCGCAAGGGAAAGATCACCAAGGTCGGTCTCGAGGAAGCGTCCGCAGTGGAGATCAGGCATGCGGTGCAGAGCCTTCACGCCAACCGGCCAATTCCCCCCAAGCCGAACAGCACGATCGCCGTGCTGACCCGGGCGCTCAACGACGCCAAACTCGGAAGTGTCGCGGTCGTCATCTCAAGGTCCGGCATCACCTTCCGAGGCGTCCAGGCTGAGAATCTCAAGGCGCTTGCGGCGGTGCTCTCGCGCGTGGATCTGACGGGTGGGCAGGGCGTGGCGACCATCGGCCGAAAGCTCAAAGTGGCTTGAAAGCTTCGTAAGGGATTAGGACACCCCGCTCTTGGCGAATCGAGAGCGGGGTCCGCGTCGTTCGCTACCAGAAGCTTGCCCATCAGGTTCTCGGTGCGCCGTAGCACGCGCATGCGGTGATCGCCTGGGCTGCGGCGACCAAGCTCAGCAGTCTCATGTTTCGCTTCGAGGTCTCCGCGCGGCAGTTCGGACATCGCGCGATCCCTTCGGGGACGAATCCACCGCATCGGCATACGTGAATCGATCGACTCTTCCGAGTCTGCTCGGCAAAAGCAACCGGGCAGACAGAGGCTGTCGCCAGCATCCAGCGGGGTCACCACAGCCGCAGCTGACAAGGCGCGGGCGAGCTTCCTTCTGGCTCGACACGCGCTTCCCCGCGCAGCGCATTGATTCGCCCCGCGGCCGCGGTGCCCGAAAGAAAAGCGGCCTCCACTCCGGACCCCAGGCACCAATCGCCCGCCGCGGCGATTCGCAACTCGGGCTCGAAGAGACAAGGGGTGTGCAGCGCAGTGGAGACCCGCGCATGCCGCCACCGGTGCGCGGTGAGCAGCAGCGGCGTTTGGGGCGCGGCTCCGGTGGTCGCCCAGAACGCCTGGAGCAATGCGGCGGCGACGGGCTCGGGAAATTCTTCGAGATGATTTCGGCTCCACGCGTGCGTCGCGTGCAGCACCCAGCGCTCGGGACCCTGGGCGCGGCCCGGCTTGTGGTTCTCGCGAATGATTCGCTGCAGCGGGTCCACCCCCACCTCGGTCACGTCCGCGGCGTCCAGCGCTTCGGCCAGGGCGAGCATCACCACCCACTGCGGCTCGAGCACCGCCTGCGCGGCGAGGGCGGAGAGGACCGGGGCGCTCCACTTGAGCAGCTCGGCGGTCTGCGGCGCCGGCGCGGTCACCACCAGCGCGTCGTATTCCCCCAGGCCTGCGCCGGCCGCGTTCATTAACCGCCAGCGATCCGCGTGGCGCTCGACCGAGTGGACCTGTGCCCCGAAGCGAACATCGAGTCCGTGGAGCATCCGCTTCAACAGGCTGCTCATTCCCGGCGCCGCGACCCATTGATCATTCCACGAAGTGACGACGCCTTCGTCGGTCCACCCCCGCACCCAGCGCAGCCACCGCGGGTCCTGGGCGGTGAACGCCGGCGCGCCGTGATCAAAACGATGCTCGCCTTCGGTGCGGGTCGAGCATCGGCCCCCTGCCCCTCGGCCCTTGTCGAACAGCGTGACTTCCTGGCCGGCGTCGACCAGCGCACGGGCGCAGGCCGCACCGGCGATTCCCGCTCCGACCAGCGCGACGGTGAGCGGCTGACCGCGCGCCGGGGTTCGCGCCCGCTGGGCGTAATGCGCCAAATCGATTCGACGCGCGTGACCTTCCGTCGGTCGGGGCCGCACCGCGCCCAGCACCGGGACTTCGGGCGAGAACGCGCGATCGAACCCACCGAGGCAGTAGAGGATGCCGAGGTACGAGCCGGGATCCCGCCCATCGAGCGCATAGCGATGATTCAAGTCGATCAACACCGCCAGCGCCTGGGCCGCATTTTCCGTCCACCCCAGGACTGCCTTTCCCCACGTCATCCGTAAACTGTTGTGCAGCTCGCCGCGCGTGAGCAGGGATCTCTGCGCCGCGTCCCAGAGCGGATCTCGAGTCTGGGCGCGCGCCAGCGTCTCGTACGACAAGCGCAGCCGGCCGTCGCCTTCGTGCCGGTTGAGGGTGGCCCGGGCCCAGGCCGGCAAAGACGCCAGCGTCGCGTGCTTCGGCTCGAACGCGCAGAACGACCACGCCAGCTCGCGCCACACCAACAGCTCTTGCAGAAACTTCGCCGAGCCTTCGCTGCGACTCGCGTGCGCTTGCCGGGCAATCTTGAACGGCGAGACCATTCCGTAGTGCAGGTACGCCGACAGCCGGCTGTTCGCCTCTTTCACCGGGTCATCGCGGTCCGCCGCGTAGCCGGCCAACCGGTGCTCTACAAAATGGGCCCACCGCGCTTCCCCCGCGGCCGTTCCGCCGGGCAGCTGCTGCGCGGGCGCGACGCTGTGATCAATCTCGCACCCCGCCACCGCCTCTTCGATCGACCGCCCCGCGAGATCGAACGGCTCGAAGGGAAGGTCGGGCAGAAACGGGGACCCGGTGTTTTCGAAGTCCACCCAGGGCGAGCCCAGCGCTGCTTCCCACCGCGGCTCACGCTCGGCGCGATACGCGAATGCCCGCTCGGGCTTTCCCCGCACCGCGCGAAACGGCACCACGCACGACGCATCGACCCGCCACAGCGGAGCGACCTTCGCCACCTCGGCATCCCAGCCCGAGAACCCTTCGGCCGCTGCAAACGGAGCGACTGGAAAATCTTCCGTCACCACCAACGCCGCCGCCTTCGCCAGGGTCAAAAGGTGTGCGCCGCGGTGGCCCGGCCGCTGAAGATGAAACGCGTACCCGACGCCCCGCCGCGCCAGCTGTTGGGCGGCGTCCCGCGCGCCTTCGAGGATGAAGGTGTGGTGGCGGTCCGACGCGTAGGCGTACCGCTCGGACAACCCCTGGTAGACGAAGATCGGCTTCTTCAGCCGCTGCGCCGCCTGCAGCGCCACGTCGAGCGCCGGGTTTTCCGAGCCCCGCATCGCAACGCGCATCCAGTACAGGACGTAGTCGCCCTCGCGCGGCACACCGGGGCCCAGCGGCGTCACCCGTTCGGCCAGGGCGCTCGCAATCAATTCACTCACGGCTGTTCGTCATCGCGTCACCGGCGCTAGATACCTCACCCAGATGCTTAACCTGCTCGCCACTGTTGCCCTGCTCGCCACCGGTCGCCTCGATTCCCCTTCCACCGACCGCGCCGAAAAGCTCGCCAAGACAGTCCTCATTCAGCACGCCAGCCCGCGCGGAGCCGCGCCACTGATTCGGCTGCACGCGATGCTCGACGAAGTCGATGACCTCAACCTGCTCGCCGCGCCGTACTCGATTCTGCTCTCGCGCCGCAGCACCGACCCCCACGTGCGAATGCTGGCCCGGCTGTTCTACGCCGACGTAGAGCGGGCCCGGGGTCGCACCACCAAAGCGATCGAGATCCTCGAGCCGCTGGGCTTCATCCAGGATTACTGGGTCGTAGGCGGGTTCGACAACGAGGGGAAGAGCGGCTGCGATGTCGACTACGGGCCCGAGTCTGCGCTGGACCTGAAGGCCTCCTACCCCGCGAAGGGCCGCGAGATCGGCTGGAAGAAGCTGCCCGGCCACACCAACGACGGCTTCGTCGACCTCTCACTCGCGGTCCGCCCGGTGACCGAAGTGGTCGCCTACGCGCTGACGTTTCTGCAGACGGACAAAGAGACCACCGTGGACCTTTCCCTCGGGACCTCGGGCGCGTTTCGGCTCTTCGTCAATGGAACGAAGGTCCTCACCAGCAACCGGTACAACCAGTCGCGGGTGGACCAATCGCGGGTCCAGGTCCGGCTGCGCAAGGGCACCAACCGGGTGCTGGTGAAGCTGTGCCACGACACCGGGCAGCTGGGCTTCTACCTGCGCCAGGAACGCCCGTCGTCTTCGGCCGGGAGCGCGAAGGTGGTGCTGCCCGAAGGGGTGCCTCCTCCGGAGAAGGGCTCGGCTCCCGCGCCGGTGGTGTTGCCGACGCTGACCGACGCGCTGGCCCGGCTGGTGAAGCTTCAACCGGACGATGCTCTGCTGCGCGCCGATTACGCGACGGTGCTGACGTGGACCCGGGCCTACGAAGAGCGAGAGCACCTGCCCGCGAATGAAGCCGACACGGCCGCGCTGCTTGGCGAGAAGCAGCTGGCCCTGCCCAAACCGAAGATCAAAGCACCCGACGTGGCCGAGCTTCACAGCATCGCCGCCGCGCTCCAGCTCGAGGACCTCAACCTGCGGCGCAACCACCTTCAACGGGCTTTCGCGCTCGACCCTTCGTCCGCCTGGACCCGACTTCAGCTGGCCCAGCACGAGCTGCAGCACGAGCACCCGGACCTCGCGCTGACGATTCTCGACAAGCTGCTCAAAGACTTCCCCCGCTTCGGAGCGGCCCTCGTCTCCCGCTTTCGGGCGCTGGAGGACCTGCACGATCGCGCCCAGGCCCACCTCGCCACCGAGGAAGCGTTCGCGAAGTTTCCGCTGCTGCCCCAGGTTGCGCGGGAAGCGGTGGCGAGCTCGCGCCGGCTGGACCGTTTCGAAGAGTCGCAGGCCCGCGCGCGCATGACGCTCGCGCTGCGCTTCGATGATCTCAACACCCGGCGTCTGCTCTCGTCTTTGCTCGCAGACCTCGGTCGCACCGATGAAGCGATCGACCAGCTCAAGCGGGTGCTGACGATGGACCCCTATGACCTCAGCTCGCGAATGCGGCTGGGCGAGCTGCTCGGCACCACTTTGCGCACCGACGAAGCGGTCGCGGTGTTCGCCGATTGCCGCGCCTACGCCCCCGACGAGCCCGAGGTGCACGAGCGGGAAGGTCGCGCCCTGCTCCACCTGCAGAAGCGCGAGGATGCGCTCGCCGCGTTCACCCGCGCGCTGGTGCTGAAGCCGAACAACCTGGCGTTGAAAGAAGTGATGCGGACGATGAAGGGCGAAGACGCCAGCCAGGGCACGCGGTGGGCGATGCCGTGGGCCGACGAAGCCAGGGCGCTGGGCGCGTCGACCGAAGATGCCGTCTACCTCGCCGATGTGACCGCGGTGCGGGTGCAGTCGTCGGGCATCTCGTCGCGCTTTCACCAGTTGGTGGTGAAGACGTTCACCCAGCGGGGGGTGGAAGCGTTTCGCCAGCTGCCGATCACCTGGTCTCCGGACCGCCAGGAAGTCCGGGTGCTGAAGGCGCGCATCACCAAGAGCGACGGGAGCATCGTCGACAGCTATTCGGACAGCGATCACAACATCAACGAGCCGTGGACGGGGATGTACTACGACGCCCGAGCCCGCATCCTCTCGTTCCCCGGGCTCGCGCCGGGCGATGTGCTCGAGGTGCAGTGGCGGCTCGACGACACCGCGGTCGACAACCTGCTGTCCGATTACTGGGGCGACACCGAGTCGGTGCAGTCCAGCTACCCGAAGCGGCGCTACCGGTACGTGGTCGAGATTCCCAAGGCCCGCCCGCTGTACTGGAACAAGGGCACGCTGCCGAAGTGGGTGAGCGTGAAGCAAGAAGAGCTCGAAGGCCGGGGCGTCTATCGCTTCGAATCGCAAAACGTTCCGCGGGTGGTGCCCGAGCCTTCGATGCCGGGCTGGGCGGAAGTGGCGACCATGCTTCACGTGTCGACCTACAAAACCTGGGAACAGGTCGGCCGCTACTACTGGGGCCTGGTGCGCGAGCAGTTGGTGCCCAACGAAGAGCTGAAGAAGACCGTCGATGAAGTGCTCAAGGGCATCGACCGGAAAGACGAGCAGAAGGTGCTGCGGGCGATCTACGGGTTTGTCGTCACCAACACCCGCTACGTCGCGCTCGAGTTCGGGATCCACGGCTACAAGCCGTACCGGGTCGACCGGGTGCTCTCGCGGCGCTTCGGCGACTGCAAGGACAAGGCGTCGTTGATGACCGCGATGCTCAAGGTCGGGGGCATCGATGCGCGCCTGGTGCTGCTGCGGATGCGCTCGCTGGGGCAGCTGGACCCCGAGCCCGCGTCGCTGTCCGCGTTCAACCACGCGATCGTCTACGTCCCGAAGTTCAAGCTCTTCCTCGATGGCACCGCCGAGTTCCATGGCAGCCGCGAGCTGCCCAGCGCGGACCACGTCGCCAACGTGTTGATCGTCGAGCCCGACGGCCCGAGCACGTTCCTCACCACCCCCGAGAGCTCGGCCGAGGCCAACCCGGTCTCGATGACGTTCGCCGTCACCCTCACCGCCGACGGAAGCGCAGAGGCCAAAGGCTCGCTGACGGTCACCGGCCAGGGAGCGCCCGAGTACCGCCGCTCGTACCAGGCCGCCGCCACCCGCAAGAGCGTCTTCGAACAGGCGTGGGCCCAGTCCTTTCCAGCCTTGAAGGTCTCAGAAGTGACGATGACGGATCCGATGAAGCTCGAAGAGCCGGTGCGGCTGGACTTCGCGATGTCGACTCCGCGCTACGCCGAAGCCGTGCCGTCCGCGCTGCGCTTCTTCCCGTTCGGCGCCGGCCGCGCGTACACCCAGGTGCTCGCGCCCCTGGCCGATCGAAAATCCGACGCCGTCTTCTCCGGCCCGTGGGTCAACTCGTTCCACTTCACCTACCTGATGCCGGTTGGCTACGTCGCCGACGAGCTTCCGGGAGAAGTCGTCCTCGGCTCGCCGTTTGGACAGCTGAAAATCTTCTGCACCACTCCGGCCGGTTTGCTCACCTGCGATGGCGAGATGAAGATGTCGACCGCCCGCGTCTCGGCCAGGGACTACCCCGCGTTTCGCGAATGGCTCTCGAAGGTGGACCAGGCCTTCTCTCGCAAAATCACCGCCCGACGCCCCGCCGCCGGTCAGAGCGCCGAGCGCTGACGGTGCGCCCCACCCTGCTCTGGCTGGTGCTGGCCGCGCTGCCTTCGTTTGCATCCCGGCCCCTCGAGCCCAACGTGTCGAAAGATGCGGTCGGGGTGCTGGTCCGCTTCCTCGGAATCTCGAAGACCGACGCGCAGGCCCGGCTCGATGCGGTGGCGGAACAACAGCAACTGTCCGGGGCCCTGCGCATCGGCTTTCTCAAAACCCAGGCCAGCTCGCTGGCCATCGTCTACGTCGTCGGCCCGGGTGCGCTGACGTTGAGTCGGCTCAAGGGGCTCGCGGCCGCCTGCTCTGCCATTGCAGGCGCGACCGCGGCGTACGCCTACTTCTACCCGGGTCTACGGAACAGCGCGCTCGAGGCCGAGGGCTATTGGCACTACGAGGCGGGCCGGCTCGTCACCGAAAAGCAGCTCGCCTTTCGAGACGACCGCTTCTTCGTCCAATGGACGCAAAAGCAGATCAGCCGCGCCGAGCTCTCAGGCAAAAAGTGGCCCCACTGGCCGCTGTCCGAGCTGACGCGGGCGCTGGGGCTTCCGGGTCGCGACTTTCTGGAGCGTCCCCTGGGCCTGCTCGAGGTGGCCGCTTCCGGTTTTCCGCGCGATGTCGGAGAGAACCTGGTGTTGAGCGAAGTTCACCTTCCCGTCGCGACCCTGTTCGAAATTCGTCAATCGGCCGAGCGCGAAAACGCCTCGTTGTCGAAGGTGGTCCAGGACGCGCTCGTGGCGGCCGAGGCGGACGAAAAGTTCGGAGCGCAGCTGTCCGTCTCGGGCGGCGCGGAGTCCGAAGAGCCGTCGCACGACTTCGAAAAAGGCTGGCGGCCGCTCGAGCTGTTCTTGACCCGGCCCTGGTTCAACAAGCTCGACGGGCGCAGCGAGGGTTCGCAGTCCAACCTCTCGATGCAGATTGAAGCCGCCTGGCGGCAGGCGCACCCGCTGGACGTTCCGAAGAAGACGCGATGACGGCCTCATTGGCCGCGGCGCTGGTCGCTGCGAAAGAGCCGTTGAAGCTCATCACCCGCACCCTTCCCCCTCCGCCTCGCGGTGAAGTCACGCTGCGGCTCGAAGCCTGCGCGCTCGGGCTGGCCGACTGGGATGTAGCGATGCTCGACGGCCTGCCGCGGGTTCCGGTGGTCCTGGGCGGGGAAGCCGTCGGCCGCGTCGTCGCGTGCGGCGAAGGAGTCGGCCTCCCATTGGGCCAGCGCGTCGCCCTCACTCCGCTCGCCTCGACCTGTGGCGCCTGCGCGCTGTGCGAGCGAGGCCTCGAGCAGTACTGCGCGCGGATCCAACTGCACGGCTTTGCCCGCGATGGAGCGCTGACCACCGCGGGAAATTTTCTGAGCCAACACCTGCTGCCCATCGACGGCAGCTTCGACGCCGGCCACCTGAGCGCGGTGCTGACTTCGGGGTGGAGCGCGCTGGGAGGCTTGCAGGCCGCGGCGATCGGCAACGGGCAGACCGTCGCGATCTTCGGCATCGGCGGCGTCGGGGGCCCCGCGATTCAGATTGCCCGCATGCGGGGAGCCCGGGTCATCGCCGTCGAGCCGGAAGCAGATCGCCGCGCGCTCGCTCTTCAACTCGGAGCCGAGCGCGCGCTTCACCCCAACGACGCCCCCAGTCTCAAGCACTCGGTGCACGCTGCGCTGGTCTGTACTCCTTCCACCCAGGCGATTGCCCTGGCGCACCGCGCGCTGCTCCCGTCCGGAAACCTGGTGTTGTTGGGCGGCGGCCCTTCGACCCGACTGGACCTTCCTCTGTTTGATCTCGTCACCCGCGGCATCTGCATTCGCGGCAGCTTCCTCGGCAACCGTTCCGAGCTGCTCGAGGTGCTCGAGTGGGTGCGCTCGGGAACGCTCAGCTCGACCCCGGTGCGCGTCCCCCTGGCCGAGGCACCCGAACGCCTCTATGCGTTGCGCGATCTTGGCTTCCTCGGGCGGCTGGTCTTCGAGCTGTGAACTGCTGTGCTCAGGCGCGCCCGCCTTTTGGACTCGGTACAGTGTGGGCATGGTCCGATTGATCAGCCTTTCGTTGTTGCTGGTAACCAGCTCCGTCTTCGCGCATTCGCGCCTGATTTCACCGGCGCCGCGCAACAACAGCGATCTGCTCAAGGACCCCAACGGCCCGTGCGGCCTCGTCCCCCGGACCGCGCTCAATACCCTCTACCTTCCGGGCCAGACGGTGGCGGTGCAGTACGAAGAGACCGTGAACCACGCGGGCTGCTTCAGCCTCGCGCTGTCTCAAATGAACGACACCAACTTCGTCATTCTGAAGACGGTCGTTCATTCCTCCGTGGGCGCGCTGCCCCGCCCGTACACCGCCAATGCGAAGCTTCCCACCGGGATGCAGTGCGCGAACTGCACGCTCCAGCTGATTCAGTACATGATCCCCAACTACGATGGCGGCGTCTGTCCTCCCGCCACTCCGGCCGCCGCCTCGCGGTACTACTCGTGCGCTGACATCCGGGTGATGGCGGTTCCCGACGGCGGCTCTGGCGGTGGCTCTGGCGGCGCGGGTGGGTCGGGAGGCGCAGGCGGTTCGGCGGGCGGCGGCGCGGGCGGTTCGGCCGGCGGCGGAATCGGCGGGGGGGTCAGCAGCTTACCGGCCT
>JAYVCD010000162.1:0-23763 GCA_043750125.1 Archangiaceae bacterium | reverse complement strand
GCATTGTTCACCACGATCGGAGCCTGGGCGGGCGCGGCTGGAATCACGATGTAGACCGGCGCGGCGGGGGTGGCCGGAGCGACGGCCGCGAGTGCCGGGGCTGAAAGCGGAGCCGGGTAACGATCGTATCGATCATACCGGCCATATCCATCGCGGGGCCCGTCGTAGCGATTGTCCCAGCGATCCTGGCAGCCCCCGCCGTGGTGGGCGAGGCGAGCAATGCCGGAGCCGAAACCCACCACGACTCCCAGACTCAACAGCACGATTAATCCTTTGCGCATGACGTTCTTTTCCTTGGGTTGAAGGGTAGGACTTCTTTAGAGATTCACAGCTGCAGACTGGGACCCGCGCTCGTACCCGCTGGGCCCGCGGCGACCGCCACCGAAGCCATGACGGTGACCGTGACCGCAGCCGCCGCCGTGGAGCGCGCGCGGCCCATTTTCAATCAAGTTCCCGGCGGCCTGGCGCTGCTCGGGGGTGAGCGCTTCGTGAATCTTCTGCATGTTCTCGAGCACGGTCTTCTTGAACGCGTCGACGGCGGCTTGCTGCTTCTCGAACGCCTCATTCACTGCGGTGGTGTCGAAATGCTCTCCGCGCATGGCACGGCCGATGTCGACCCTGCCCCCGAAGAACGCCTCCTTCGCTGCACGCCCATTTTGCTCGAGCTGCTCGACTGCTTCGAGAATCACCTTTTCCTGACCGGGGGTGGTGTCGAGCCGTTCGAAGAGACGGCGCAGCATCCACCGCCGGGGTCCACCTCGCGACCCGTGCGCGCCCCAGCCGCGGCCGTGCCGAACCACCTTGATCAAGCCAATGAGAGAAACCGTTCCGATCAGAAAACCAAACATGACTGCCTCCGTCTGCTTCGCCGGCACCGCTCTGGCGCCCGTTGCGTGAACAGAAGTTAGGAAGCGTTTGTGAAGGGCCCGCGATCAGTGGCCTGAAGAACTGTTAAGGCCGAGCCATCCGCCTGAATTCGCAGTGTTTTACGGGCCGAACAATCAAAACAAAAGTGCCGGTGCCGGACACATGACGGTCGGGCACCGGCACCGGTTTTCACTGCTCCGCGGCAGCGGGGCAATCAGACGATTCGTCGGCCCCCAGCGAAACCGACCAGGGCCAGGACTGCCATCCCCCGATGATTGAAAAGATCAACCAGATGGGCCGATGGCCAGGTAGTTGCCGTTGGAATTCAACAAAGACCCCAGCATTCCGCCCACGAATGATCCGGCGACGCCCAGAGCCGTGGTGGCAAGGAAGCCCATCGATTGATTGCCCGGCATCACGGCCCGGGCGATCAGGCCTGCGACCAGGCCAATGACGAGGAAAGCGATCAGGCTCATGACGATTTCTACATATGAAAAGTGCTTCGTTCGACAATTCATCGGCAGCGTCCGTGCCACCGGGCAGTTGGGACATTTCGTCACGGTGAGAAAGAACGACGCAGGGTTTCTCGCTGCCTTTGCGCGCTTCCCCGCAAGAGAAAAGGCACGAGATGTGAAGACCCGTGAGCCCACGGGGTGCCGACGAACATGCAACGAATGCTGAGCAGGACTGCGACGAATCTGTGGACGGTGGTGAAACAGACCTTCACCGACTGGATCGACGATGACGTGCCGACCCACGCTGCGAGCCTCGCCTACTACACGATTTTTTCAATCGCTCCGACGCTGATCATCGCGGTCGCGGTGGCGGGCAGCATCTTTGGAGCCGAGGCGGCCCGGGGTGAAATTCAGCATCAGATTCAAGGCCTGGTCGGGGAATCGGGAGCCAAGGTCATCGAAGACATGATGGCCAGCGCCGCCAAGCCGGGCGCGGGGCTGGTGGCGAGTTTGATCGGAATCGTGATCCTGACCTTTGGGGCAACCGGGGTGTTTGCTGCGCTGCAGACCGCGCTCAACCACATCTGGGGAGTAGAGCCGAAGAAAACCAATGGCGTCGTGGCCTTCCTGCGCACCCGGATTCTCTCGTTCGGAATGGTGCTTGGGGTGGGCTTCTTGCTGCTCACGTCGCTGGTAGTCAGCGCGGGCATTTCAGCGCTCGGCGCCTGGCTGCACAGCGGTCAGTTCGAGCGGGTGTGGCAGACGGCCAACTTCCTCGTCTCGTTCGGGGTGGTGACGATGCTGTTCGCGATGATCTACAAAGTGTTGCCGGATATCAAAATTGCCTGGCGCGATGTCTGGCTGGGCGCCGCAGTGACGGCGGTGCTCTTCAACATCGGCAAGTTCCTGATTGGTCTGTACATCGGGAAGAGCTCGGTGGCCTCGAGCTACGGTGCAGCGGGGTCTTTTGCGGTGCTGCTGGTCTGGGTCTACTACTCAGCGATGGTGCTCTTCATCGGGGCCGAGTTCACCCAGGTCTACGCGACGACTTTCGGCTCTTTGCGCGGGAAAAAGCCCGGGGAGTCCAGCCAGCGGGCGCGCCCCGAGCCGAAGCAGCCCCGCCCCAGCACTCCGCTTGGGGCGCGGTGAACTCTCAGGCTTTCAGATCGAGGGTGACCGCACCGACGAACCGCGATTCGCCCAACAGCTCGACGGTGCGCTCGGCAGACTCGAAGTCCGTTTCGCCCAGCTGAATGCACAACAACGCCGCGTCGGCAGCCAGGGCGACCGGGATTCCCGCGGGGTTGCTGACGACCGACTCGAGCACCACGATGACCAGGCCCCCTGAGGCGACGTGGGTAGTCATGTCGATGATCAACCGCGAGGCATTCTGCAGATCCGCGCCCTCGCCCGAGATGAGCTTGATGGGACAATCTTTGTGGACGGCCGCGACCTGGGCCAGGGCACGGGCGACGTGGGTTGCGGCTCCACCGGGGTGGGCGGGCAACACCACCAGCGAGCTCCAGTCTTTCTTCAAGGTGGCAAACCACAGCCGCTGCAGCTCTGGCGATGGCATCTCGGGTGCGGGGGTGGCGACTTTCATTTCTCCTCCAACACGGCATTGACCGCTTTGGTGAAATCCGATCGGGTGAACGGTTTGATCAGATACAGCGTCGCTCCGAGCTCTTCGGCCTGGGCGCGATCTTCAGGAAGGGAGCGTGCGCTCATCATCAGCACCGGGACTCTTGCCAGCCCCTGTTTGCGGATGAACTCGAGCACGTCGTACCCCGAGGACTCGGGGAGCATCAAATCGAGACAGATCAGGTCGTAGCGCTGTTCGCCCAGGGCGGTCATCGCCTTCTTCCCGTCCGCGGCTTCGATGACCGAAAAGTTCAGCAGCTTCAGGTAGCCGGCGACGAGCTTGCGCAGCGGCGGATCATCCTCGACGAGGAGCGCGGACTTCGGAGTGAGGGTGACTCTCGATGCCATGATCTTTTAAGAACCTCTTTATTCTGCTTGAGCTGAGATTGTTCGCGGTTGTTCGCTTGCGGCAATGAGAGTGAGAGAGAGTCCTACCACCCACTGGGCTTCAGGCGCAGAAGGCAACGGCACCGCGGCGCCTCTCTGGTGCACGACCGACAACCGTCCCACCAAATCCACGCGCCACCAGGGGTCACCCTGGTAGCCGGCGGCGGCCTCGGCATAGACGGTGGTGAGGGCGGCTTCGAGTCCGGTCGGCAGAGATCGGGCCACCCCGGCGCTCAAGCCCGCAGACACATGGTGGACGTTGGTCCAGCTGAGGCTGCCTCCGCCTTCGACGCGTTGGTAGACGGTGCCCGCGAAGCGATCGACAAAGGGCCCCAACTGCCCATTGAGTCGGAAATCGAGCTGCTGCGCTCTGAAGTGTTCGCGGTGAGAGAGTCCGGCCGCCAGCAGAGGCCCGTAGCCGCTGACGTTTCGGAAGGTACCCGGCACTGTGGTGTTCGGCAGCTGGCCGAATGAGCCGGTGATACCTACAATGAGATCCATGCGGGTCTCGGCGGCGAGCAGGCGGGCGTAGGTTCCTGCCAGCTCGACAATCACGATCCGCGCGCCGGGGTTGAAGGGCACCACATCGTAGGCGGGCACCTGGAAGAACCGGATGTACTGACCGGTGAGGTTGAAGCCGATGACATCGCGCTTCGTGGCCAGCCAGCCGAGCTTGGCTCCGGCCCGATACGCAGATTGCAGAGGAAGGTTGCGGCGGGAAGCAGCATCGGCGCCCCCCCCGTAGGTGAAGCCCGCGGTGGTGGTGAGGGTCAGCCGCTGGCTGAGGAACCAGTCGATGCCGGCGCTGGTGTCGGTGGTGAGCTCTTGAATCAACCCCAGGCCCGAGCGAACGGGCTGAATCGGCAGAGGCGGTGGGGGCTGCCCGGGCACGCCCGCGGCTTCGCGATTGAGCGTCGAGAGGTCCAGAGTGCCGTAGTTGAAGAATTCGCCCACGGAAAGGCGGGCCGACCCTTCCTTCGCCCAGACCCCTTCGACCTGGGCGACGTGAGAATGATCTCCCAGCGGTCGGCCGGCCCGCTGGGTGACGTAGGGCTCGCGGGTGCGGAAGGTGGGGCTGTAGCTGGCACTCAAGGTCCAGGGACCGTTGAAGACCGAGCCGGACAGGTGCGGTCGCAGCTCGGCATCGCCGGCGGCGGCAGGGCCGTTGTCCTGAGGGGTGGCGGTGCGGGCTCGGACCTCGGTGCGCAGGGACGCTTCCCATTGGGAATGGGTCTGGGCGACGAGCAAGAGCGGCATCAGCACCAGCGGGCCCATGGCGAAGGCTCACTCGACCAGCAGGGTGTCGCCGCTGCGAAGCATGAAGGTGCTGGCCTTGCCCTCGGCGCGGGCGAGCTTCTCGTAGTCGAACCGGATGCGAAGCGGCTTTTCGCCGAAGGGCATCATTCGCATCACGAAGACGTCGCGGTAGGCGAAGTTGGTGAAGCCGCCGGCTGCCGCGAGCGCCTGCAGGACTCCGGCGCCGACCTCGAGCGGGTAGATGCCCGGCCGGGGAACTTCGCCGAGCACCGAGATTGACAGCTGCCGCACTTCTTCCAGTGAAACGGTGACGACCGGGTTGTTGATGAAGTCCTTCAGCCGCGTCTGAAGCTGCGCGCCGAGCACCACGGGCGTGAAGCCGGCGGCGGTCACGTCGTTGAGGAAGGGCAACGAAATCTTGCCGTCGTTTCGAACCCGGGTGCGGGCAGACATGTTGTCTTGTTGAAAGACACGCACGTTGAGCACGTCGCCGGGTCGAATGACGTACTCGCCTTCATTGACGGTGGGTGCGACGTATTCATCGGCCCCGACGAAGACGCCAGGGTCATGTCGGCACGCGGTCAGCGCCAGGGGCAGCAACATCCAGAGTCGAGTGGTCTTCATGGTCGTAGTCCAAAGTACTTTAGAGAACGGCGGGTTCGTGCCTTTTTCGACGAAAGGCCTGTTTGGCGAAGGCGATCATCTCTCGAGGGCTGACGGCGCCGGTGACGACGACCCCGGAAAAATAGGCCAGACCGTTGAGAACCATGCGCAGAAGACCGGGCAGCTGCGGCACGCGCTGGCGCAAGGTCCGGTCGAGGGCGATGACGGCCAGGCAAACCACGCCGGTCTTGAGCAACATCTTCACCGTGCGTCCATCGAGGCTGCGGCGGCCCATCATCGCGACCATCGTGATCGCGACCCCGGCCTCAGTGAGGATCTGCACCAGGGCGCAGGCCCCCCCGCCGAAAGAGGCTCCGTAGCGATCGATGGCGGGGCCGATCAACACCAGGTTGGCGACCAGGTTCACCCCCAGCCCGACCAGGGACATGATCGCCAGGGTCCAGGCGCGCTCTTCGAGCTGGAGCACGACGGCGCTGATGATGCTGACGTAGATGAAGAGGTAGACCGGTGAGAGCAGGCGCAGCGCGAGCGTCGCCGGGGCATAGGCGTCGCCAATCATCACTGAGATCAGCACGTCGGCCCCGATGCCAAGCGCGAGCGAAATGGGAATCGCAACGGTCAGGACGAGCTCGAGGGAACGCTTGATCAACCGGCTGTACTCGAGCGGGTCAGAGCCCTTGGCGCGCGCGAGCAGCGGCATCATCACCCCACTGAGCAGAGGGACGAGGAGCATCGAGAGGCCGCCGAGACCTGCGGCCGCTCCGTACCAACCGGTTTCCTGATTGGCGGCAAGGACCCCCAGGCGGCCTTCGGTGATCTGCCGAAGGAGCACGACGTCGAGCTTGTTGTAGACGGTGTGGAAAACGGTGTTCAGGTAGAACGGCAACGTCGCCAGAACGATGACCTTCGCCGGCCCCCACCCGAAGGAAGCGAATGAAAGGTGGAAGTGCTTCTGGCACAGCGCCAGACAGACGATTGCCTTCACGGTCTCGGACAGCAGCAAAGCCAGTGCCACCGCGTTGATTCCGTAGCCCAGGTAGACGCCGAGAAGACTGGCAAGGCCCCACGCCACCTTGGAGCAGACGTTGATGACCGACAGGCCGTCGACGGTGGTGTGCGCCTGAAGCAGCGCCGCAAAGCTCAGGTTCATCATCTGCACAAACTGCGTCAGGCCCAGAAACCAGACGAGTACCTGCACTTCGCGGGGCCAGTGAAAAAAAATCATCACTCCCTGCATCGCGAGGAAGATCGGAATCGACAGCGCGAGCCGGAGCAGGAAGATGGAAGCGAAGAAGTCGTTGGTGTGACCCGGCCGAAGGGGGATCTCTTTGCGGATGTAGCCGTCGACCCCGAGGGTGAGGACGATGAAGAACGTGGCGGTGAAGCCATCGGCGGTGTCGAGCGGGCCGAACGCGTCGGGGCCCAGCCACCGCCGCAGCAGGGGGCGGATGATGAAGCCAATCGCCAACGTCATTCCGAGCGAGCCCCCCAGCTTGGCCAGGTTGCGCACGGCGATCAGAACGTCGTTGGAAGGTTTGACGGCCGCGTTCACAAGCGCGTGGTTCTAGCTCGCGCCACGGCCGGTAAGGACCACGGGAACGGTCTTCAGGATCAGGTTGATGTCGTTCTTCAGCGACCAGTGATCGATGTACTGCATGTCGAGATACATCCACTGTTCGAACGAAATCTGGTTTCGACCCGAGACCTGCCAGATGCAGGTCAGACCGGGACGAACGGACAGGCGTCGGCGCTGCCAGGCTTCGTACTTGGCGACCTCAGGAGGAACGGGCGGGCGGGGGCCGACGATGCTCATGTCGCCGCGCAGCACGTTGATCAACTGAGGCAGCTCGTCGATGGAATAGCGGCGGATGAAGCGGCCGATCGCAGTGACGCGGGGGTCGTTCTTCATCTTGAAGACCGGGCCGCTCATCTCGTTCATCTTCTCGAGCGTGGCCTTGAGCTCTTCGGCGTTCGTCACCATCGAGCGGAACTTGAGCATGTTGAACGGCTTGCCGTGGATCCCCACGCGCTGCTGCTTGAAGAACACCGGACCGCGCGAGCTGGCCTTGATGATCAGCGCGACGATTCCGAACATCGGCAGCAGGACCCACAGAGCGCAGGCCGACGAGACGATGTCGAACAGCCGCTTGAGTGCCATCTGGCTGGGCTTCACGTCGACCGACACATAGTGCAGGTAGCCATCGACGATCGCCTTGCTGGCGACGGGACGGGCCCGATCGAGCCGGAAGCTGTAGGCGGGCAGAGCGAAAGGAATTCCGAACTTTTCGCAGGTCTTGATCGCCCGCTGCATCGGCTCGGGGTACTTGAGGTTGCTGCCGGCGACGTAGACCTCGCTGACCGGCACCGACCGCAAGATGGTCTCGAGATCGGAAGCCACGCCGAGAAAGGGGGCGCGGAGGTTGTCCGGACGCTGCTCGTCTTCGAAGCGAAGAAAACCGACCACCTTGCGCCGACCGCGCTTCATCAAATCTTCCGCGGTGATTCGGCCCATCGGCCCGGTACCGATGATCAGCACTTCATCGAGCGGACCTTCTCGTTCAGACAGCTGCCGGAAGATGAGGATCCGAAGCAGCAGGGCGACGGGCCAGAGCGTGACCAGAAACTGAGGAACGCGGGGCAAGGACGAGGCCTCGGGCCCCATCAGACTGACCAACGCCAGCACGGTGCAGACCGCGAGCACGAGGATGCTGACCAGCGCCACGTCGTCCATCACTTCGCGATCAGAGGCCGGGTCGTAGTGGCGGACGGCGGTGCTGGTGATGAGCCAGGTGGCAGTGGCGGCCACCGCGAACCAGATCAGCTCGACGCCTTCGACATTCCGGCCCGACCAGAGAGTTGCGAGCATGACTGAAGCGAACAGCCACGCGAGATCTGCCACCAGATTGAGCTTGGCGGTGATGCCCGGTGCGAGAGTGCCCAACAGTGAGTTCATGAAGAGTGGGTTCGCAAGCGTCAGGCCACGGACTGCAGCATTATCCGCCCAGACTGTAGGATGTTGTGTGACGGCGATAGACTAGCAGAACGACAGCTGCTTTCCGAAACGGAACCGAAGTTTCAGGAACGCCGGGTCGCAAAAGCGACCACGCGGGCAAACCGGGATTTTTCGTGGTGCCGGGCGTTGTTGAGGCCGACGTACGCCCGGTAAATCAAGGGACCAGCGAAGGACGGCGAGGGCACCACGGCCTCACGAAGCATGACCTCGGTCGGGCCCCAGCGCGTCTTCGAGACGTCCGCGCCCGGTGAGAGGTTGACCGTGGCGAATTTGTTCGCGATGGCCCATTTGAGGGCCTCAGCGACCGCGGTGGTCATCACGCTGTATTTGCCCCACTCGGGATCAAAACCAGAAAAATAAAGATAGAGCGAATCTCCGAGCACGAAGCCGATGCGCGTGGCGACGATCTTTCCACTGAGCTCGAGTTGAAAGACGCGGACGTTGCCGCCGGCGGCCGACTGCTTGAGGTAGTCACGCAAGAACGCGCGGGCGGGCCCCGATTCGAAGACATTCTTGTGGATGATGGTGTCCGTCGCGGCGGCGCGGGCACAGTGAAGTCGCAGGAAGTGATCGAGCGCACTGTCCATTTGCGCGGGCAAAGTGAGGACGTTGAAGCTGAAATCGAGGTGGTCGCGCTTGAGCGAGTTGTAACACTTGCGAAGCGACTCTTTGATGTTGCGCGAGAGGGGCGCCTTGAACAGTTCCCAGTCGCCCGGCATCGCCAACAGAAAGTCGGGCACCTCTCGGCCCCATTTGACTCCCTGCCTTTCGTTGAGAACCCGGTACGCATCGCTCGCCTGGCGGATGCCGCCGACAAACAACCAGTCCCACTCGTGCGAGCGGCCTTCGAGGTGGTGCAGCAGCGCTTCGACGACGGCGGGTTGATCTGCCGGGGCACAGACCACGCCTCGCACCTCGGTGACGTTCGGGTCGGCGCCCAGAAATTGGAGCATTCGCGCGCGCAGCGGCCCGATCGCCGGCCGTTCGGTGAGCATCATCGGAGCCACGCCGCGAAGAGTTCGCTGCTGATCGCGAATCGCAAACAGCCGCAGCGAGTCTTTGACGAAAGGCTGATCCTCTCGGAAGTGATGCCACCACAGCGCGTTCCACAGGGGTCCGGTGAAGGGCAGCCGGGGCGAAGTGGTCGCGTCGAGCCGTTCCCACTCCTCGCGGAGCAGTTCGATCGAAGACAGCTGCTCGACGAAGAAGCTCACGGGGAAGGCCAAATACCACTCTCGACTGCGGTCGGCATGGCTCTTCGCGACGTGGCCGTGTAACTAAACGCGCGTGACCCTTCTTCAAAAGCGTCTGGTGGTGGGCGAAGTTCCGATTGACGTAGTCACGTTCGAGGCAGCGCTCGAGGCGATCGAGCGGCTCGTTGCTGCGAAAAAGGGCGGCTACGTCGTGACGCCGAACATCGACCACGTGGTGCTGGCGGACGACAACGTCGCTTTTCGGGATTCCTACCGCGACGCCTCGTTGTCCCTGGTCGACGGCAAAGTCCTATTGTGGGCCAGCTGGATACTGGGCCACCCGTTGCCGGACAAGATTTCGGGCTCGGACCTGATTTTCCCGCTGATGGAAATGGCGGCGAAGAAGAAGTGGCGGGTCTATTTCATGGGCGCCGCTTCCGGGGTGGCGCAGAAGGCGGCTCAGGCGATCTTTGAAAGGTACGGCACGCAGGTGGTCGGCTGCGACGCTCCCCAGGTGTCGGTCGACCCCGACGCTCGCCAGAACGCGGAAGCGCTCGAGAAAATCCGCGAAGCAAAGCCTGACGTATTGCTGGTGGCGCTGGGGGCTCCGAAGCAGGAAATCTGGATGCATCGCTGCGCGGCGCAGTACGCCCCGGCAGTCGCTCTCGGGATCGGCGCCGGCCTGGACTTCATCGCGGGGACAGCGAAGCGCGCGCCGAAGTGGATGTCGAACTCTGGGCTCGAGTGGGCGCACCGGTTGGCGCGCGAACCCAGGCGAATGTGGCGGCGCTACCTGGTCAATGACCCTCGCTTCCTGTTGATCCTCGCGCGGACGATGCAGAAGCCTTCGGCGCAACGGCTGGTGTGGCGCTGATGAGGGCAGTGTTGCAGCGGGTGCTCGAAGCGAAGGTGGAAGTGGAAGGTCAGGAGGTCGGGAAAATCGGCCCCGGGTTGCTGGTCTTTCTCGGGGTGGGCGCGGGAGACGAAGGGCAAGACGTCGAGTGGATGGTCGAAAAAATTTCGTTGCTGCGAATCTTCAAAGACGAGGCAGAGAAGATGAACCTCTCGGTGCTCGACACCAGCAAAGCGATTCTGGCAGTCAGCCAGTTCACCCTCTTTGCCGACACCCGCAAGGGAAGGCGGCCGAACTTTCTGGAAGCGATGGCTCCCGAAAACGCCAGGCGGCTCTACACGGAATTTTGTGAGCGCTCGCGGACGGCGGGACTGTTCGTGGCGGAAGGGGTGTTCGCGGCGGACATGAAGGTGTCGTTGGTCAACGACGGGCCGGTGACGCTGTGCCTGGACTCGCGCACGGGGCGAACGGTCGCCTAGGGTGGGGCCCACTTCTTCTTGAAAGGTTTTCGTTCATGGTGTTTCGGCTCGCGCAGTCGGCAGTCTTTTTCGTTCTAATCAGTTCCTGCAGTGGCTCGCTGACCGGCCCCGTTGACGGAGGGTCGGGGGGCTCGGCGACGGGCGGGGGCTCCGGAGGCGGAGGAAGTGCGGGAGGTGCAGGCGGTGGCTTCGTCGGTGATGGGGGAGGCTTCGCCTGCGACATTCAACCGGTCCTCAACGCACGCTGCCTGGACTGTCACAGCAACCCCACCCGGTTCGGCGCCCCGATGCCGCTGGTGACGTATGCGGACACCCAGGCGCAGAGCGTCGCGGCTCCGACCCAGAAGATCTTCCAGCGGATGGCCGCCCGGGTTGCAGACGAAACGGCTCCGATGCCGCAGGCGCCGAACTTGAGGCTCACCGCCGCGGAGATCGCCGCGTTTCAAAGTTGGTCGGCCGGAGGCGGGCTGCAGGGGTCGTGCACCGCCCCCGACGGCGGAACGGATGCGGGCTCGATGATCGACGGGGGCAGCGACGACTGTCCGCCGGGCTCGACTGAGCTGAAGATCGTCGCTCCGGCGTTCACGATTCCGGCGCAGACCGACTTCTACCAGTGCTTCGCGACGACCCTGTCGTTGCCGGGAAAGCGGCACGTGATCAAGGCGACCAAGATCATCGACGACGCGCGGGTGCTGCATCACATGGTGTTGTTTCGAGATCTGGGGAAGAACGCGCCGGCGATGAAGGCCAACTGCGGCATCGAGGCCGACTGGTCGGTGCTCTACGCCTGGGCCCCGGGCGCAGGCCCGATGGAACCGCCGGTCGACGTAGGAATGCCGCTGAACGACGGCGATCAGATGGTGATCCAGATTCACTACAACAACTCGAGTGGCGTTTCGGGGGTGGACTCGTCGGGAGCCAAGCTGTGCCTGAGCGATCAGCTGCGGGCGAAAGAAGGCGGCGTGCTGGCCGTAGGCCCGACGAGCTTCAACCTGCCGCCCAATTGCCCGAAAGCCGAAGCGGCTGGAACGTGCACCAACATCACCAACACCACCTTCAACGTGTTCACCGTCTGGCCGCACATGCACTTGAAGGGAGCGGCGATGAAGTCGACCATCGGCAGCGCAGTGGTCACTGATCGCCCCAACTACAGCTTCAACGCCCAGTACCTCGAGAAGGCGAACTTTCAATTCAAGCCCGGTGAGACGATGACCACCCGCTGCAGGTGGAACACCGTGGGCGCAACGGGCACGACGCCGTGGGGGGAAACCACGTCTCAAGAGATGTGCTTCAACTTCCTGTACGTCTGGCCGGCCCCTCCGCTGGCGTATTGCCCGTCGCCGGGAACAGCAGCCGCGACCTGCGTCCCGTAGAAGGGTCGGGGCTAAGCTGCCGCGCTTCGTGCGGCGCGGGCGACTTCAGGCATTCGGAATGACCGCGCTGCTCGCGATCGGCGGCGCGTACGCGCTCGTCTCGTGGGACTGGTGCGGCCGATGGATCCAGAGTCCGGCGAAGCTCGTCTCATCGTCGCGCGCCACCGGGCCCCTGCGCGCCGGAGCTGCAAGGGTGGCTCTGACCCCCCCGTGGCCCGCGACCGTCGCAGGGTACGGACCGCTTCGACCGACCTCGTCGCGCATGACCCGGGCCGTCGAAGCCAGAGCGGTGGTGTTGCAGGTGGGCGAAGTGCGAGCGGCGGTGGTCAGCCTGGATGTGCTGCTGATTCCCGAAGACGTGGTCAGCGAAGTGCGAACGCAATCGGGAATGGCAGACGCCTGGGTGGTGGCGGCGCACACCCACTCTTCCTTCGGGGGGTACGACGATCGTCCCCTCGCACAGCTTGCCGGTACGGGGCTCTTCCACGCGTCGGCGAAGAACGCGCTGGTGCGGGCGGCGGTCGAAGCGCTGGCCCAGGCGCAAGCGGCGGTGGGACCCGCGCGCCTCGAGCTGGGGACGGCGGACGCAGCGCTGTGCCGGGCGCGAACGGGTGCGGGGTGTGACCGACGCTTCACGCGAATGACGCTCACGTCGGCGACCGGGCCGATCGCCGAGTGGCTGGTGTTGAGCGCCCACCCCACCCTGGTGCCCCGGAAGTTCGATGGTCTCGATTCCGACTACCCCGGGGCCCTGGCCGCCCGGCGGGCTGCGGCCGACGCGGGAGTCGCGCTGGTGTTGCAGGGGGCGGGTGGAAATGCCTCGGCGCCTGCCGAGAAGACCCCCGCCACGTTTGCACAAGCTGCCGACCAGCAGCTGCCGCCCACCACCGAAGTCGCTCAACCGCTGGAGCTCGCGATCGCCCGGACTCGCGTCACCCTGCCCCACCCCGACGCGTCACGGCTGGTGCCTTCCTTCAGCTGGGTGGCGGCCAGCAACTTCGTGTGCCTGAAGGCAGCCCGCGAGGCGGAAGTCGGCGCGATTCGTCTGGGGAAGATGGTGTGGCTCTCGGCGCCCATCGAGGCGTCAGAGCCAGCGGGCGCGCGACTCGAGGCGGCCGCGGGGGCCGACCGCTTGATTTCCGTGGCCAACGGCTACCTGGGCTACGTCGAGCCTGCGGACGTGGTGGCGCAAGCAGGCGGCGAATCGCGCAAGCAGTACTACGGCCCGGGGATGCTGGATGCGCTCGAAGAAGCAGCAAAACTCGCAGGAGACGCGGTTCGTTGATCAGTTTGCAAGGGCCCGGCATCCAATAGGGAATGAAGCGATTGATGCTGTTGCTGGTCGTGTCGTCGTCGGGCGCCTGGGCTGATCCCAGGCTCGAGCTGGAGGTTGCGGGAGGCGCCTCTGCTCGCTGCCTTTGCAAGATTGTGCCGACGCTCTCGGCGAGAGTCGGCGTCGATTTCGCAGAGCACTTCACTCCTTCGGTGCGGGCAATGACGTTCGCGTTGCCCGGCTCGGACCACCACACCTGGGCGGTGTTGGCGGAGTTCCGGGCCCATACCAGCGGGCGGCTTCAGGCAAATGCGGGCGTTGGACTGGGAATCGGAGCCGCAGCGATCAACGCCGGAGAAGACGGGCTCAACTCCCAGTTTTTCCGGGTCGAGCCGTACCTCAACGTCGACGCAGGAGTGCGGTTGATGATGGGCCGCTGGTGGATCGGGGCGAACGTGGGCGGAATGCCAGCCCACCAGGTGGTCACCGCGATGCTGAGCGTGGGGGTTTCACCCTTCGGCGAGTGACCCCAAGGTTCAGCTGAGCTTGATCTTCGAGCCCACTTTGCGCTGCCGAAACAACAAGGCGGTGCGGCCCAGCAGCTGGGCGAGCTGGGCGTTGGCGGCGAGCGCGAGTGCTGCCGAGGCCTCGTGGCGGTCGGCCGGGCCTTCGGCGATCTTCACCTTGATGAGCTCGTGGTCTTTGAGCGCCGCTTCCACCGCGGCGACCACTTGATCCGTGATTCCCAGGGCGCCCATTTGCACCACCACTTTGAGGTGGTGCCCGAGCGCGCGCAGCTGGCGCCGCTGACGGCCAGTGAGCGCACCTTGTTTGGACACCAGCTCTTTCACGTCGACCTTCGCAACCGCTGCCTTCCTCAAAGGGGCCTCACTTCATCAGCCGCAGCTCGCGCTGGGCATCCAGGTGCTCGGGGTTGAGCTGAACGCATCGATTGAAGTTCTTTTTCGCGTTCGGAATGTCGCCCATCAGCTTCGCCATGTGTCCCTGGAAGTACCAGACCGCCGCAATCTTGTCGTTGCGCTTCAGACACGCGTTGATGTCCTTCATCGCCTCGACGTGACCCAACGCTTTGTCCGGGAAGGTGAAGAACTTCGCGTAGCCCCGCCAAGCCCGATATTCGGCTTCGTCAGCGGCAGCGATTGCCTCGTCGAGCATCTTCACCGCTTCGGGAAATTTCCTGGCCTTCACGAGGATGGTGCTTTTGTAGAACATCTCTTCGGCAGCGAGGATTTGCGCGATGTCCACTTTCTCGCCAGCGTTGCCGCTCTTCACTTCTTCGGCGTATTCGGCGCGCAGCTTGTCGTCGGACAGCGTGCGATTGGCCTCGCCGACCCGCCCGAAGATTTCTTCCTTCAGTTTTGCGAGCGCAGGCGGCGCGCCGGGAGGCACGGTGTCCGGGTGGTAGAGGCGGGCGGATTTGAAGTAGGCGACTTTGACCGCGCCCGCATCGACGTTGTCCTTCAGGCCGAGCAGGTCGAAGTAATTCTGGGTCTTCATCTTCTGAAGCAGGGCGGTGAGCTGCTCGATCTCAGCCAGAGGATCGACGGGAGCGACGGGCGCAGCAGCCAGCTTCGCAGCCGGAGCGCGCGGGACGGCCGCCGGAGCTGCGGCGCGCGGTGGGGCCGGGGCCAGCGAAGGCGGGGGTGACGAGACGGGGGAAGGGGCGCGCGCAGCGGCGAGGTGGGCTGGAGCAGCGGCGGCGAGGGTCGGCGGTGCGCCGGGGGGCGAGGGCAGGCGAGGTGCGGCGGCGACGTTCGCCGTCGGGGGCGCGGAAGTCTCTGGAGCGCGCACGCGCACGGCAGCAAACGCGACCGAATCGAATTCTTTGAGCAGGAAGGCGACGCGCAGAATGTGGTCGGCCTCGTTGGGCAGGTCGTGCAACAGCTGGTTGAGCGATCGCACCCCGTCGAAATACGAGAGCGCGCGCGTTTCCTGAGGGGTGAGCCGAAGGTCGGCGACGGCGACCTGGCCGCCGGACTTCATCACCGGCAGATCGAGCGCCGCCTCGAGCCGCCGGCGAAGCTCGGGTCCCGCCAACTTTCGCCCCTGCTCGCAGACGAGGGCCCACCGGTTTCCCAGCGGCATTGCCTTATGGGGAGCGAGGTCTTTGAGCTCCCAGGTGAACGTCCCTTGTTCCGCAAAGAGACCGCGGACGAGAATCGAGGTGGCGCGCAGGCTCAGCTGCACGAAGGCGGTCCCGGGGTTGAGGATGCCTAAACCGAACAGGGCGCCGATCAGTTCTCCTCCGAAGCGGGCCTTGTCTTTTTCGGCTTTGCCCAGCTGGTCGAAGTTGGCCAGCTGGCTCTTCACCAGGAAGGTCGAAAGCAGATCTTCGGGGTGAGTCGAGTCGACGAACTCGGGGTTGCCCTTGCGGAAGTGGATCTGCACGGTGCGATCCGAAAGGGTCAAGCTGAGCAGGCCGTTCGCATCGCTCGAGGCGGCCAGGTAATACAGGCGCAGACCTGAGTGGGTGAGAAGGTTTCCCGACGCAGGAAGCTGCAACCCTTGAAGGGTGATGGGAGCGACGGGAGCCGGGGCCGCTGTCGAGCGGGGCGGCTGTGCCTGGGAAGCCGAGGTTCCCGGGCCCGCAATCGGCACTGCCGAGCGGGCCGGCCCGACAGGAGGCGCAAGAGTGGGGACGAGAATCGGGGGAGGCGTCGGAATCGCGGGTGCGGCTTCGAACCCCGGGTCGGGGCCTTGTTCGCCCCAGAGCTCTTTGGGGACGCAGTCGCGCACCTCGATCAACCGTCCGGGGTACGCGAAATCGCGGCCATTCATCGAGAGCTGAATTCGGCCCGGAATCAGGGACTGATCGAAGAGGAGCTCGAGGGTGGCGGGCATCAAGGGGCCCCAGACTCGGCCCTTGTCGTTGCGTACCCAGATTTGGATGGGATCGGACATCGTCTTTTTCAGAGAAATCGAAGCTAGCGGAAAACTCGGGCACAATGACCGCGCAGTTTCTGCTGGAGGGTCAGACAAAGATGAAACTCGGACGATTCGCCCGGCTGGTGTTGGTATCCGGGCTGTTGTCTGCCGCCATGGGGTGCCTTTCGATGGGTACAGTCCAGACGGCCAGCACGCTGGGAAAAGGCAACTTTCAGATCTCGGCTGAGCCTGGGCTGTATGCCGCCTACCCGGCGCGGGGCGCGACGGCAGTAGGGTCGGCGCAAGATCCCGTGCCGCACTTCGATGTCGCGTTCCGGTATGGCGTCAATGATCGGTTCGACATCGGGGTGCGCACCGGGTGGTCCTTGTTGGAGCTTCAGAGCAAGTTCCTCTTCACCCCACCCGACTCTGAAACGTTGGCCGTCGCGGTCGCACCGACGCTGGGGGGAATCTTCCTGGGGTCCAGCGCGAGCGGGGGCACAACGTCGGTCAGCTATTTCAACCTCGCGATACCGGTGTTGTTCGGCTTCAAGCACTTCCGCGCCAACGAGCTCGTCTTTGGACCCCGCTTCAACAACATGATCTTTGCGATCAGCGACAGCACCGGCTCGGCGACCGTGTACCTGTTCGGGGTGGGAGGGACGATCGGCTACCAGTTTGCGATTGGTGAGATCTTCAAAATCCTTCCTGAGTTTGCGATCAACGTACCGGTCGCGGGGACCGGCTCGATCGGCGGAGCAGCTGCCGTCGCGGGGGCGGGCTTTGGCGGGGTGGTCTGGCAGCTGAAGGTGGGGTTGATGTTCGGTCGGCCCGGAAAAAAAAAGCCGGAACAGCCGCAGGACATCGGGCCGCCTCCGCCCACGCCTCCTCCAGAGCCCGAGCCTCAACGCGAGGCGCCGATTCTGCAGCCGATTCCCGGGCTCTGATCGCCGCCGCCGTGTCGGCCGAAGACCGGGTGGACCTGCTGGCGAAGACCGAAAAGGCCGCCGCCGACGGGAAGTTCGAGAAGTACAAGTCGAGCAATCACTTCGACTCGACCGCCAAACATCCTGAGTGGCTGGGCTGAGACCGTCGGCTAGAGGACGACCCGTTCCTGGTGTTCCCCGAACACCGAGCGCATCGCGTCTGAAATTTCGCCCAGGGACGCCTCGGCCTTCACCGCGGTGTAGATCAGCGGAATCAAGTTCTCGTCGGGCGAAGTGGCGCCGCGCTTGATCGCGTCCAGCGCCTGGGTGACGGCCTCGTTGGCGCGGGTGGCGCGAAGCTCTTTGAGGCAGGCCTTCTGCTCGACCTCGACCTGCCCGTCGACGCTGAGCAACCCCAACGGGCGCGATTCTTTGACCTGGAACTTGTTCACTCCGACGACGACGCTGCTTCCGTCTTCGAGCGCGCGCTGGGTCGCGTAGGAGGCGCTCTGAATTTCCTGCTGGGGGTAGCCGAGCTCGATCGCCTTCACCATTCCACCGAGCGCGTCGATCTTCTTCAAGGTCGCCTCGGCGAGACTCTCGAGGCTGTCGGTGAGCCGCTCGAGGTGGTGCGAGCCGCCCAGAGCATCGACGGTGTCGGCGACGCCGGTCTCATGCGCGAGGATCTGCTGGGTCCGCAACGCGAGCCGGGCGGCGTCTTCACTGGGCAGGGCCAACGCTTCGTCCCAGGAGTTGGTGTGAAGCGACTGGCACCCTCCGAGGACCGCCGCGAGCGCCTGCAGTGACACGCGCACCACGTTGTTGAGCGGCTGCTGAGCGGTGAGCGTGCTGCCTGCGGTCTGGGCGTGAAAGCGCAGCATCATCGAGCGGGGGTCTTTGGCCTTGAACCGTTCCTTCATGATTCGGGCCCAGAGTCGGCGGGCGGCGCGGAACTTTGCGACCTCTTCCATGAAGTCGTTGTGGACGTTGAAGAAGAAGCTCAGGCGCCCGGCGAAGGCATCCACTTCGAGGCCTGCGGCGATCGCGGCTTCGACGTAGGCGATTCCGTCACCCAGGGTGAAGGCAATTTCCTGGGCCGCGGTCGAGCCCGCTTCCCGAATGTGGTACCCGCTGATCGAGATCGGATTCCACTTCGGGACCTTCTTGGCGCAGAAAGCGAACAAGTTGGTGATCAGCCGCAGCGAGGCCGTGGGCGGGTAGATGTACGTTCCGCGCGCGATGTATTCCTTGAGAATGTCGTTCTGCACCGTGCCCTGCAGGGCGGACATCGCCACTCCCTGTTGCTCGCCGACCGCCGCGTAGAGGCACAACAAGATGGGAGCGGTGGCGTTGATCGTCATCGAGGTGCTCACCTCGCCCAGAGGCAGGCGATCGAGCAGCACCTTCATGTCGCGCACCGAGCCGATGCTGACCCCGACTTTTCCCACTTCGCCCGCCGCGCGTGGGCTGTCGGCGTCGTAGCCCATCTGGGAAGGCAGATCGAAAGCGACCGACAGGCCGGTCTGCCCACTGTCGAGCAGGTAGTGGTAGCGCTGGTTGGCGTCCTTCGCCGAACCGAAACCGGCGTACTGGCGCATGGTCCAGAAGCGCGATCGGAACATCGTCGACTGCACGCCGCGGGTGAAAGGGTACTCGCCGGGAAAGCCGAGCTCGGCGTGGGCCTTGGGCGGTTCGTCGATGACGGGGCGCTCGACGCCGCTCGAGGTGAGGAACTGCGCTTTCCGCTCTGGGGACTTCACCTTCGCCGCTTCGTACGCCTGCTGCAGCCAGCGCAGCCGATCGGCCTTCCCGTGCTCGTCGCTCATGAGGCGCGACGGTTAGCACCGATTGCGGCCGGCTCGCGCAATCGAGCGGCCGCGGAAATGGACCTGGGCTCGAGGGTTGGTCGGAAATGAAACCGGAGGGTTTCAGCTGTTCACAGCAGTTCACAGCCGACTGCTTCAAGCGCCTGCAATTGCTGGCCAAACAACTGGCGCCGCCACTGCAATTCGCGAAGTCCGTCAGTTCCCCCCCCAACAACCCGGGAACCCATGACCCGCATCAAGCAGACCCGCTCGCTGTTCACTCTTGCCCGCCACAACGACGGAAAGGTCGACACGAAAGAAGCGAAGAAGATTGCCCGGGCGCTGCGGCACGGCGGTGTGTCGGCCGCAGAGAGCAAGGGGGTGACGGCCCAATTGCGGCGTCACCAAGACACCTTCGCTCCGGGCGCGGTCGCGGTCCTCAAGCAGTTGGTGCATCCGAAAGGGGAACGCACTTCGGCGCCGGCCCAGAAGCAGACCGGCAGCGCGGCCGCGTCTGCGCCCCCGTCTTCCTCGGTGGGCGACCTGAAGAGTCAGCAGAACGGCGGCACGATCGAAGATCGGACGATGGATGCGCTCTCGAAGTCGCACGAGATGAAGAAGGCGATCATCGGCAACCTGCCGCGGTAGTGAACCCCTGGGCTAAGTCTCAGCTCTTCGGGCGGTCTGCTTCACCGTCGCTTCGAAGAGCTCGGGGTCGAGGGTGCTGATCTGCCGCGCCGGGTTTCCCACAACGATGCAGTACGCGGGGACGTCTTTGGAGACCACGCTGTTGGCCCCGACGATCGCTCCGCGCCCGATGGTGACGCCGGCGAGGATCAGGCTATTGGTCGCGATCCACGCGTCGTCTTCGATCGTCACCGGCTGAGGGGCGGGCATCACCCGGCGCTGGTAAAGGCCGTGGTAGCTGTTGTCGAACACCCGAACGCCAGGACCGATCAACACCCGTTCTCCGATGGTGATTTTCCCGGTGCAGCCAAACCAGACGCCGTCATTGACGTAGGTCCCGTTGCCGATTTCGAGGACCGCATCTTGCTCGAGCTCCACGAAGATGGGGGTGAGCTTCGCGTCGAAGATCACGTCGTCGCCAATCAAGAACTTTCCCCCGCGATCCTGAACTTTGGGTGCAAGGCCAATCACCCGTACCCCGACTCCAAGTCGAGCGGCGTCACGGAAAAGGTACCGGCTGCGTGCAGTGGCGGTCACGAAGCGCAGGCTCTTCCTGGCAAAGCCCATCAACCCGAGGTGCAGGTTGTGAGCGATTTTCGCGCGGAGCTTTTCGAGGTGATGCGGCAGGGTGCTTCCGGGGACCAGTGCAATGGACACGAGCCATTGTGCAACCCCAGCGCCAGCCCCCCTCACCCTGCAAGGGCCGGCTCAGCTGGGGCGGAACGCCGCGGCTGAGGCAAATGTGCTGTTGCCGTTCAGCACCAGGTCGACCGCTTCCGGGCTATGGAGAAGGCGAACCGACTGAAAGAGGAGCTCGGCGTCGACGAAGGTCCGCCGCAGCGGGTTCAGCCACATCTTCAGCCGTCCGGCCGCACACTTCGGGTTCACGCGCGCCTTGTCCTTCACCAGCTGCCAGAACGTAGCCAGCAGCGGCAACAGCTCGACCCAGTCCGCAGAACTGGGAACGGGGTCGCGAAGACCTTTGATCCGCTGGGCGAGGAACGGGTCACCGACCGCGCCGCGCCCGATCATCACGTCTTCGCAACCCGTGGTCTCGCGCAGGCGCCGAAAGTCATCGACGGTGAATACGTCGCCGTTGCCAATGACGGGGATCGAAACACTGCGACGCACGAGGTCGACGCAGCTCCACTTCGCGGGAGGCCGGTAGCCGTCGGCCTTGGTCCGTGCGTGGACGACGAGCTCCCGGGCACCTCCGGCCTCGAGTGCCTGGGCGCAGGCGACGGCGAGGCCCGAATCATTGATCCCCAGCCGCATCTTTGCGCTCACGGTCAGCGAAGGGGGAACGGCGTCCCGGACGGCGCCCACGATTCGCCCCAACAGCTCGGGCTCGTTCAAGAGTGCCGCCCCGCCGCGGTGACGGTTGACCGTGGGCGCAGGGCACCCGAAATTCAAGTCGATGCCGTAGGGGCCGAGGGCGGCGAGCGAGGTGGCGCTGAGCGCGACGCAGCCGGGGTCCGAGCCGAGCAGCTGGACCCGAACGGGAGTCCCTGCGCGGGTCCGCGCTCCATTTCGAAGCTCGGGAGACACACGCAGGAACACCTTGTCCGGCACGGGGGTGCCTGAGACGCGAACGAATTCGGTGACGCACCAGTCGTAGCCACCGACCTGGGTGAGGACTTCACGCAGGACATCGTCTGCGACGCCTTCCATCGGAGCCAACACCAGCCGGCCGGTATTCACTGCGGCTTGAGCCAGCGCTGCAGCCGGGTGCCCAGGCCGGGAAGCCGGCGCTCGAGATCGCGCTCGAGTCGATCGCCCCACCCTTCTTCGGCGGCGGCGAGGGCCAGAGGTCCGATTGCGCGCAAGGGCCGGGCCTTCATCGCTTCCGTCAGTGCTTTGAGGTCAAACGATTGGGGCTGGCTCGGGCGCTGGACTAAGGGGCTGCCGCTGAGGGTGATGGCCGGAAACAACGCGGCCAGCCGGGCGAGGAACAGCGCTTCCGCACCTGCCACCCCTTCCGCGAAGGTCAGCGGGAAAGGCCCGACGCGTTCGCGGTCGAGCAGCAGGCCGCAGCGGGCAGTCGCGGCCGCGGCGAGCCAGGCGGGAAGCGAAAAGCGCGTCCCTCGACTGCTCTCGGGATGAGCGGGGCGCTGCTCGTGGGGATGAGCGGGGCGCTGCTCGTGGGGGTGTTGCACCCGCGCGATCGCCCAGGCGGAAGTCCCCTGCTCGAGCGCGCGGAGCAGCTGCCCAAAGTGCTCAGACGCGACCGTGTCTCCGGCTTCGAGGAAGGCGAGGTATTGCCCGCGGGCATGAGGCAAGCCCTGGTTGGTGCGGGCTGCGAAGTCGGTCGACGGGGCCGAGAATACCTGGGCGGCGAAGGAGCCCCGTTCGGATTCCAGCCGTGAGCGGCGTTCGGCCTCGTCCAGCGGCCCCGAGGTCGAGACCACCACCTGCATCGGACGCTGCGGCTGATCGGCCAGGGAAGCGAGCGTGCGCTGCAGCGCGGCGATGTCATTCGTTGCCGAGAGAAGAACGGTCAGCAGCCCCGGCTCGCGGGGAACGTCGGTGACTCCGATCGCCTTTCGCGCGACCAGCAGCAGGCGTTCGGCGCCGGCATCGGGGTTGAGCTGCTCGAGCAGCTGTCGCAGCTGGGCTTCGGCGTCTACGGCCAGCCCGGTGGATTGATGGGGGCCGACCACCACGTCGCGCGAGACGATGTTCAGGCCGGCGCTCGACAACCACCCGCGCACCTCGGGCTCAGCCAGGGCCGGGGGGGGCCGCTGGCCCACCAGCGCCTGAAGCAGCGCTGAAGACGAAGCGGCATTGGCGAAGGAAAAGACGAGCTCGGCCTGTGGGGCGGCCCGCATCAGGTTGGCGAAATTTTCTGGCCCGTCGTCTTCCCGCGCGAAGCCATCGAACGCGACGATGACGTCGGGAGCGAACGCGGTGATGGCTTGCAGGGACGCAGGGTCTGCGAGCACTGAGCAGCCATTGGCTTCGAGCGCGCGAACCAGCGTCGGGTCCGAGGCAAGCAGAACGACCTTCCGTTTCAAGCCGACCCGCCGAGCGACCAGGGTTCGCAGATCAGAGGCGATCTGAGCCACGCCGTGGGTCACGAAGATTTCGCCCGCGCTCCACGACCCGAGTCCAACGACCAGACGTGTGCCGGCCGCAGCACTCCCTGGCCTGGGGTGTGAGCGGTGACGGTCAGGGGACGCTTGACCGATTCGTTCGGGGGGGTCTGCGGCGGGTGAATCGAAGCCACGATTTGATATTCGCCCTCGCCGATTCCAAGCCGCGCGATCGACAGCCGGGCGCTGCCGAATTCCGAGCCGACCCCGGCATCGAGCGTGGTGGCGAACAGTGCAGTTCCATCGGGGCTTGCGAGCTCGACGGTGACTGCGACCGGGGTCCCCGCCTGCCCTTTCCACGCGACCACGATGTCGAGCCGCGCATCTGACGAGACCCGGGCGACCTCTTGACCGCCGGCGTCGATCAAACGGACCTGCTCGATGTGGTGGGTCGCGGCGGGAACGACGGGGGCGGCCGGCAGCGCAAGTCCTGGAGCCGACAGCGCCGAGCTGCCCGTCTGGGCGGTCTGTTCTTCTGCAGCGAGGACCGCCTGCCGATAGGCCTCGACGACCTCGGTGGGCGGGCCGAGCATCCGAATCACTCCCCCGTCGATCCACGCGGCCAGATCGCACCAGCGCGTAACGGTGCCCAGATCGTGGGTCACGAGGACGATGGTTTTACCCTTCTGCTTGAACTCGCTCATCTTCGCGTACGACTTGCGCTGGAAGTGCTCGTCGCCGACGGCGAGGATCTCATCGATGATCAAGATCTCGGGGTTCACGTGGGTCGCCACCGCGAACGCCAGGCGCATGAACATTCCACTGCTGTAGGTCCGCACCTGCTCGTCGATGAAATCGCCCAGCTCGGCGAACGCGATGATCGCGTCCATCTGGCTCTTCACTTCGGCGCGCGTCATCCCCAGGATGATTCCGTTGATGAGGATGTTCTCGCGGCCGGTGAAGTCGGGGTGAAACCCGGCTCCGAGATCGAGCAAGGCCGAGATGCGGCCCA
>JAYVCD010000161.1:0-4763 GCA_043750125.1 Archangiaceae bacterium | reverse complement strand
GGGCGCGATTCCATGCCCGGTGTCGTGCACCTCGACCACAATCCAGCCGCGCTCATCGGTGCGCGCGCTGACCCGCACCAGGTGTCGATTGCCGTCGTTCGGCAGCGACTGCGCCGCGTTGACCAGCAGATTCAAGAACACGTGAGACAGCTGGGCGTCGTGCGCGAACGCCTCGGGCAAGCTCACCGGCAACGCCACTTCGAGCCGACCGCGCGGATCAATCAGGTGTCGGGCCAGCCGGACTGCGCGGCCGATGACTTCACTCACGTCGACGTGGGTGCGCCCGGCGTGGGGGTCGACGTGCGAGAAGGTCTTCACATCGCTGACGACCTGGCGAATGCGCAGCGCCCCTTCTCGCGCCATCTTCAGCGCCTCGGCCCGGCTGCCTTCGTCCGAGGCGGCCTCGAGCGCGGTAAGCCCGGTCGCCAGATAAGACAGCGGCGTATTCAGCTCGTGCGCGAGCGTCGCCGCCAGCATTCCCACCGCTGCCATTCGCCCCGAGATCTGCAGCTGCGTCTCGAGCTGTTTGCGCTCTTCGATGTCGGTATGGAGCCCAGTCATTCGCGCCGCGCGCCCTCGTTGATCGCGCTCGACCACCTTGCCGCGATCCAGCACCCACCTCCACCTGCCGTCCTTTGCGCGCAGCCGCACTTCGGCCCGGTACATCGGAGTCTCATTTTTTAGATGCGCGGCGATGGCCTTGCACACTCCGGGAAGATCGTCGGGGTGGGAAATGGCTTCCCAGGCGGCCAGGGTCGCCAGCTCGTGCGGCGGGTACCCGAGCATCGAAGTCAGCCGTTCGTTGCCGTGGATTCGGCCGCTGGCAATGTCCCAATCGAAGGCCCCGTCGTCGGTGCCGACCAGGGCCAGGCTCAAGCGTTCCTGGCTCTTTTGCATGGCCTGCTCGGCGCGCGAGCGGGCAAGCTCTGAACCGGCCCGGGTGGCCAGCCCGCTGAGCAGCTGGGGGTCGACCGCGGTGTCCAGGCGCCCGGGGTTCCCTGCGGCGACCAGCCCCATCGGCACTCCGTCCGGAGAGTTGAGCGGGACTCCCAGGTACCCCTCAATCTCGAGGGAAATGAGCTGGGCGCTGTTCGGGTAGCGCTGGCCCACCCCGGAAGGGATGACGGTCAGCGATTGGCCGATCACCTGCTCGCAGGGGGTACCGGCCACGGGGGTGACGAAGTCCGGCCGGTACAGCTGCAGTTGGTCGTCCCAGAACGCGGTGCACAGCAGCAGGTGCGGTCGCTCTACGTCGAGGATCCCGACCCACGCGTAGCGGGAACCGGTCAGCCGCGCCAATTGCCGGGTCACCGCACGCAGCAAATCGGGCCCCAGCGCTCCGGAAGTGGCGGCGAGCAGATCTCGCGCCTGGTGCTGGGAATTCTTGAAGGCGGTCACGTCCTCGTGGCTCACCACCACTGCGTCGGACCGCGCGCCCAGGCGGGTGACCCGGGTCTGAAACCAGCGGTCGCGCCAAGCGTGAATGATGGGCGTGGCGCGAACGACGTGTCCTCCAAAGACTTCGGAAATCGTGCGCTCGAGCAGCCGTTGGGCCAGCGGGTCCTCGAGGCGGTTCGAGGTTCCGAAGGTCAGTCGCCAGGGTTCATTGGTGTCGATCGCGCGCCCGCGCTCATCGACCATCGCCGCTGCACAGGGGAAAGAATCGAGAAGGGAATCCGACATGCCGAAGGGTCGAGTGTACCGTTGCTACAGTGGCGCGGTTCATCCGGAGTCGCAATGGTCAGCAAGGCAAGCACGGCGAAGATGTTCGGGCACGTTCTGCCCGCCGCCCTGCCTCTGCCCGCAACCGGCTTTAATGAGGTCGACACCCTGGTGGCCACCAAGCGCCGCGAGAAGTGGACTCCGGCCGGGCTGGCGGCGTTCACCCGGCTGCACCTGAACCCCAAGGCGTCGGATGAAGCGGGGCTGGTGGCGCTGTTGTCGCAGCCGCAGGCGCACGATTTCGGGTTCATTCCCCCGTGGGAAGAAGCGTGGGACCGGGCGCCGGCCGACGAGCTTTCAGAACGACAGCAGGCGCTCGACCTGGCCTATGCGGCGCGCACCGAGCGCGAGCAGTACTTCACCTGGCTGGTGCTGTGGGCCGAGATTCACCCAGCGGCGCGTCAACGGCTGCGGGACCTGCTGGCCGACGACGAAGTGAACGAACGGGCAAAGGCGATCATCGCCGCCCAGCTGCTGGCCGAGAAGCAGCTTCACCGACCCGAAGACGTGGCCGCGGTGGCTGCCTTGTGGGAGCGCGGGGTGAACGACCTCGCGCTGGTTCCGATCGCGTTGATGGCGGCGATCGAGCTCGATCTGCCCGGCTCGTTTCGTCGCTTCGGTCCCTTGCTCGATGCGAAGCCGGGCTCGGCGCAGTTTCCGCTGGCGGCCGCGCTGCTGGGAGGTCTTCGTCCGCTCGCCGCGCAGCTGCCGCCGCAGTGGGGGGCCCGGTTGGCGCAGGCGCTGAGCCAGCAGCTGGGGATCTTCGTGCCGCCCGTTCTGGCGGGAATGCCCAGAGATCCGAGCCTGCTGCCTTCGTTGTTGAAGCTGATGAAGGGCTTCGTGACTCCCGAAGGGCTGATGTGCATTGCCCGCCATGGAGATCACCGGGCCACTCCGCTGCTGATTCAGAAGCTGGGCCGGGACACTCCGCACTGGGACAAGTTGCTCGAGGCGTGCCGCGCCATCAAAGATCCCGCGCTGGTCCCGGCGCTGAAGCAGTGGACCGAGAAGCAGCGCACGGTCGGAGCGAATGGAGATTGGCCCGGCTTCGCCGCGGTAGAGAAGGTGATCGCCGAGCTCAAAGAGCGGACCGAGACGACGCGGAGCACGGGCAAAGCGCTCGCGTACGTTCCGAATGCGACCTCGAAGCCTGCGCGCACCGCCCGCGCGCGTGGAAAGCCCCCGGCGCCCAGGCTGCGCAAGCACCCTTCGCTCAAGCAGCAGCGGGCCGACCTGGTCCGACAGCTGACCGAGCAGGATCTGGCTTCCAAAGCAGAACAGCTGATCCGTGACGGCTGGGTGATGAGGGCCACGCGGGTGGAAGAGGCGGCCCTTCCCTTGGGAGGCACCCGGCTGGGCGGCCTGCCTGACCTTCCGGCGGGGGTGAAATGGCCGGCGATCAAAGACCGTTCGCTGGCGTTTGCGGCCCAGGTGCGGTTGTCCGAGGTCGCGGGCAACGGGCTGCTGCCGAAGGCGGGGCTGCTGTCGTTCTTCGTCCTCGACGAGTGGGAAGATGGAGAGGTCCCCGGCTACCTGCAGAAGGCGGTGGTGCTCTTCACCCCTGAGCTGACGGTGCTGAGGCGATTGCCGATTCCGAAAAACTTTCAGAGCCGGCGCGGAGGGACGATGGAAGAGCGTCGCCCATTCGCCTCATGCCTGGTCGAGTGGATTCGGGTGGCGAAGCTGCCGGTGGCGAGCGAGCCGTGGGTGAAGCAGGCCCTGAGCGTGGCCGAGCTGAAGCGGTACCAGCAGATCGACCGCGTCGCCACGCCGGAAAACCAGCTGCTGGGGTGCACCGAGCGCCCCTGGAACCCCGCGCAGCCCGCCGACGCTCAGCTGCTGCTTCAGCTCAGCAGCGACGAGCAGGCGGGAATGGAGTGGGGCGACGGCGACACGCTGGACTTCTACTGTCCCCGGGCCGCCCTGGGGAAGGGCGACTTCCGGGGGGTGTGGGTTCACTGCGGCGACTGATTACTTCAGCACCACGTCCTTCAGCTCGGCGTTCTTGTCCTTCATCGCCTTGAGCACTCCGTCCCAGCCTCCCTCTTTGAACAACGGCTGAATCTGGTCTTCTCGGATGCCCTTGAGCATCGAGTCGCCGAGCACGGCCACGTCGATGACCTGCCAGCCTCCCGCGCCCTTGAGCAGCTGGTACTTCACCTTCAGTTCCTGGTTCTTCAGCGGGTGCTTGATCAAGATGGTGGAGCTCATCTCGGCGCGATCTCCGGTGATGACCGGCTCGTCGTACAGCACGGTGTCCAGGTTCTCGAAGTTCTTGCGGATTTTCGGAAAGGCAATCTTCGCGAACAGCTGGTGGAAGAGGGTGACGAACTCTTTGCGCTGGGCGTCGGTGCCTTTGGCCCACGGCTCCCCCATCAGCTGCTTTCCCTGCTCTTCCCCAGCGAAGCTCTTCAGCGCGAGGACATCTTTCCCGTACCGGACCGAGTTGATGACGACCTTCAGCGGCTTACCCACCTCATCTTTCGAAGTAGCCGCAAACAGGGGGGACGAGACGAGCACGAGGGCGAGCAGGGTGGTTTTCATGGGTTGGGTTCCAACGACGGTTACCTGTCCAAGGCCATTCACAGATCGGTTTGAACGAAAGGGTTGCGCGGGGTATAGCCCGCGACTCATCTGTAGGCAGTCTCAAACCCAAGGAACGAACAATGCCGAGCGACTACCTCTTCACTTCCGAATCCGTCACTGAAGGCCACCCGGACAAGATCGCGGACCAGATTTCCGATGGCATCGTCGACGGCCTGATCGAGAAAGACCCCTACGCCCGCATCGCGGTCGAGACTCTCGTGAAGACCGGCCTGGCGATTGTCGCCGGGGAAGTGACGACGACCGCGTGGATCGACATTCCCAAGATCGTGCGCAACACGATTTGCAAGATTGGCTACACCGACAGCGCGATGGGCTACGACGGCCACACCTGCGGGGTGATGGTCGCGATCGAAGGCCAGTCGCAGGACATCGCGCGCGGCGTCGACGAGAAGAAGAGCAAGGAGCAGGGCGCCGGCGACCAGGGCATGATGTTC
>JAYVCD010000160.1:0-7413 GCA_043750125.1 Archangiaceae bacterium | reverse complement strand
CACCGATTCCGGAGCATGCCGATCGCTGAACGGCTGAGCAGTTTTCAGCCTTCGTGAGCGCCTCGGGGCGTTGACGACGCTGGGTAGATGGCCGCCTGTTCGTCTCCCAACCAGGAGACGAATTGACGGCCGAGAGGGTACCCATGCGGACGCTGCGAGAAGTGGTGCGGTTGAAGGTCGAGATGAAGTTGTCGGGCCGGGCGATCGCCCGGAGCTGCAGCCTGTCGCCTGCGACGGTGTCGGACTACCTCGGGAGGATCGAGGTCGCGAAGCTGGGCTGGCCGCTGCCGCCCGAGTTGGACGACGACGAGGCGCTGACGCGGAGGCTGTTCCCGCAGCAGTCAGGTCGAAGCCACATTCACAGGGCGCTGGCGCAGGAAGAACACTCTGGTGTCCGCCTGAAGCGAGCGCGTTGTTGAGCCGGGTGTAGGTATCGCTCGAAGTGAACGAGAGGGTCGCCGCGGTGTTTCGCACCGCACCATCAGTGACGCCGGTGATGACGATGGTGGGCGCGGTCACATCAATGCTGAAAGGCACGGCGCGGACAGCGATGTTCCCCGCCCCATCGGCCGCCGTGACGACCAACAGGTGATCTCCCGGTGTGCTGACCGTGCTTCCGCTGATGAATGAAGCGGAGTCGACCACCGCACTCACCGAGGCCAGATGAGCGTCACTGGCGCTGAATGCAATGGTCGCAGGCGTGTTTCGAAGCTCGCCGGAAATGATTCCGCTGATGTTGATCACGGGAGCCGAGAAATCGAGAGTGAAGGCCGTCGTCTGGCTTGCTGAGTTTCCCGCTGCGTCGACCGCAGTCACGGCGAGGACATGAGATCCCCCGGTACTCACGGTGCTCCCCGACGCAAACGGAGCGCCGTCCAGAGTGGCGGTCAAGCTCGAGGCGGTCGGTGCCGAGAACGAGATCGTCACTGGTGTGTTGCGCAACTCACCCTGGGTCACGCCGGTGACGACAATGCTCGGCGCGGTCAGGTCGAGGGTGAAGCCAAGCGTTTTGCTGCTGCTGTTCCACAACGCGTCGATGGCAGTGACCGTCAACACGTGTGCGCCCTTGGCAGCGATCGTTGCGCCGCTGGTGAATGCGAGCCCGTCGAGAGTTGCAGTCACGGTTCCCGGGTGTGCGTCGATTGCGCTGAAGGTGACCGCCACCGGCTGATTGCCCAACTGCCCATCGGACACCCCGGTAACGGTGATTACGGGAGCGGTCGTGTCGAGAGCGAATGTGCGGGTTTCGGTTGTGGTGTTGCCCGCTGCATCAACTGCGGTCACCGTCCAGACGTGGACACCATCGACGGCAACCCTGGCGCCGTTGGGGAAGCTGGCGCCGTCGAGCGTCGCGCTCACCGAGCCTGGCCCGTACGTCCGCCGAGGGCGACGAGCGGCCCGCGGAACGTCGGGAACACGAGCTCGGGATATCCATCCAGGTCGAGGTCCACTACGCCAAACGTGCTCATTGAGCCGAAACTGCCGCCGCTTGCATAAGTCCAGAGAAGCTGGCCGGTATGACTTGCTACAAAAGCGATGCCACGCACTGCACCCGCTATCTCGTTGACCCCGTCTCCATCGACATCGAGAACAACCAGCGTCGTCGTCCCCTGACCCGAGCCGGTCGACGATAGAGGAATGGTCAGTAAGAGGTGACCATCGTCACCGGAGAAGACGAGCAGGTTGTCCTCTAACGCAAAGACGATGTCGGGGATCGTGTCGCCGTTCACGTCACCGACCGCGAAGCTCAGGGGATAGTCGCCTGTGGGTCGCGGGCGATCGACCGTCCACTTCAACGTGCCGTCGGGGTTGAGCAAAGTGAGATGAACCTGGCCTCCGCCGCCGAAGCTGACGCCAAGGGTGAGAATCTCGGGGTGCGTGTCGCGGTCGAGGTCCGCAAGAATGACATCTGAGACGTACTCGCCTCCAATGTCCCTGCGCCAGACGAGCTGAAGGGGCAGCTTCCGCTGCAAGCTCTTCGATCTGTAACGTGATCGGGTGTGCGCTTTGTTGGTTTTCGAGATCAGGCTTTTGCGCATGGAGCAATACGGGGAACCACGGATCCCGCCAGTGGTCCGAAGGGGCAGCCCCCCATCAGCAGAGCCTGCAGCGACTACAGGTTGATCCCCATCGTGATCCGTCCGACCAGGGGCAGCTGGGGTCCGAAGTGTTCGGTGCCATCGAGCTCGACGATCGGCACCATCACCGGAATGCCCAGATGCCCGTTGAGCCACAACCGACCGCGCGCCAGGGACAAGGTCGGCCCCACCACCAACCCCCCGCCGTGAAGCAGGTGGTTGTGCACGTGGAACCGAGCCTCGTGCGTCTTGCGGGGCATGAACCCCCACGCTTCCACGCCGACATTGATCGACGGCACCCACCCGTCGGCTTCGACCAGATTGGCCGAAGCTCCGAGGGACCCTTCCCACCAGGCCCAGCGAATTCCCACCCGGTTGCCGTCCGGCGCCGCGTTCACCACCGAGTCCCAATAAGAAACATTGGCGGCCAACAGCACTGGGCCCACGTTCTTCGACAGGCCCAGGCTGAAGCGGAACTGCGTCGGGTGGTACCGCTCGAACCAATGCACCAGCTCGAACTGCAAGAAGACGTCGACCGGCCACTTTCCCACCTCGGCTGGCCGCCATTTGAGGTCGGTGACCCATTCCATGATTCCCGACTGGTCCTCGGAAATCAGCGGCACCCCTTTCCCATTCACGGGCGGGTGAACCACTCCGTCTTTGTCGGTCGTCGGCTCTTTTTGCAGCTCGATGAAGGTCCGCTTCTCGAGCACCAGGAAGCTCGCCAGCTCGAGGCTGTCCAGCAACCCGAAGCGCGCGCCGAGCCAGAACATCCCGTTGGTCACGGTCAGGTCGACGCGATGCAAAGCATCCGACGGCCTGCCGAAGTCCAGCCACCCTTCGAGCTCGATTTCTCCTTCGGTGTTGCTGCTCGCGTCGGCGACGACCGCGAAGCGACGGACGCCGGCATCCGCGCCGAACGCGATCAACAGCGCGCAGAGGCCCGCAGCCAGCTCATTTTGTTTCCATCTCATAAGTCCCGTCCCAATCGGCCTGTGGCGGTTGCTCGAGAAAGCGGCGGCATCGTGCGGCGAAGGTGCGCGACGGCCCGTCGTCAACGGCTTGCTCGAAGAGCGCCCGGGCTTCCTCGAAGCGGCGTTCACGGTACATTTTTAGGCCAGCCGTGAAGAGGTCGCGAACTTTCGACTGCTCGGCCGACAGCTCGCCCACCCGCGCCAGCAACTCGTAGACCCGCACCGGCCGGCGCTTGCCCTGGACCTTCAAGACATCGAGCTCGCGGGCCTCGATCTGTTCCCGGGCGTGATCGAACGTCTCTTCGGAAATCATCAGCTCGGTGCCGTACTGCTTGTTGGCGCCCTCGAGCCGGGAGGCGAGGTTCACGTTGTCCCCGATCGCGGTGTAGTTGATCTTGTCGGTCGCTCCCATGTTCCCGACGATCGCCACCCCGGTGTTGAGCCCGTAGCGAACTCCGAATGCGGGTTGGCCCGCCGCGGTCCATTCGGCCGAGAGCTTCTTCGCCGCCGCCCGCATCTCGAGGATCGCGTGGCAGGCGTGCACCGCGTGATCCGCCGCGTGGCGAGGAGCATTCCAGAACGCCATGATCGCATCGCCCTCGAACTTGTCGACGTAGGCGCCGTGCTTGATCAGCACCTTCACCATCGCATCGAGGTATTGGTTGAGCAGCGCGACCAGCGCTTCGGGTTCCAGTTTCTCAGAGATGGTGGTGAAGCCCGCGACATCGCAAAAGAGAATCGTCAGCTCGCGGCGTTCACCCTGCAGCGAGATGCCCTTCTCCCCGCTCACCACGTCATGCGCCATCTCGGGCGAGAGGTAGCGACCCAGCGCGTCTTTCGCGACCGCGCGCTCGCGCAGGCCCTGCACCATCTCGTTGAACCGGCGGGCCAGATCTCCGAGCTCGTCTTTGCGATCCGCGCGCACCGAGACCTTCAGGTCGCCGGTCGCCACCTTGCGCGCCGCGGCAGAGATCTCGTTGATCGGCCGGCTCAAGTTGCGCGACAGCCCCACGGCGATCGCCATCGCGAGCAGTGCGACTGCGCCCCCAATCTCGGCCAGCTCGAGCCGGGCACTCGAAATCGTCTCGAGCTCAGCGGCGCGCGAATAGAAAACGCCCCCTCTCACCGGACCGTCGACCATTCCGGCGACCGTCAACGGCAGCGCGTAATACGCAGCGCCGCCCAGCATCACCGCCGCCGGCCCGGCGTCAGGCGAAGGCTTGCTCGCCAGCCACTGCGCCGCTGCCTGCTCGAGCTCGGAGGCGGACTGCGCACCGCCGTCGGTCAGCCGGAACGTGCTGTCAATCGCAACTCCCCGATCGGTGAACACCGCGTCCGCCCCGGTCGAGACCACCCGCTGCAGCTCGAGCCGATGGGTCGCGATCACCGCCGCTCCGACCACTTCATCACCGCCGACTCCCGAAGAGTGAAAGACGACCCGGCTGGCCGCGGCCAGATACAGCCCCCCGTTCAAGCCGGCGACGATCGGCGCGTCCGACCGCAATCGAGGCCCGCTCCACAACATTCGCGCCGACTCGTCTCCGGTGGCGATCGCGCCGAGCAGGGTCGAAATCTGAATGTGGTTCATCACCTCGTTGCCGAGAGCCACGCGTTCGCCATCGCCCGACTCGCCGTAGGCCAGGGTGCCGTCGACCCCCACCAACAGCAGCAGATCTTGTTCCGGGTTTCCGTTCGAATCGTCCACCCAGTACTCGTCGACGAAGGAACCAAAGTAGTCGTCGGCGTTCTTGCGACGGGCTTCCGTGGTCTGTCCGCCCAGGCCTTCGGGGTCCGCCACTCCTGCGCGCGCGGTGAGCCCCCCTTTGACCCGCGCGTCGTTCGTCAGGGGACGCAGCAGCAGGCGCGATCGGTAATCGCGATCGGACAGGGTGCTCAAGATGACCGAGGAAGCGCTGGCAATGGCCCGCTCGGAAACGGGCACGTACGCGCGTTGGAGGACGCGGCCGGCAAACAGCGACGTGAGGATCACGAGCGTGAGAATCAGACCGGTGAGAACGATGAAGAGCTTCGGTCCGAACTTCACTTCCACTTGTCCTCGAGGCCGACCGCCTCGCCCGGCGAGCCCCCATCGCTCTTCAGCGGGCCATAGCTGCCTGCCTCTCGGCGCTTGTGGTTGAGCAGCAGTTGCTCGACTCCGCTCGCACCTTCGATGACGAGATCCATCTGGGTGGTCTGGCCTTCTTTGATCTCGATCGGCAGGTCGGTCGACTTTTCGGCTGAGCGATGCCAGGCGACGATCGTCCACGAGCCGGGCTGAATGCCGTCGATTTTGAAATGGGCCGAATCGCCTTCTGCCGTCGACAGCAGGGTGAACCGGTCGTTGGGCACGACGTACACGGTGGAAATCATCTCTTTGTGAATGTCGCAGAACACCGTCACCGGACCTTCGGAGGTCAGCGGCTCGGTGAGGTACGGCTTGTCCCTCGGAATCGGCCGGTACTTGCCTGACGAAAATTTGGTCTTCGGTCCGGGGGAAAAGACGTGGTGGTAGATGTTCTCGAGCGGCTCTTCGTTGGTGAACCGCACCGTGCCCCTCTTCACCACCGGGAGGACGACCTTGTCGAACGCGCGCCCGGTCTGCGCCATCGTCGCCGGCTCTTTGGACGGGGCAGTCGCATACCCGCGGATGTAGACCAGGGCGTTCTTCACGAAAGCCGACTTGCGATCGCGCTTCACGCTCAACGTTCCCTCGACACTTCCGCCGGCGAACGCGTCGAAGCTGATCAGCAGCAACATCGATGTCAGGCGCACGCGGCGAAGATAGGCCAGAAGGGATCACTTTCAGATTTCGTGGGTTCAAGGATTACGCTTTCTCGTGTTTCGGAAGTTCTCAAAGGTGTTCTCGAAGCTGTTCGCGAAGGTCCCGTGGTGGCAGCGGCTGGCCCTGGTTGCGGTCAGTCCGGTGCTCCTGCTCAACCTCACCGTCGCTTTCGTGGGCGGCAGCGCCATCTTTCCGCTTTCGCCTTTTTACCTTTCCGAAAAATGGTCGGCCCTGAAGCTCTACGTCCGCCATCGCCCGTCTTGCCTGTTCACCGGGCACGAAGACCTCTCGATCGTCACTGCCAAAGCCGAGCGCGAGGCCGGGCTGCCCAAAGGGTTGATGCAGGCGATCATCGAGGTCGAGTCCGATGCCCGAAGCCACCGCATCTCGTACGCCGGAGCGATGGGTCCTGCCCAGCTCATCCCCGGCACAGCGGCGATGCTCGGGGTGAAAGATCCGTTCGACCCTGAGGAGTCCATCTCCGGGGGGGCGCGCTACCTCGCCTCGATGCTCAAGCGCACCGGCAACGTGACGCTGGCCGTCGCCGCCTACAACGCAGGGCCCAACAACGTGAAAGGAACTGTCCCGCAGAATGGTCAGACCGAGTTCTACGTCGCGCGGGTGATGCGAAAGTTCAACCACCCCGATTGAAGACGCCGCTTTCTAGAAGGGGCAAATCACGTCGATCCTGGCGCCGCGTCCGACGAAGATCACTCCGCTGTCCGGTTCGATCGCCATCGCTCCGAAGAGGCGTGAGGTGCCGAAGCTGAACTGGCCCAGGTAGCTGCCGTTGGACGCGAACTTCTGCAGTCGCGAAGCCGCGGGATCGCTGGCGTAGATGTTTCCGACCGCGTCCACCGCCACCCGATTGGGCCCGTAATACGTGGTCCCCGTCTCGTTCGCATCGAACTGACCATTGGCAGGCCCCCGACCTCCGAACTGCGCCAACTGGGTGCTGCTTCCCGGGGTGTATGCCTCGACGAAGTTTTGAAAAATGTCCGCGACCCACATCGTCTGGTGCACCGGGTCCCAGGCCATCGAGGTGGGCCAGATCAATTTGCCCACGCCCTTTCCGCCGACCCCATAGGAATCGACGTACGTCCCCGTAGAGTCATAGCGGCGGATCTTGCTCACGTCTCCCACGTTGAGCCGCCCGGTGCCGTCGAACGCCAGCGACAACCCTTGATCCTGAAAGTTGCCGTTCGCGATGAAGCCGCCCAGCAAGGCACCCGAAGCATCGAACCTGGTAATCTGCGGAGGCCCGGTTTCGAAGTCCTCGAGCACGTAGGCTGTGCCGCTGGCGTCGAAGGTCAAGTCTCGCACCGGACCCAACACGCCTTGTCCGGAGCTGCGAACCAGCCCGTACCCCGGTGGACCCATCACATCGATGAACGAAGCGTCGCCCGCCCGACTGAGCACGTGAAGGTTTCGGGCCTGATCGAAGCCCAGCCCGTTGATGTCTTGAAAGGCCGCTGCACCCATCGGCGAGCGGACCTCGATCGCCTCGGACAAGACCCGCATGCAGCCGCCTGGGCCCAGTCCCCCCCCCCGCGCCTGTTCCACCACCCGTTCCGCCGCC
>JAYVCD010000159.1:0-5512 GCA_043750125.1 Archangiaceae bacterium | reverse complement strand
CTGGCCTACTTCGTCCTCGCCCAGGAGCTGCTTCCCATTCTCGAGAAGTCGGCTCCTTCTCGAATCGTCAACGTCTCGAGCGATGCGCACACCCGCGGCCGCCTCGATTGGGACGACATGATGGCTGAGAAGTCCTACAGCACCTTCACCCAATACTCGCGCAGCAAGGCGGCCAACATTCTCTTCACCCGTGAGCTGGCCCGCCGCGTGAAGGACAAGCAGATCACCGTCAATTGCCTCCACCCCGGCTTCGTCGCGTCGGACTTCCTCGCCAAGCCCGGGTTCTGGGGCTTCATCAAGCCCCTCGCGTACCTGTTCGCGATCAGCGAAGTCGAAGGCGCGAAGACCAGCGTCTTCCTCGCGTCGTCCCCCGAAGTCGCGGGGGTCAGCGGCAAGTACTTCACCCAGTGCAAAGAGAAGCGGCCCCGCGCGTTCGCCGAAGACGACGACGCAGCCAAACGCCTCTGGGAGTGGACCGAGAAGACCCTTGGCACAGTGGGCGTCGCAACCAAGGCCGCCTAGGTCCCCCGTCATGGCCCTGCTCAAGCCCTTCCGCGGCCTTCGCCCTCCGAAAGCGAAAGTCCTTCAAGTCGCTGCGCCCCCGTATGACGTAGTGAACAGCTCCGAAGCGCGGGCCTACGTCACCGGGAACCCCGACAGTTTTTTTCACGTCTCGCGGCCCGAAGTCGACTTTCCGGCGCGAACCGACGAGCACTCTGCTGCCGTCTATGCGCGCGGGTCGCAGAACTTCAAGGACTTCACCGCCCGGGGAATTCTCGTTTCAGACCCCGCGCCGCACTTTTACGTCTATCGCCAAAAAATGGGCGCGCACGAGCAGACGGGGTTGGTCGCAGCGGCCAGCGTCGATGAGTACGACCGCGGGCTGATCAAGAAGCACGAGCTGACCCGGGAAGACAAAGAAGATGATCGCACCCGCCACATCGATGCGCTCGATGCGAACGATGAACCGGTGTTCCTCGCTTATCGCGCGAGCGCCTCTGTCGACGCACTGATCGCAGAGATCACCCACGACAAACCCGAGTACGACTTCGTCACCGACGACGGCATCGCCCACACCTTCTGGGTCGCGGCAGAAACGTTCAACTCCCGGCTGACCGCTGCCTTCGCCGCAATCGATGGGCTGTACATCGCCGATGGGCACCACCGGTCTGCCGCTGCATCGCGCGTTCACAACCTGCGGCAAGGCAGGCCCGGCAGCCACGACGCGTTCCTCGCAGTCGTCTTCCCGCACAATCAGCTTCAGATCCTCGACTACAACCGGCTGGTCAAAGACCTCAACGGCCTCGATGCCCCGCAGTTTCTCGCCCGAGTCGCCGAGCGGTTCACCCTCGAGAAGACGACTCGCGCGAAGCCCGAAGCGGCTCACCACTTCGGAATGTTCCTGGCGGGGCAGTGGTATGCGCTGGCGGCCCGCCCCGGCACCTGGGATCCCAGCCCTAGCGGCGTGCTCGACGTGACGATTTTGCAGCGGAACCTGCTGGCTCCGGTGCTCGCGATTGGAGATCCCCGCACCGACAAGCGCATCGATTTCGTCGGTGGAATTCGAGGAACTCTCGAGCTCGAAAAGCGGGTGAATTCCGGCTCTGCGGCCGTCGCATTCGCGATGTTTCCCACCACCCTCGAGCAGCTGATGGCCATCGCCGACGCGGGCGAGATCATGCCGCCCAAGTCCACCTGGTTCGAGCCGAAGCTGCGCTCGGGTTTGGTGGTGCACCCGTTTGGCAGCTAGCGCGATATAGGGGCGTCATGCGCGTGATCAATTTCAACGCCGGTCCGGCCGGTCTGCCGCTTCCAGCTCTGGAACGAGCGCGGGAAGAGCTGCTCGATTTCCAGGGTTCAGGAATGTCGATCATGGAGCACTCGCATCGCGGCAAGGACTACGAGTCGGTACACAACGAGGCGATCGCGCTGCTCACCGAGTTGATGCAGATCCCCGCCACCCACCAGGTGCTGTTTCTTCAGGGCGGAGGCCACCTGCAGTTCGCGATGGTCCCGATGAACTTTCTTCGGCCGCAGCAGAGCGCCGATTACGTGCTCACCGACGGGTGGTCGGAAAAGGCGCACGAAGAGGCCAAAGGCATCGGAAACGTCAAGGTCGCCTCGAACACCAAGACGCCCGAAGGCAAGTACCTGCGGGTTCCCACGCAGGCCGAAGTCCAGCTCGACCCGAAAGCGGTTTACGTCCACACCACCAGCAACAACACGTTGTCCGGGACCCAGTTCCAGACCCTGCTCGACACCGGCGCGGTGCCGCATGTGTGTGACATGAGCTCGGACTTCCTGTGGCGGCCGATCGACGTTTCGAAGTTCGGCCTGATCTACGCCGGCGCGCAGAAGAACATCGGCCCCTCGGGGCTGGTGGTGGCGATCGCCCGCAAAGACTGGATGGCCAGCGGGCGCGAAGACATTCCGAAGATCCTTCGCTACCAGACCCACGCGAAGGAAAACTCGCTCTACAACACCCCCAACACGTGGGGCATCTACCTGGCCCGCAACGTCCTCAAGTGGCTCAAGGACTTCGGGGGTCTGGGAAAGATGGAGCAGCGCAACCGCGCCAAGGCCTCGGCGCTGTACGCCCAGATCGACGGCAGCGGCGGCTTCTATCAAGCCAATGTCGAGCCCACGAGCCGGTCGGCGATGAACATCGTTTTTCGCCTCGCGTCCGAAACCCTCGAGGATAAGTTCATCGCCGAAGCCAGGAAGGCGTCGATGGTCGGGCTCAAAGGACATCGCAGCACCGGCGGCATCCGCGTCTCTGCCTACAACGCAGTATCCGAATCGGACATCGCGAGCCTCGTCTCGTTCATGAAATCGTTCGCCCAAGCGAACGGCTAATCGCTTCTCAACCGGGGGTACCCATGCTGCGACGTGCTTTGTTGGTCTCTGTGCTTGTTGCTCTTCCGGCCCTGGCTAAAGAGCTCAAGGGCGTGAAAATGCCCGATGCGATCGAGGTCGCCGGAAAGCCGTTGAAGTTGAACGGCATGGGCCTGCGGACCAAGGCGATCTTCAAGGTCTACGTCGCGGGGCTCTACCTCGAAGAGCTCACCAATGATCCGGCGGTCGTCACTTCCAAGGACCAGACCCGCCAGGTCCAAATGGTGATGTTGCGCGACCTCGACAAGTCGAAGATCACCGAGGCGATTCAGTCTGGGTTCGAAAAGAACAACGCCGACAAGATGGCCACCCTCAAAGACCGGCTCAACCGCTTCACCGCGGTCGTTCCTGATCTGAAGGAAGGGCAGATCCTCAAGTTGACCTACGTGCCGGGCAAGGGGACCACGATCAAAGGCGGGTCAGGCGACGAGGCCACGGTCGATGGCAAAGACTTCGCCGATGCCCTCTTCAGCGTGTGGTTCGGCAAGAACCCTGTCGATGACGATCTGAAGCAGGGAATGCTGGGCAAGTAGTTCGAGCCCTTTTCGCAAAGTTCGCGGATCTGCAGCGAGTGCCCTAGGTTCGTCGCTTCCGGGTCACCGCTGTGGGGTCTTTTCGATGAAGCAGGTGGAGCGCGCAGTGCTGCCCCCTGTTTCGTCTTTCGGAGAAATCGAACCCTCTTCCCGCATTGGGCGGGTTCGGCAATCGGCCACGATGCGGGTATTCGCCGACGCCCAGGCGCTGAAGGCGCGCGGCGTCGTCCTTGCTGACCTTGGGGTGGGGGAGCCCGACCTCGACACCCCCGCACACATCGTCGAGGCCGCGGCGGCCGCACTCAAAGCCGGGCGCACCCGCTACACCGGCGTGGCAGGAACGCCTGCACTGCGAGAGGCCGCGGCCCGGTGGCTGGGATCTGCGCATGGGCTGTCGCTGGAAGCAGAGGACCTGATGGTCACGTCGGGGGCCAAACAGGCGCTCTACAACGCGCTGCAGGCGATGCTGGAAAACGGAGACGAGGTGGTGATGCCCTCCCCGTGCTGGCCCTCGTACAAAGATCTGGTGGTGGCCGCAGGGGGAACGCCGGTGGTGGTTTCCTCGGACCCCGCGCACGGCTTTTCACCCGACCCCGAGCAGATTGAGGCCGCCTTCACCGATCGAACCCGTGCCCTCGTGCTGTCGAGCCCCGCCAACCCCACCGGCGCGATCTTGAGCGAGTCCGTGGTGCGCGATCTCGTCGCCCGCTGCGCCCGTCGAAAGGTGGTCGTCATCTCCGACGACATCTACCGCCAGTTGTGGTGGACCTCGCCCCCGGCTTCGATTCCAGGGCTGGCCCACGAGGCCGGCGCGTCGCTGGTGATCGTCGACGGTGTCTCGAAGGCATACCGGATGACGGGCTTTCGCATTGGCTTTTGCGCTGCGCCCCGAGCCCTGCTCAAGACGATGTGTGTGATTCAGGGTCAGTCGACCAGCTGCGCTTGCTCCATCTCGCAAGCGGCAGCAGAGGCTGCGCTCACCGGGCCTCAAGATTGCCTCGACGAAATGCGGGCCGAATACGCCCCCCGTGCGCGCTTCATCGCCCAGCGGCTGCTTCGGATTCCGGGGGTTCGTCTTCCCGTCGAGCCCACCGGCGCGTTCTACGCCTTCGCGGATCTGAGGTCCTATTTGGGCGGGACCACCCCCGAGGGCGATGTGTTGAGTGACGACGTAGAGCTCGCGCGCTGGCTGCTCACTTCCGCCCGAGTCGTCGGTGTTCCGGGCTCGGGCTTCGAGGCCCCCGGCTACATGCGTCTGTCCTACGCCCGGCCCCTTCGCGAGCTGGAAGAAGGGCTGGACCGTCTCGAGCGGGCCTTGCGCGACCTGGTTGCGAGGCCCACTTCGCAATGACTCTCAAACATCGACAATGCCTGTACGTGTTGGGGCGACGATCTTGCCGTCCATCGGCATTTCAAACAATACAGTTCGGCGAATAGAGAAGGGGTGCCCGCATTATTCGTACAATGCTGGTGCAGGTAAGACACTTCGTTCGTGATTTACACATTCACCCAGCCGCCGTCGCCGTTGACAACCCGCATCTGGAAGGGTCGACAGGGCTCGGGCACGCGCGTCTTTCGATCCTCGATCTCGACGGCGGCGCGCAGCCAATGTCGAACGCCGAACAATCGATTTGGATCACGTTCAATGGCGAGATTTTCAACTATCTCGAATTGCGCGATGAGCTGCGCAAGACCGGACACGTCTTTCGGACTTCCTCAGACACTGAAGTCATCTTGGCGCTCTACGAAAAGAAAGGAGAAGATTGCGTCAAATTTATGAACGGAGATTAGGCTTTCGCCATCTGGGACTCACGGGAACGCAGCCTCTTCCTGGCGCGCGATCGTTTTGGTGTCCGGCCGCTATTCTATACATCTACCTCTAAAGAGTTTCTTTTTGCTTCCGAATGCAAAGCGCTCTTTGCCCACCCGGGCGTTCCAGCCGAGATTGCACCCACAGGGCTCGACCAGATCTTCACCTTCTGGTGGGGTCGGGATCTCATGCTGAGGGTGGGGCTTGTGCGGGTGTGACGACCTGAGGCAAGAAGCGGGCAGGAGGAGTCCTGCCATGCCGAAGGAAAAGAAGG
>JAYVCD010000158.1:0-22649 GCA_043750125.1 Archangiaceae bacterium | reverse complement strand
AGACAGTGACTTTCCGCCCTGCCTGCTAGCCTGCCCGGCGTGCGCGCACTCTTGATCTCGTGGGGCTTGCTGCTGGTTCCCTCGGCTGCTCTGGGGTGGGGCTTCGATGGCCACCGCCGCCTCGCCTCGGTGATGCAGGACGCGATGCCCGCCGACCAGTGTCTGCGCCTGTGGCTGAAGGCGCGGCAGACGGCCGCCCTGCAGGACTCGGCGTGCAACCCGGACCGCAATCGGCTCACGGATCCCCTCGAGGCGCCGCGCCATTTCCTCGAAATCGATTGGGTCAACCCCGCTGGAAACTATCCGCGCGACTACGCGGTCGCGCAGACGCAGTTGGGGGTGAACAACGCGAAGAACAATGGGCAGGTGCCGTGGCGGGTGCGAGATCAGTACGCGCTGCTGGTCGCCGCGTTTGCGAGCCAGAACGAGACGCAGATCCTCGACACCGTCTTCTTCTTCTCGCACTACGTGATGGATTCATTCTCACTGCTGCACGACACCAAGAACTTTGATCCGAACGGTCTCCATTCGCGGTGGGAATCCGAGATGTTGCAGCTCAGTGCCAACATCAACGGAATCACCACGCTCTCAACGAGCTACTACGGCACCGCGGGCCGCGTGGATCCGGTCAACAACATCTTCGACATCGTCGGGGTGGGAAATTCGAAGGTGCCCGATTTGATCGCTGCGGACGTGGCGACCAGCTCGGGAATGGACGCGAGCGTGCACGACATTCCGGCCTTCTACCTCGCGGTCAAAGACCTCACGGCGCGCCGTTGGGGCGACGCGGTCACGATGATGTCGAGCTTGATCTGGTCGGCGTGGGTGCAGGCCGGCAGTCCCGCGTTGGCTGGCTTTCCGACCGCCTGTTCGATGGCTGGGCCGGGCAGCGAAATCATTCTCAAGGGCTTTCCAGTTCCCGGAGGCTTCACCCACCCCGGTTCCGATGACGGCGGCTTCACGATTCCTGATGGGGGCACCGGCAGTGCGGGTGGAGTCGGAGGCGCTGGTGGCGGCGTCGGAGGTTCCGGCGGAGGCGGCAGTACGGGCGGAGGCTCCGGAGGAGGAAGCGCGGGCGGGGCAGGCGGCAGCGGGGGTGCCGACCCAGGCCACCCCAACGGCTGCGGCTGCGCTTCACCTGGAGGCTTGTTGCTCGGAGCGATCGCCCTGCTGTGGGTTCGGGTGCGTCGGCGGTGAGAGCGCGTCGGGCGGTGCTGCTGCTGTTGCTGGCCTCGTGCAAAGACGAGGGTGTCGAGCGTCACAAACAGGCGCTGGAAAAGTATTCCGACTGTGTGAGCCGCGGCGAGGCGCCCAACGGTCCTTGCTTCGCAGAGGTGCTCACTCTCTTGAAGACGGTTCCGAGCAGCTCAGTCGCCCGACCGAAGGCCGATGCGCTGCGCGACGCGTTGCTCAACGCGCAACAGCCGAAGCTGCGCACCCCGCTGGCGATTCAAGGCGGTGCGCACCTGCCTTCCGACGTCATTGCCGTCCTCAAGCAATGCCAGCGACTGGCCGAAGAGCTTGGAACCAGCGCGGAAGCCGACCGGCCGGCGAAGATGCGTGAGCTCGATGCGTGCCGCGCCAGGGCCGAGAAGCTCGACACCGCCCACGTCCACGGTGAAGAGGATGTTGGCAGCCATTAACCGGGCTGTCCTCGCCGCGGTGTTGCTGGGGGTCGCAACGGCCTTCGCGCAGGTCGCTTCCACCGCTGAGCTCGAGCAGCTGTATCTGGATCCAGCCGCGAAGGGCTCATTGCTGGTGGGAGACGGGCAGACGCTTCCGGGCGGCACGTTCCGGGTCAGCGCGGTGCTGCAGTACACCCAGGGACAACTTCAAAGCGGAGGAGCGCTGCTGCTGCGAGATCGCTTCGCGCTTCATCTGCTCACTGCGATTGGCGTCACCGATTGGCTCGAGCTGTCTGCCGACATTCCAGTGGTGGTGCACCAGAACTCCGAGCGGCCCGGCTTTGCGCCCAGCCCGTCGGGGCTCGTCACCCCCTTCCTCCACGCGAAGCTGGCGATTCTCCCAGCGCCTTCGCCCCTCGCGGTGTGGGCGTCGATCGGAATTGGAATCCCGGTGGGGACGGTGGGGGCGTTGGGCAACGGCGGGCTGGTGTTCGTGCCGAGGGTCAACGTCGGCCATCGCTTCACTCACGTCCAGCTCGGGGCCGAAGCCGGAGGCCTGATTCGAGGGCTGGGCTCGTTCGCCGATGCGAGCGGTATTTCTGTCGTCCAGGTTCAAAGAGCAGATCGCGTCGGCTCGCAGCTCTACCTGTCGGTCGGCGCGAGCATGGTGAACTCGGGTGTTCGGGGCGAGGTCAGCGGGCGGGCGTTCGCCTCGCTGGTGGGAACTGCGCCGGGCGCCGAGCTGTTGTTCGGCGTTCGCTACCCGTTCAAAGACGTCGAGCTGTTCATCCTCGGAGGCCCGGGAATTGCGGGCGCACCGACGACTCCGAATTTCCGCGTCTACTTCGGCGTGACGTTCGGGCGCTGAGCCGCAGCTGTCAGTTCAGCGTCGAGGCGAGCGCGCGCAGAGCCCCCCGCATGCCGGGCACGTCGTCATCGATGGTCCACAGGCCGTCGTCCCGTTGCACGAGAGGCTGAGGGCGATTCACGGTCCACGGGCGCGCGGTTGTCATCAGGCCCGCCGTCTAGCAGCAGCGCCAGCTCTAGGGTGGCAAGTCTCGGCTCAGCGCCTCGATCGTCGTCACCAGCGCCGCGGCCGGGGCGTCGAGCCCTTCGATGCGGGTCGAGATGTTTCCTGCAGCGTCGAGCACGGTCAGCACCGACGAGTGATTGAGCATCCCGTTGGAAAGAAACCGGTAGCGGATGCCAAGTGCGGCCGCCAGCTCGCGCACCGATTCGGCGGAGGTGCGGGCCAACATCCAGCGGCCGTCCACGCCAAAGGAGCCCGCGAGCTTCTTCAAGGTTTCAGGCGTGTCGCGATTGGGATCGAAGCTGACGAGCAGGACCCGGGTGTCTGCGCGCGCTTTGGCGGACAGCTTCGCCTCGAGGCCCTGCAGCTTGGCGACCAGCAGCGGACAGGCGGTGGTGCAGGTTCCATAGAACATGCTGATCACCACGGGGTGACCGCGGAAAGTGTCGAGCTTCACGCTCTTTCCGGTGTGGTCGACCAGCGCCACGTCGAGGTCATAGAGGTTGGCGGTGGCGACCTCCCCTGGGACCGGGGCGGCGAAGAGCAGCAGGCTGAGCCAAAGGTTCATTGCTTGTCTCCGGCACACCGGAATCCCAGATTGCCGACCGTGTACCGTGCCTCGAGCGAGCTGCGGTACGCGATGCGCATGAAGCCCGGGTAGTCCTCTTTCTCACTCGCGTTGGTCGCGCCGGCTCCACAGAATTGCCGACCGCTGGGGTCTTTTCCGTCGCGGCTGTCACCGCTGATCATCGTGTTGCCGAAGTCGAGCACCCACTCCCAGACCAGCCCGTGAACGTCGTGGATTCCCCAGACGTTGGGCCGGCTTTCGCCGACGTTCGCCAACTGCGGTGGGTTGGGCCTGCCGTACCAGGCCAGAAGCTTCTGCCGAAAAGCGGTCGTGCGGCGGGCGTCCTTTTGCTTCTCGTCCGCCGCTGCGACGAATTCCCACTCGGCTTCGGTCGGCAATCGGCCGCCGGTCCAGCGACAGTAGGCCCGGGCTGCAAACCAGCTCACGAAAGTCACCGGCCGCTGCCCCGCATCCGAGCCGGGGTCCATCGGCCCCGACCAGTGTTGAAGGTAGCCGAGGTCGGCAAAGACCCGCTTGATCCGGTCGCGGCGCCACTGGGGATTTTCGGTGACGAATGCGAGAAAGTCGCGGTTGGTCACCGGGGCGGTGTCGAGGGTGAAGGCGCTGATGCTCACCTTGGTTTCCGCCGGCGCCGCCGGATAGAGGGGGACGTAGATGCCCGGACCCACGGGCAGCCGCCGGGGAAGCTCAGCTGCCAGCGCGAGGGCGACCCACAGAGCTGCCGCCGTCGCCGTCACTGCGCCGCGCCTGCCGGCCGTTGGGTGGTGGCCCGCACCTTCGTCACCTCAGCAACGCTCACCGCCTCACCCGTGTTGCCGAACGAATTGCGGACGTAGGTGAGAATGTCGGCGATCGCAGCATCGGTGAGCTGGCTCATCGGCGGCATCACCGAAGTGAACTTCTGGCCATTGACGACGACCTCACCCGTCAGCCCGTTGAGCGGAATGGCGATCGACCGAAGCTTGTCGGCCATCAAGAAGTCGCTTTTGGCGAGGGGTGGAAAGACATTGGCCAGCCCCTGGCCCTCGAGCTGGTGGCACACCGAGCAGGTGCCCGCGAACAAGACCTTCCCCGAGGCGATCTGATCTTCGAGCGTTTGTTTTCCTCCCGCGGGTGCCGCTCGGGCGACGGGGCTCTGCGCCGCTTTGTCGCCGATGTAGACCTCGTCCACCTCTTTGCCCGAGTAGATTTCTTTGTTGGCCGGGCCTTCGGCCTTGAGCATCGCCAGTGCACCTTTGTTGAACGTTCGGAAAATGGAGTGGTCGACCAGCAGGTAGGTCCCGGGGACATCGACCGTGAATTCGATGATCGCCGAACCGCCCGCGGGGATGAGCGTGGTCTGCACGTTCTCCTGGTAGTGGCTGCCGCCTTCCCAATAGACGCGATCGAAGATTTCCCCGATGACGTGAAAGCTGCTCACCAGGTTCGGCCCTCCGTTGCCGAGAAAGAGTCGAATTTTTTCGCCCGTCTTCACCTTCAGTGCCTGGTCTCCGAGCAAGCCACCCTCGGACCCGTTGAAGACGACGTAGGTTGGCTTCTCGTCGATTGCTTTTTGCATGTCGAAGGGCTGCAGGCCTTTCTCGCGGTAGCGGCCCACGGTGTAGAAGTCGCCCTGCATCACGTAGAACTCGTGGTCGACCGGCGCGAGCCCGTCTTGAGGCTCGACGAAGATCAGCCCGTACATTCCGTTGGCGATGTGCATTCCGACCGGGGCGGTCGCGCAATGGTAGACGTACAGGCCCGCGTTGAGCGCCTTGAAGGTGAACTGCGAGGTGTGGCCCGGAGCGGTGAAGCTGCTCGCCGCTCCACCTCCGGGCCCGGTGACGGCGTGAAGATCGATGTTGTGCGGCATCTTGTTGCCCGGATCGTTCGAGAGGTGGAACTCGACCGTGTCCCCGTGCCGAATGCGGATGAACTTGCCGGGCACCTTGCCGCCGAAGGTCCAGAATACGTAGTCGACGCCATCGGCCAGCTGCCCGGTGACTTCCTTCACGACCAATTCCACCACCACTTTCGCGGGGGCTTTCCGGCCTGTGGCATTGGGCACCACTGGGGCATCGGTCAACACCGCGTTCACCGGCGCACCCTGCGGGGGTCCCAGGTCTGCCGATTTCCGCTTCGTTTCCGGGGGCGCGCGTTCACAGCCTGCCACAAGGGCCAGCATCAACAGGCATCCCATTGTTTTCGAAAAGTTCATTGGCGAAGGCCTTGTGCAACGGATGCGCCCAACTCACGCGTCGACCGGAGAGCGAGGTGAAACAGCGCAGAAAGAGCATCGCCGGGCGGGGCGTGCAGATTCTTCACGCGAATGTCGTTGCAGGGACCCGCGGTCGCAACCTTTGCGCAGTGGCTCAGCCGTTGCGGAGCAGGCTCTCATGCGCAACCCCCGGATGATCGCGTTGCTCCTGGTCCTCAGTGCCTTCGCCGCACCTGGGGAAGAGGTGAGGGTGAGCGCCGCCCCCGCTCCTGCGCTGACTCCCTACTCTCTTCCGTGGCAGCTGCGCTCGACCGCGGCGGTGACCGCGCTGCGCACCGACAGCAACTTCGTCGTCCGTGCCACCGACAGTGGGGAAGCGGTGACGGAAGTCTCGATGCTCAGCTTCAGCTACCGGATTTCGAAGGACGTGCCGGTCGCTCCATTCGTTCGGCTCGGCGTTTCCCACAACGACGTGGGGGGCCGGGGGGGCACCGCGTTCTTGAACCCGGTGCTCGGAGCGGGCTGGGCACTGGACCTGCTGCCAGGCTTGAGAGCGAACTTCTTCCTCGCGCTCGCACTGCCGCTGGGAATGGGTGGGGGCAACGCGCCGGATCCCCAAACCAGCGCGGCGGTCACGGCCGGGGTGCTCGCCCGTTCGGCGATGGACAACGCGATGTTCGCGGTCAACGACCTGACTGTCTTTCCCGGCGTAGGTCTCTCGTACAGCCGGTGGGGTTTCACCGCCCAGGCAGAGGCGACGCTGCTCCAGCTCACCCGCGTTCGAGGAGAAGCGGTGGCGCCCGACGCCAGCCGCACCAACTTCACCACCGGCGTCCACCTCGGCTACTTTCCCTGGTCCTGGTTTTCTCTGGGGGCCGAAATGCGCTACCAGCGCTACTTGTCGACGCCGGTGGCGGTGGCGAAGAACGCGTCGGTGCGGGACAACCTGACCTTCGCAATCGGCCCGCGCTTCCACATCAAGGGCGACGGCTTCTGGCTTCGACCGGGGGTGTCGATCACCGTGCCGCTCGATGACCCGATGGTGAAGCAGCGAATGGTGTTGGTGCAGCTCGACGTGCCGTTGATTTTCTTCTGAGCTTTTTGGCTATGAGGCAGATGCGCGCTCGGGGACCGGAGCGCGCGTGGGCCAGCGCAGCGAAGCGGCGACGCCGACGGCGAGCAGCAGGGCGATGACTCCCAGCGAGACCCAGCTCGGTGCCGTCACCCATTCGGCGAACGCCATCTTCGCCCCGACGAAGACCAGCACCGACGCGAGTGCGGGCTTGAGAAAGCGGAACTTGTCCACCATGCCTGAGAGCAGGAAGTAGAGGCTGCGCAAGCCGAGGATCGCGAAGATGTTCGAGGTGAAGACGATAAACGGGTCAGTCGTGACCGCGAAAATCGCGGGAATCGAGTCGAGGGCAAAAATCACATCGCTGGCTTCGACCAGCACCAGCGCCATGAACAACGGAGTGGCGAGGCGCTTTCCGTTCTCGACCCGGAAGAACTTCTGGCCTTCGAAGGTGGGAGTCGAAGGAACGTACTTGTACGCGAGCTTGATGAGCTTGCTGCCGCCGTCGGTTCCGCTGCGCCAGTGACGAAACAGCTGCACCCCGGTGAAGATCAAGAAGGCGCCGAAGATGTAGATCAGCCAGTGGAATCGGGTCAGCAGCGCGGCTCCGGCGAAGATCATCGCCGCTCGCAGGAGCAGTGCCGCGATGATTCCCCAGAACAGAACCCGATGCTGCGATTGGGCAGGCACCTTCAGCGTCGAGAAAATGATGATGAAGACGAAGACGTTGTCGACCGACAGCGATTTTTCGAGCACGTAGCCGGTGAGGAATTCCATTCCCCGGGTCGCGCCAAAGTGCCAGGCGAGGCCGGCGTTGAAGAACAGAGAGAGGCTGACCCAGACCCCGCTCCAGATCGCCGCTTCTTTGAAGCCGACCGAGTGGGCCTTCTTGTGAAAGACGCCAAGATCCAGCGCCAGCATCGCCAACACGAAGGCGATGAAGCCTGCCCAGAGCACCGGATTCCCAATCGTCTGCATCGACCAGAGGTAAGGCCGAGCCTGCCATTTGAAAATCAGATTATTTGTTCGCCAGGGTTAGGAAATCTCTGGAGTGGCGACCCGCCAGGTTCCACTCCTTTCTTCAGTAAGACGCAGCGGGACCTCGAGGAACAGGGGGATCAACTCGAGCTGGGTTCGGGTGTGAGGGGTTGGGGCCAGGGTCCGAAACGAGCCCTCGCCCGCGAGCGCGATCAGCATCACCAACTGGTCTGCGAGGTGGGGGCCGACGGGTGCGTCGGTGGCCAGATACCGCTGCGCCTGCTCCACGATTCTGCTCGAAACTTTTTCGGCTGGGACTCCACGCTCGCCGAAGCCGACGAACACCTCGGTCACGTTCTGGTAGCGGAAGGTCGCCCAGGCTGCGTTCCCGGGGCCATCCGAGGCGACCTGGCGAGCTGCGAGCTCGCTGTGCTCGAGGCCCAGCTCGCGCCGAAGTGTCTCGAGCTCGCGGGTGGCCACTGACATCGGCACCGCCGAGACGATCGCGTTGGCCTGCCGACGGATCAGCGGCCCCCGGGCGAGCAGGTGGAGCGGGGCGAGGGGCGCCGGCTCGAAGGTGGCCTCGAGCCGACCGCCCCCTGCGGGAACGAACCCATGGCGGACCAGCCGGAGCGTGACCTTCGCGCCCATCCGTTCCACCAGAGGCACAAATGCCTGTTCGAGGAATTCGAACGGAGGGGCGAGCGGGTTGTGGGTCCCGCCGTCGATCGCGAGGGTCGAAGGCCCGGGCGCCCGGAGCAGCGCCGGAAGCAGGGTCTGAAAAACCAACGAGGTGCTCCCGGCCGAGCCGATTGAAAAAGAAAACGCACCGGAGCGCAGGGCCCCCGGACGAAAGACCAGCTCCGGGCTGCCGAGGACGTCGCCTTCGACCGAGGCCTGGCCGATGTGCGCCGAAGCAGAGATCGCGGCGAGGTGCTGGCGCAGCAGGCCAGGCCTTGCTCTCGCGGCGCGAATGCGAACCATTCGAAATGGAATCTGGGTGACGAGCGAGAGGCTCAGCGCCGTTCGCAGCACCTGGCCTCCCCCTTCCCCCAGCGACCCGTCGATGGTGAGCATCGCGGTCCTTTGACGGTTCCACCGACGCTCAGAGGTCGATGAGCAGCTCGAAGCTCGGCCACGGCAGCCTCGAGGGGCTGGCTTGAGGCGAGCTTCGCCCAGTCAGTGCGGCGCTCAGGGGCCGCGCGCCGACCGGGCGCCAGGCGAGTTGAAAGGCGCCGCGGTCCGAATCGGAGTCCGGGGCAGGAGAGGCGAGAAATTGATCGAGCATGTCGCTGATTGTTGCTGCTCGTAGCGGTCCGTCAAAAAAAGCTCGCTCTGGGGCTGGGTGGAGCCGTTGATCTGGCGGGGCTGTAGTCATGAATGGTTGGCCGCAACGAAGGAATCACGGAACGCGACGTTCAGACCCTGTCCGCCCGAAGGAGACATGGTGTGTGCCGCGTCACCGAGAACCTTGAAGCCCCGAATGAGCCCGAGGGACGACGGGAGGAAGTCGAAGAACTGCACTTCGGTCTCGCCCTGTCCGACCCGATGCATCTGGCTGCGCGACGACTGGGGGCCGGTCTTGTCGAAGATTTACTGCAGGTTCGCCGCCGGACCCTTCAACCCGGGGCCGACGAAGACCAACTTCAAGTTGAGCTCGTTCTTCTCGGCGTCAACGAAACTTGCAGATGCGGACGCAGCGAGCAGCAGGGCGAAGAGAGCGGGCCAGAAGCGCATGACCGGCTTGTAGCCCCTGACTGCAGCACTGGTGTCCCGAAAAATGTCGACTTCCTGAGGCCGAAGCGGGCCGACACCCTGGGCAATGGCCCTTTGGTTGCCCCTCGCCCGTGGGTGTGGGCAGATCTCCGCGAAGGTCGCGGCGCCCGCGGCGCTCAGCCCCGCTTGATCTTCACGAACAGCCGCCGCAGATCTTCGTTCACCTTCACGAACTCGGTCTTTCCCTTCTCGTCGGCAATCTGCTTCTCGAGCGAAGGCAGAATTTCCTGCGCCTTCTTCGCCGCCGCCTTGTTGTCGTGCACCAGCCAGTCGGTGGCCTGAATGATCGCCAACCGGGTGTCGAGGTTCTTCTCGCCGAGGCGCTTGGTGAGCTCGGCGATCGCATCGGGGTTATTCGAGCGCCCGATCTCCATCGCCGCCCGCTCGCGGACTCCTTCGTTGGTGTCGTCGAGCTTCTTCGCCCAGCACGAGACCTCTTCCTTGCAGGTTTTCGCCGCCTCGATTCGCTTCAGGTTGTTCGAGATCGCGTCGACGTGCTTCTTCAGGCTCGCGTCGACCGTTTTACAGTCTTCGAACTCGGGGTCTTCCTTGCACTCGGCGGCGAACAACGCCGCTTCGTCCTTGGACAGCTTCTCGAACGTGGGGATGTCCTTCTCTCCACCCAGCATCGACAGCCCGATGATTGCCGGCTGGCGCGCGTCCCAGCTGCCCAGCGCGGCGGCCTTCGCGAGCGCCGGCACCGCGTCCTTGTTGCCGATGCGAACCAGCGCCCGGATGTACTCATTGCGCGCGTTCGCTTCTTCTTCGACCAGCATCGCCGACAGCGGCTTGGCGGCGTCTTTGGCGCGAATGCGGCCCAACGCATCGGCCGCGCGCATCCGAACGAAGAGCTGGAACGCCAGGTTCTCGTTCTTGTAGTCCAGCAGGCTGATCATCCGCTTGTTGGCGCGTGAGTCGTGAAGGTCGCCCAGCACCTGCATCGCCTTCGCGTACACCGCGGGCTCGACGATCTTGTTTTCCGAGGCCCACTTGAGAATCTCTTTGTCGCTGCCGTCGGCGGTGTGAATCAGCGCGTCGGCCGCCGGAGCTCCAATCTGGTACAGCGCGTAGCTCGACTCGACGTAGAAGCTGACCCCCCGGCGCTCTTTCATCATCATCCGGATCAGCGCCTGCACTGCGCGCGGGTCCGCGATTTCACCCAGCGCCTGAATTGCCTTCTTGCTGATGAACGGCTCGGTTCCTTCGTCCACCGCCAGCTTGTTCAACGGCTCGTACGCGTCGCTGGCCTTCATCTGGCCCAGCGCCTCGATCGCGGCGATGACGGTGTAGTTGTCCCGTACCGCCAGCAGCTTCACCAGTTCGGGAACCGCTTTCTTGTCGCCGATCGCGCCGAGCGCGACCACGATTTCTTTGTTCGCCGCCTTGTCGTCACTGTCGGAAGCGCCGAAGTCCAACGCGCCCAGCAGCGAAGGCACCGAAGAGGGGTCCTTCAACTCGCCCAACAGCCGGGCGATCGCGGCGCGGACTTCGCCGGCCTTTTCGGACTCGAGCTCTTTGTGGAGCATCGGCAAGAACGCGGGAGTCGCGACCTTCGCCGCTCGAAGCGCCTCGACCTTCGCGACCTTGTCCTTCTTCCTCTTCCCGGCCGAGATCGCCTTCTGCCAGTACTCCGGCGTGTTCGGATCACCCTTGCAACCCGAGAGGACCAGAGAGAGCGACAGCGAGACCGTCAGCAGAATGTGGCGCATGGGTTCGCCGCATACCGCCAAATGACACTGGCGTCACGAGAGCTGTTGCGCCACTTTGAGTCATGGCTGCCCGCTTGATCTTCATGGGAACACCCCAGTTCGCCGTCGCCTCGCTGCGCACCTGCCTCGAGCTGGGGGAAGTGGTGGCCGTCGTGACGCAGCCGGATAAGCCTCGGGGCCGCGGGCAGGAAGTCACCTTTTCCCCGGTCAAGCAGCTGGCGGTCGACCGGGGTCTGCTCGTGCTGCAGCCGGCGAAGATTCGAGGCACCGACTTCGCCCAGCAGCTCAAGGCGCTCGCGGCCGAAGTGGCGGTGGTCACCGCGTACGGAAAGATTCTACCCACCGACGCGCTCGAGGCTCCGCGGCTGGGCTGCGTCAACGTCCACGCGTCGCTGCTGCCCCGGTTTCGGGGAGCGGCTCCGATTCAATGGGCGATCGCCCACGGAGATACCGAGGCAGGCGTCTGCCTGATGAAGATGGACGAGGGGATGGACACCGGCCCGGTGATCGCGCGCGCCCAGTTGCCGATTCTTCCCGATGACACCTCGGCCACGCTGCACGACAAGCTGTCGGCGCTGGGGGGCGAGGTGCTGCGCGAGCACCTGCTGGCGTACCTGCGGGGCGAACGGTTCCCCGTGCCCCAGCCGACGCAAGGCATCGTGATGGCGCCGATGATCAAGAAAGAGGACGGCCACCTCGACTTCGCCCGGCCCGCGATCGCGCTGGAGCGAAGGCTGCGCGCGTTCACTCCCTGGCCCGGAGCCTTCCTCCACTTCGAAGGGGGGCTGCTGAAGATTCACGGGATGAAAGTCGCCGCGGGCCAGGGTGCCGTCGGCTCGGTGCTGCGGGCATCGCCCGACGGAATCGAGGTCGGGTGCGGCGAAGGGTCGGTGCTGCTGACCTCGCTGCAGCCGGAAGGAAAGAAGCCGATGACCGCGCAGCAGTTTCTCAATGGCCGCAAGGTCACCGTTGGCGAGCATCCGTTCAGCTAAGGTCCGCGCCCGTGCCCGCCCGCCGAATTCTCGTCCTCCATGGTCCGAACCTGAATCTGCTTCCCGGAGCGCGCTCGCTCGAAGCGATCGACGCTGCGCTGCTCGCCCGCGCGGTCGCGCTCGGGGTCGAGCTGAAGACGGTTCAGTCCAACTGGGAAGGCGCGCTGCTCGATGCGCTCGCCGCCGAGCGCCATTGGTTCGAAGCGGTGATCGTCAACCCGGCCGCGCTGGCTCCGTCGGCGGTGGCATTGGCCGAGGCGATCAAATTGCTCAAGCGGCCGGCGATCGAAGTGCAGCTCGATGAGGTGAAGAAGGGAAAGTCGGCGCTGAAGGACGTGGTCGAGAAGCAAATTGCAGGGAAGGGTCCCGAGGGGTATCTCGAGGCGCTGGTCGCCTTGGCCCCGAAAGCCGCGCCCCGGGTCGCCCAGTCTTCCACCAAGTCGATTGGGCGGGAGTCGTTTGTGGAAAAAAGCGTCGGCCGGGTGTTGCCCAATGGGCAGATCGTGAAGAGCATCGGGGGAAAGCCTGCGCGTCCGCACCTGGTCCGCAAGCCGCCGCCTCCTTCGGCGCCCACCAAGACCGTCGGGGGTCGTCGCGGCACGGTGCTCGCCGTCGGAGTCATCTCGCGCGCCCTGGTGCGCCAGCAGATCGCCGACCGCCTCGCGGGCACCGTAACGCCCGCAGGGCTGGCCGCCTGGGCGCGATCGGAATGGCAGAAGCTGCAGAGCGGTTCGCCGATGGAAAGCGGACAGCGCGACAAGCTCGAAGACGTACTTCAGCAACTGCTGCTGTCGGCGACGATGAAGGCCAGTGATGATCAACTGATCGAGCTGATGACTCAGCTGAGCGAATGACCGACGAGCGGATCAAGAACCTGCGCGGGCCCCGAGTCGCTGGACCGCGGGGACCGGCGCGACCCGAGGTCAAGGCTCCGGCTGCGGCTGGGGCTGGGGCGAAGAGCGTGTTGAAGGCCGCCGGGCAGAGCAAGCCGAAGCCTGCGAATGCGCGCGGCCCGCGAGGGGACATGACTCCGCGCGCGCTGGCGATCGCGGTGCTCGCCCGGGTCAGCGCGACCGACGCGTTCTTGAACGTGGTGCTCGATTCGCAGCTCGACGAGCACCGTCCGGCCGAGATGCGCGACGCCGCCTTCGTCACCGAGCTCTGCTACGGGACCACCCGGCGCCAGCTCACGCTCGACTACGGGCTGCAGCAGTTCTGCAGCCACCAGTTGCCCACGCTCGAGAACGAGGTGCTCTCGGCGCTGCGCATCGGCGCGTACCAGATGTTCTACATGCGGGTGCCGAAGCACGCCGCGGTCGCCGACACGGTCGAGGCGCTCAAGCGGTTGGGCCTGCAGCGCGCGACCGGCTTCGTCAACGCCGTGCTGCGCAAGATGGCCACGCTCGAAGCGCCGCCGCTGCCCCCGCTCGAGCCCCGCGACGAGCACCTGGCGATTCTGCACAGCCACCCGCTGTGGTTGGTGCAGCGGTGGACGCGGCAGTTCGGGCCCGAGCGCGCTGAAGGAATGCTCGCGGCGGACAACCTTCCTCCGTCGGTGGTGGTGCGGGTCAACACCGCGCGGACCACCCGCGACGCGCTGCTCAAAGAATTTTCCGAAGTGGGAATCGACGCGAAGCCGACCACGATGTCTTCGGAAGGAATCGTCTTTTCCGGAGTCGGCCGGGTCGAAGACGTCTACGGCTACGCCGAAGGGCTGTGGCAGGTGCAGGACGAAGCGGCGCAGCTGGTCGGGCTCTACGCGGCGATTCCCGATGAGGCGCGGGTGCTCGATGCGTGCGCGGCCCCGGGAGGCAAGGCGTGTCACCTCGCGCAGCGGAACACCGTGGTCGCGATCGATCTGCACGCGAACAAGCTGCACAAGATTACCGATGAGGCCAAACGGCTGGGGCTGCTCGACCGCTTGAAGACGCGCGCGGTCGATGCGAGCAAGCCGTTGCCCGAAGGGCTGGGAGACTTCACTGCGGTGCTGATCGACGCCCCCTGCTCGGGGCTCGGCACGCTGCGACGGCACCCCGAGCTTCGCTACCGCCGCCAGGAAACCGATCTGGCGGACCTGCATCGGTTGCAGCGGGCGATTCTCGAGAGTTGCCAGGCCGCCGTCGCGCCGGGAGGTTTGTTGACCTACGCGGTGTGCAGCACCGACCCGTCGGAAGGCCAGGACCAGATTGAAATGTTTCTGCGCAGCCACCCGGACTTCACCGCCGAGCCGCCTCCTCTTGCGGCGGGCAGCTTTCCCAACGTTCAGGGCTACCTTCGAACGCTGCCGGGCCCGGAAGGCGCCGACGGCTTCTTCGCCGCGCGCCTTCGACGGATGTACTGAGCTCCCAATGTTCTTTGGTCTGATGTTGGTCGACGCGGCGTTGGCGGCCTGGGCGGTGGGCCAGATGCAACAGCCAGGAGCGCCCCGCTGGCTTCGCCTGGTGTTGGTCTGGCTCGCACTGACGTTCATCGTCAGCGTCGGCCCGGTGATGTTTCTCAGCGAGGAAGCAGACAACGCGAAGGCGCGGGCGTGGGGGCTGATTGCTCCATTGGGCGCGGTAGTGGCGGCGATCGCTTTGCTGGTCGCGGCCGCGATTGCGCGCCGCAACAAGCGCGCTTCAACTTCGTAACCGCCGTTTCCCCTTGGTGCCGACCGCTCACACATCAGAGGCCCCGCCGTTCCACACGCCCTCGAGCGAGCCCCCGGGGGTGTTTTTCTTCGGCGTCCAAAGCAGCCGTCCCAGCGGGAGATGCCGGCATAGCCGCCCGCCCAGACGTCGTTCGCGCTGCTGCCCCACACCGATGGAGCCTTTACGGGCGCCCGGCTTCGGGCTCGATGAGGGCGCGAATCTTCGCCATCACCTCGTCGGTCAGCCTGGGCAGCACGTCGAGCGCCTTGAGGTTCTCGTGCACCTGCTCGACCCGACTGGCGCCGGTGATGACGGTCGACACGCGCGGATTCTTGGCGCACCAGGCGATGGACAATTGCGCCAGCGAGCACCCGAGCTCCTTGGCCACGGCCTGCAGCTGCTTCACCGTCGCGTTGCGCTCGGGGTTTTCGAGCTTGCGCTTGAGCCAGCCGTAGCCTTTCAAGTTGGCGCGGCTGTCGGCGGGCGTGCCCTCGAGGTACTTGCCGGTGAGCAGGCCCGAGGCGAGCGGGCTCCAGGTGGTGAGCCCGAGGCCGGTCTCTTCGTAGAGGCGGGCGTAATCTTTCTCGACCTTCTCGCGCTCGAACAAATTGTACTGGGGCTGTTCCATCACCGGCTTGTGCAGGTGGTGGCGCTCGGCGATTTCCCACGCGGCGCGAATGTCGGCGGCGGCCCACTCCGAGGTGCCCCAGTAGAGCGCCTTGCCCGAGGAAATGATGTCGTGCATCGCGAACACCGTCTCTTCAATCGAGGTGTTGGGGTCGGCGCGGTGACAGAACAGCAGATCGACGAAGTCGTGGCCGAGCCGCTGCAAAGAGCCGTCGATGGCCTGCAGCAGGTACTTGCGATTCAGCGTGTTCTTCATGTTCGGCGCGTCGTGAATGCCCCAGAACAGCTTGGTGCTGATGACGTAGCTGTGGCGCGGCCACCCGAGCTCGCGAATCGCCTTGCCCATCACCTCTTCTGACTGACCGTTGGCATAGATTTCGGCGTTGTCGAAGAAGTTCACCCCGGCGTCGTACGCGGCCGCCAGGCAGTCGCGCGCCTTGCTGATGTCGAGCTGGGTGCCGAAGGTCACCCACGAGCCGAACGAGAGTGCACTGACTTGAAGCCCGCTGCGGCCGAGACGTCGAAATTCCATGCTGCTGAGGTACGGGCCTTAGCGGTGAATCGCCAGAGGTTTTTATGGGTGGATCAAAACCCCACTCCGATGCGCACCTCGACGAAGTGAGCGCTCGGGTCGAGCGCAGTCGGAGCGCCCCAGACCACTTCCACCTTCGGCACCAACAGCGCGAGCAAGCTGACGATTGCGCTGCCGGACCCGCCGCCGCCTCCTCCTCCGACGATGAACCCGGACGAAGCCGAAGAGCTGCTGCGGGCTGCGAAGGCATTGAAGCTCGTCCCCACTCCCAGCCGCGCGGTCACCAGGCTGCCGCTGCCTCGGGGTTCCGCTGCTGGGGCTGTCGCTGCTCAGGGACTGATTCAACTGCCGGGGGCGGGGGCGTTGAGGGTGCGGAAGGCCAGCCGCCCGTGCGGGTTTTCCTGGGCGAGCGCGAGCTGAGGCAGAAAGGTGACGCCCGCGCCACCCGCCACCATCTGCGCAAGGGTGGTGAGGCTGGTCGCCCGGACCCCCCGCTTCCGGGTCAGGGGGTGGCCCTTCGGGGCGGCGAAGACGAAGGCGTCGGTGCCGAGCACGCCCGCCTCGAGGTCTCTTCGAATCGCAGGCGCCTTTTCTTCGACCCACAGCGGACGCAGCCTCGGAAACGCTCGGCGCACCGGCTCGACCAGCAGCGGCACCAGGTTCGGTGAGAGGGTGGGGATGACGCCGATTCTTAGCGGGCCAGCCAGCGGGTCGGCGACCTGGCGGGCCTCGGCATTCAGATTGCGACCTTGTAAGCCGGCCGACGTTGAGGACGAGGCGCCCATTGCCGAGGGGGGAAAGGGGCGGCGCGACGGGAACGCGCTCCGGTGCGATGAGCGTCGCCGCAGAGTGACGAGTGGTCGGTTCTACGCGACGAGCGGGTCGACGGCTATAAGCCGCGGCCATGCTCATCCCGCTCCTCCTCGCTCTCGCCGTCGTTCCAGCGCCCGCCAAAGCCCGTCCGTATACCGTGCTGGACCAGGTGAACCTGCGTCGGCTGATGGACTTCACCGTCTCGCCCGACGCAAGCACTGTCGTCTTCAGCCTGCGCACCACCGACTACGAAGAGAACAAGGGGAAGATTGATCTGTGGCGGTTGCGTTCCGACGGCACGGATCTGCGTCAGCTCACCTCGCACCCCGCGGCCGACACGGACCCGGTGTTCGCTCCCGATGGAAAGAGCGTCTACTTCTTGTCCGCGCGCGGCGAGACCAGCCAGGTCTTCAACCTTCCGCTCGAGGGCGGAGAGCCCACCGCGGTCACCAAGGCCCCCGTCGACGTGAACGCGTTCGTGCTCTCGTCCGACGGAAAGATGATCGCGTTTGCCGCCGACGTCTTCCCCGACTGCAAGGACGCCGACACCCTGGCCTGCACCCAGAAGCGGCTCACCGAGCAATCGAAGAGCAAGGCGAGCGGTAAAATCTACGACCAGCTGATGTTTCGCCACTGGGACACCTGGAAAGACGGCCGCCGCAGCCATCTGTTCGTGCAGAACCTGACCGGTGGAGCCGCGAAGGACCTGATGCCGAAGCTCACCGCCGACGCCCCGGTCAAGCCGTTCGGAGGCAGCGAGCAATTCACCTTCAGCGCCGATGGCAAGCAGCTGGTCTTCACCGCGCGCGATGTCGGCCGGGAAGAGGCCTGGAGCACCGACCTCGACTTGTTCTCCGTCGCCACCGATGGCAGCGGCGCACCGAAGAAGCTCACCACCACCAACCGCGCGACCGACACCAACCCCTCGTTCAGCCCGGACGGGAAGAGCCTTGCGTACCTCGCGATGGCCCGGCCCGGCTTCGAAGCGGACAAGCAGACGATCATCGTGCGCAGCTGGGCTGATGGAAAAGAGCGCCGGCTGACCGAGGCGTGGGACCGCAGCCCCGACTCGATTCGCTGGTCCGCCGACGGGAAGACCATTTACGCCAACGCGTGGGACCTGGGGCAGCTGTCGCTGTTCGCGATCGACGTAGCCAGCGCGAAGGTCACAAGCCTGGTCGGCCAGGGCCACGTGTCCGCGGTCGGGGAGCAGCTGTTCTACGCGCAAGATTCGCTCAACGGGCCCTCAGAGCTCTTCCACCTCGAGGGCGGGAAGCCGAAGCAGCTGACCCACCTGAACGAAGAGGCGATGAAGGGCGTGAAGCTGGGACAGCCCGAGCAGTTCTCGTTTCCCGGCTGGAACGGGGACAAGGTCTACGGCTACGTGGTGAAGCCGGTCGACTTCGACGCGAAGAAAAAATATCCGATCGCCTTTCTGATTCACGGCGGTCCGCAAGGCAGCTTCGGCAACCAGTGGCACTACCGCTGGAACCCTCAGGTCTACTCCGGGCGCGGCTACGTGGCGGTGATGATCGATTTTCACGGCTCGGTCGGCTACGGCCAGGCCTTCACCGATGGCATCCGGGCGGACTGGGGCGGAAAGCCGCTCGAGGATCTACAGAAGGGCTTTGCCGCTGCGCTCGAGAAATACCCGTTCCTCGACAAGTCACGCGCGTGTGCGCTGGGCGCGTCCTACGGCGGCTTCATGATCAACTGGATGGCCGGAATGTGGAACGAGCCGTGGAAGTGCTTCGTCAGCCACGACGGAAACCTGGACGAGACGTTCGCGTACTACTCGACCGAAGAGCTCTGGTTCCCCGAGTGGGAGCACGGCGGGACCCCTTGGGAACAGCACATGGGCTTTGCCAAGCACAACCCGGTGGACCACGTCGCGAAGTGGAAGGTGCCGACGCTCGTCATCCACAGCGCGAAGGATTATCGCGTCTCGGACGTCGAGGGCCTGGCCACTTTCACCGTGCTCCAGCGCCGGGGAGTGCCCTCGAAGCTGCTCTACTTTCCCGACGAAAATCACTGGGTGGTCAAGCCGCAGAACTCCGTCCTCTGGCACGACACCGTGCTCGGGTGGATGGACCAGTGGACCGCGAAGAAGTAACGCCTAATCGCGCACCGGAACTTCAATCGTCAGCCCGTCGAAGGCGACTTCGCACGGGCCCGAGTATTCCTGCCTGGCCTGCTCGAGCAGCGGCTTGAAGTCCACGTCGTGGCGGGCCGAGAGGTGGGTGAGCACCAGTCGCTTCACCTTCGCTTCGTGGGCGACCTTGCCGGCCTCGCGCGCGGTGCTGTGACGGGTCTCGAGCGCACGTTCCTGCTCTTCGTCGCTGAAGGTCGACTCGTGGATGAGCAGGTCGGCTCCTGCGGACGCTTCGACCAGGGCTGGGCAGGGGCGGGTGTCGCCCGAGATGACGACCCGTCGGCCCGCGCGCGCGACGCCCATCACCTGTGCCGGCGTCACGTCGGTGCCGTCGACCGCCTTCACCGTCTCGCCCTTCTGCAGCTTGCCGAAGTCCGGCCCGGGCTTGACGCCCAACTTCGTCGCCGCCTCGAGATCGAAACGGCCCGGTCGAAGGTTCTCTTCGATCACGTACCCCAGTGCGTTGACCCGGTGATCCACGCGCACCGCGCTGACCGAGTAGCCGCCCCGATCGAGCTTCTCGCCGCCCTTGAGCTCGTGAATCTCGACCGGGAACGCCAGCCGGTCGACGCCTAAGTGAATCGCGACGTCGAGCACCTTCTTCGCCGGCGTCGGGCCGTAGAGGTGCATCGTCTCGGTGCGGCCTCCCATTCCGAGCGTTCGCAGAAAGCCGATGATTCCCAGGTAGTGGTCGGCGTGGAAGTGGGTGAAGAACGCCGCGTCGACTGTGAAGCCGGTGCCGTAGCGAATCATCTGCCGCTGGCTGCCTTCACCGCAGTCGAACAGCAACAGATGCGAGTCGGCTTTCACTGCCAGTCCCGAGACGTTTCGATGCAGCGTCGGCGCCGCGGCCGAAGTGCCGAGGAAGGTCAGACGCAGTATCGACATGCCCGCAGAGCTCACGGCCCGGGCCTTTACCCTGTGACCGTCCCCGCCGCACGGGTGCTCGACACGCGAGCTCTGTTCTGCCCGCGCTGGCATTCCCTGGTGGCCAGGCGTTTTACGTTACGGTGTCCCACCTTGCCTCCTGCTCCTTGCGACGGGCCAGGCAGGAATCTGCCGCGCCTACTGCGCGTCTTTTGGACCGGAGCGCCTCCCGGGGAACGAAGCTCGAGGTCTTTTTCTTGAAACATTCAATTGAGGCAAATTACGAGGGCTTTTTCTGCCTCAATTGACAATCAAGAGCAAAACGTGGGGAGCACCTCTGCCCCGCTGTCCTCGGGTGGAAGGGCTTTTGGGATCTACCTCCCGTGAGGAACAGGCCCCATGCGGCCCGCTACGCGCCGGGGATCTCGACGCCTTTGAGGACGACCGGACGATCGGGCTCGATTGTGATCTCCACCGGCGCGCTCGCTTTGCCGTTGAGCTTGAAGATCACTGTGTGCTTCCCGGCCGGCAGCTCGAGCGCGCTCGACACGGGCAGCGGCGTCGTCTTCCCGGTGTTTTTCCCGTCCACCCAGATTTGCGCTGCTGCGGGCTTCGACGAGCACGCGAGCTTTCCTTTGCCCGCCGGGGCCTTCGGTTTCTCTTCCTTCGCGGCCGGCGCCGGAGCAGGCGCAGGCTTGGCCTCTGCTTTCGGCTTCTCTTCCTTCTCCGCAGGCGCCTCCGCCCTGGCCTGACCCGAGGGCTTCAGTCGGGCGTAGAGCGCACCCACTGCCTTTTCGGTCTTCGCAAAGAGCTCCGCCTCACGCAGCCGCACATTCAACTTCGCGTCGGCCGGATTCTTCTCGTTGAGCGCCTTGAACCGGGTGTCGACCTCGAAAGTCGTGTTTGTGTACCCGTGGTAGAGCGCGAGCAATTCGGGACTCCGATTCAGCAGCGCCGGATCGTCCGCGATGGCTTTCTCGACCGCGTCGCGCATCTTCACGTAGGTCGGGTAGGGCACCGATGGGTCTGCAGCGGCTGCGGCAGGCTTCTCGGCTGCGGCGACCGCCGGCTCCTTCACGCCCGCTTCGTTCTCGACTTTCTGTACCGGGGCTTTCGCCTCTCCGGTTCCCTGGGCCGCGCCCGCTTCCGTCGTCGCTTCCTCGCCCTGTTTCTTCACCGCCTCGATCTGCGCTTCGACGTCCGACCCCGACGCAATGCGAGTGCCGCCGGGAGCCGTCGTCAGCCGCCCGAGCACGCCGAAGGCACCTCCGACGATCGCCAGCCCACCGAGCACGAGCAGGAACGTGCGAAACAACTTCACGACGTTGAACTTCGTCATCCAGGAATACGTGACGAAAATCAGCACCACCGAGCCCAGCGCAGACAGAGCGGGCTGCACCATCGCGACGAGCCGAAACGGAACCAATCCGAGGATGATGCCCAGTCCGCTGGGCAGGGCCACCAGCGTGGTAGCGGTCATGAACATCAGGAAGTAGTTGGTGCGCGAGCGCTCATCGGACTCACCCTTGAGCTTGGTGATGACCCATCCAGTCACGGGGTGCCACAGGTAGCCGGTGATCGCGCTCACCACGACCGCCACGATCGCAGGAATCACCAACAAGCCGACGATCAACCCGCCGATGCTCAGCGTGTGCGTCACCAGTTGGACGACCAGCGTGGAGATGAAGCCGACGGCGGCGCTGAACAGGTTCACCGGCAGCGCGTACGCGATGAGTTCCATCTTGCCCTTTGCCTCATGCTTCTGTTCCTCCACGCCTTTGCGAATCGCCCCGAGTGGATTGACGATCATCAAGGGAATCGCTGCCAGGTAGAACGCGATCGCCTTCGGCACCGCGACGAGGAAGTACTTCAGTCCGTTGTCTGCCCCTACGGCTTCAGGCGCCTCGGTCTCGCCCGGTGAATTGTCGGCCGGTGGCTCCTCGACTTCCTCCCTCTTTGGGGTCCGGGCAACCGCCAGCGATGGACCGGTCCTGGCCGCAGTGGGCGCGCCATAGCCGATCATCGTCCGAGCGCCGGCAGCGCTGGGCTCCACTTCGCCTTGGGCGGCAGCGGCACTCACCTTCAAAACCGGCGCGCGGCCCGCCGCCGGCACCGAGATCGCCGTCGCCGCGTACCCGATCATCGTGGGCGCTGTGGGGCCGGGCTCTTCCGGCTCTTCCGCAGCGACGACTACCGCCGATGCGGTGCTCCTGGTCCTCGCGACCGCTGGACTTCCGGTAGGCGCCGTCTCGAACGCCGGCGCCGCCATCAACACCGTGTGTTGCAACTGCGGATTCCAGACCTTGATGACTTCCAGCTTGGTCGACGACATCGTGATGATGTCGTTGGGATGAATCTCAGTCGCAGTGCCGACCCGCTCCTCGCCGAGGTACGTGCCATTCGTCGAGCCGAGGTCCTGGATCAACCAGTCATTGCCGTCAGCAAAGATGCGCGCGTGCCGGCCCGAGAGCGTCACGTCCTTGATCTGGATGTCGGCCTGTCCTCCTTCGCGGCCAATCGTCTGTCCTTCGTTGGGGACTTCGACCATCTGGCCGGTGGCAAGGACCCGCAATTGAAGTGGCATTGGCCCGCAGTCTTCCCGACGTCGGGCCCTGATGCACCAACTTCAACCTGTGAAGTGCGACGCAGGGGCAGGGCACCCCTGACTAATCCCGCGCGAACGGTTCGGCGCCGATGTCTTCGTCGGGGCCGATCCACTCGGGGTCGTAGCCGGCCTCGATGAGCGACTTGTGAAGCAGTTCCAGGACGGCGCGCGACTTCGGACAATCAGTGAGCTCTTCGTTCTCAAGCGGCTCGTCGAACAGCTGAAGCGAGGAGGAGCCGGGCGCTTCCCACGAGATCAGCCGCAGCACCGCGGGCTGGTTCTCGATCTCGAGCTCGACGTTGCCGCCGTCGAGCGCGCTGACGATCGATCGTTCTTTCAGCGACGCCTGCAGCTTGGTGAGCAGCTTCACGACGTCGCCCGGGATCACAGCGCCGCCGGGCCCGGAGAAACAGACTTCATTGCGAAGGGTCGCCATGGCCCCCCCATACCGGGGA
>JAYVCD010000157.1:0-4449 GCA_043750125.1 Archangiaceae bacterium | reverse complement strand
GGACGCCGCAGAAGCCAAGGCCCAGGACGAGCAGTACGGGGACATTCTGGGGCTGAAGACCTTTCGTCGGGGGTTCGGCCGGATCGCCGCCCAGACCGCGAAGCAGGTGCTGCTGCAGCGGACACGCGATGTCGAGCGCGAGAACGTCTTCAACGAATACAAGGACCGCAAGAACGAGATCGTCACCGGAATCGCTCGCCGGATGGAACGGGGCAACCTGATCGTCGACCTGGGCCGCGCCGAAGCGGTGCTGCCGGTGCGTGAGCAGGTTCCCCGCGAGACCTACCGGCCCGGCGACCGGGTGCAGGCCTACGTGATCGACGTGCTGCGCGAATCCAAGGGTCCTCAGATCATCCTCTCCCGCGCCTCGGTCAACCTGTTGACCAAGCTGTTCGAGATGGAAGTTCCAGAGATCGCCGAAGGAATCGTGGTGATCGAAGCCGCTGCTCGCGAGCCGGGCCGCCGCGCCAAGATCGCGGTCAGCTCGCGCGATGGCGACGTGGATCCGGTCGGTGCCTGCGTCGGAATGAAGGGCAGCCGGGTTCAGGCCGTGGTGCAGGAATTGCGCGGCGAGAAGATCGACATCGTTCCCTGGGACGAAGATCCGGCGCGGTTCGTCTGCAGCGCGCTGGCTCCGGCCGAAGTGGCGCGGGTGATCATCGACGAGGCAAACCACGCGATGGAAATCATCGTCCCCGACGACCAGCTGTCGCTGGCGATCGGCCGCCACGGCCAGAACGTTCGCCTCGCGGCCCAGCTGACCGGGTGGAAGCTGGACATCAACTCCGAGACCCGCGTCCGCGAGATGCGTGACTTCGCGACCAAGTCGCTGACCGCGTTGCCGGGAATGAACGAGATGTTGATCGAGACGCTCTACGCCCACGGCTTTCGCCAGGCGAAGGACATCGCCGAGGCCAGCCCCGACGTGCTGGCGCAGATCCCCGGCCTCGACGCCGCCAAGATCCCCGCGATGCAGGAAAAGGCCGGTACCCAGAAGGACCTCGACGCGACCGAGCTGGCTCGCATGGATGCCGAGCGCGAGCAGAAGCGGCTGATCGAAGAGAGCCGTCACCCCGACGAGCTGTCGCAGGACGAGCGGTTCGCGCGCGTGCGCGGGGTCGGCGAAAAGACGATCGACATGCTCAAGAAGGGCGGCTACCTCACCGTCGAGGACATCGCCCGCGAGACCGACTTGAAGCGCCTGGGCGACGTGGACGGAATCGGGATCAAGAAGGCGCGGCAGATCAAGGCCGCGGCTGAGAACTACCTTCTCGAAGAGCAGCGCAAGCGCGCGGAGCTCGACGCCCGGAAGGCGGGCGAAGCGGCGATCGCGGCGGCCAGCGCAGCTCCGGTGGCTCCTTCGGTTTCGCCGACGACTTCGGCATAGAAGCGTTGATTGAAGTGGTGAGTGAAGTGATTGAAGTGAACCCGCAGTTCAAAAAGGCCCAGGCAGAGCGAACCTGCCTGGGGTGTGGAAAGAAGCAGCTCAAAAGGCTGCTGCACAGATTGGTGCTCGATCCGTCGCACCAACCCGTGGTCGACAAACCGCAGACTGCCTCTGGCAGGGGGGCATATCTCTGCGGAGTGGGTTGCCTGAATGCAGCCACAAAACGAAAGGCCTTCCAGCGGGCCTTTCGCGGACTGATGAAGTCACTGGAAACGACGAGCCTGGAGGCTGACCTGCAGCGCTGAATGTGTCACCGAAGATGACGAAGTCAGCACTGTTCCATGCGATGGCACTTGCCGCGCATATGGCCACTTTCCACCACTCGAGTTCTGCAGTACGGGGTTCTGTCTATGTCAAAGAAGCGCGTTCATGAGATTGCCAAAGAGTTGAAAGGCCACGGCATCGATCTCGACAACAAAGAAGTCGTCGCCGAATTGCTGTCTTTTGGGTACGACGTGAAGAGCCACTCTTCCTCGCTGGAAGACGACCAGGCCAACGAAGCCGTGCGCAAAATTGTCGACAAGCGCAAGCCGAAGAGCGCGCCCGCTCCGGTGGCCCCGAAGGGGTTCATGGTTCGCCGAAAGATGGGTCCTGACCTCTCTGTTCCCGCGACGATTGCCCCCCCCGCGGCCGCGCTGGTCGAAGCCGTTCCAGCTGCCACCCAGGCCCCCGCCTCGGATTTCGCTCCCCCCAGCCAGGTCGCTGAATCGGCCCCCGTCTCAGACGCGGCGCCGGTTCCCGCCGAGGTGCCGGCCGTGTTGTCCGCGCCCGTGGCCCTCGAAGCCGTCCCGGAAGTGAAGGCGTCGGCCCCCCGCATTGCAGCCCCCAGCGCTTCGGCGCCCAGGGTCGGAGCCCCGATGGTCACCGCCTCGTCGCCCGCCGTCGTAGCTCACGCCCCGGCTCCTTCTGCCGTCCCGCCGATGGTTCGACACAGCGTGACGATGGGCCCCCGCGCTTCGGCGCCTCGCCCGGGTGGAACGGTGGTCACCACCCGCCCGCCGGTGGTTCAGAACCAGCGGCCCACCGCGACCCAGGCGGTGGTGATCAGCCGCCCGTTGATTCAGGTCAAGCGCGTGACTCCGTCGTCGACGGCGCACAAGAGCTTCCCAATGGCGCCGGGCCGCAAGGCGATCGGCGAGGTCAAAGAGTTCAAGGTCGTCTCTGACCACCTCGGCCGCGGACGCGAGCTGGTCGATGTCAGCAAGAACAAAGAGAAAGAGCGCCAGAAGGGCCGCGGTCGGACCCCCGAGAAGGAAGGCACTCCGAGCCAGGCCGACATGCGCGAGCTCGTCTTCGGACGCATCGCCATTCCTCTGCGCGGGAAGAAGAAGAAGCCGACGAAGAAGGGCCAGAAGACGATCATCACCACGATGGCCGAGGACAAGAAGGTCATCAAAATTCAAGATGGGATCACCGTCAGCGAGCTGTCGCAGCGGATGGGGATCAAGAACAACGACATCATCAAGAAGCTGATGGCGGGCGGAAAGATGGCCACCGCGAACATGACCATCGACCCGGACACCGCGGCGATCCTCGCCACCGACTACGGGTGGAAGGTCGAGAAGGTCGGCTTCGAGGTTGCGGACTACCTGCCCCAGACCGAGGACAAGGCCGAAGAGATGAAGCCCCGGCCCCCGGTGGTCACGGTGATGGGACACGTCGACCACGGGAAGACGAGCTTGCTCGATGCGATTCGAATGGCGAAGGTCGCCGAGGGCGAGACGGGCGGCATTACCCAGCACGTCGGCGCCTACACGGTGAAGAGCGCGAAGGGGGAAATCACCTTCCTCGATACTCCCGGTCACGAGGCGTTCTCGGCGATGCGTGCCCGGGGCGCGAACGTCACCGACATCGTGGTGCTGGTGGTGGCGGCGGACGACGGGGTGATGCCGCAGACCCGCGAAGCCATCGCCCACGCGAAGGCGGCGGAAGTTCCGATCGTCGTCGCGATCAACAAGATGGACGTCCCCGGCGCCAACGCCGATCGGGTGAAGAAGGACCTGGCCGATGCCCACCTGCTGTCCGAAGACTGGGGCGGCGATGTGATCATGGTGCCCGTCTCGGCCAAGACCCGAATGGGCCTCGACCTGCTGCTCGAGAACATCTCGCTGCAGGCTGAAGTGCTCGAGCTGCGCGCCAACCCGACCCGCCCTGCAGTAGGCGCGATCATCGAAGCGCGTCTGGAGAAGGGCCGCGGCCCGGTCGCGACCGTGCTGGTTCAGGAAGGAACGCTGAAGAAGGGCGACGCGCTGGTGACCGGTACGTTCTACGGCCGGGTGCGGATGCTGGTGAACGACCGCGGCGAGCAGATCGACGAGGTGACTCCCGGCTATTCGGCCGAGGTCATCGGGCTTTCGGGCGTGCCGACGGCGGGCGATACCATCAACGCGACTCCGGACGAGAACGCGGCCAAAGAGATCGCCAGCCACCGAATGCTCAAGTCCCGCCAGGCCGAGTCGGGCAAGACGAGCAAGGATTCGCTCGAGGCGCTGCTGGGTCGGTTGAAGCAGGGCGAGGCGAAGGAGCTGAAAATCGTGCTCAAGGCCGACGTCTCGGGTTCACTCGAGGCGGTCGCTCAGGCGATCGAGAAGCTCACCACTCCGAAGGTCAAGGCCACCATCGTCCAGAAGGGCGTGGGGATGATGACCGAGACCGATATGAACACCGCGTCGGCGCTCAAGGCCGTCGTGCTGGGCTTCAACAGCCGGCCCGAGTCGGGCGCAGAGCATGCGGCGAAGGTCGGCGAGGTGAAGTACCAGACCTTCGGGATCATCTATCAGCTGCTCGATGGCGTGAAGGTGATGATGGAAGACCTGCTCGAGCCGATTCGCACCGAACGCAAGCTGGGGCGCGCGGAAGTCCGCAACCTCTTCAACGTTCCGAAGCTCGGCACGATCGCCGGCTCGATGGTGTCGGAAGGCACGATCAAGCGCGCGTCGCACATGCGGCTGTGGCGCGAGAACAAGCAGATCTTCAACGGGAAGATCGCTTCGCTGCGCCGC
>JAYVCD010000156.1:0-17701 GCA_043750125.1 Archangiaceae bacterium | reverse complement strand
GCACGAGCGCATCAGTCTCATTGGCCGCAAGCTCGAAAAACAGGTGGCGGGTTCGCCGATCCGGAAACGGTGCGTAGCCGGAGAAGGTGACGCGCGGCTGTCGCTTGACGAGGCGCATCAGCGCTCGGCTGAGAAAGCCCGCGCCGTAGAGGACAAGGTTCGGCTTCGACCCATGGGAACTCTCGATCGCGGGTTGAAGAGCGCCGTAACCCACAGGCGCCAGCTCTCCAGGTGAAAGCTGGGTGAGCAAGTCGTCGAGCAGGCGGGTGAGGCTGAGCCCATCGGCGATCGTATGGTGGAGCGCGACCACGATGTCGCTCGTCCCGGCTCCGTTCACACAGTGCACGCGCCACAGCGGCCCTCGCGCCGAATCGAACGGGCGGCTCATCTCCTCCTCCATGAGCAGTTGCCAGTCCGCCCCCTGGGGAAATGCAACCGGGAGTGCCGACGCGTTCGCTGCGAGCGATTCGATGCGTGGCTCTCCGTTAGCCCAGGCGATGCGCGCCCGCAGCGCCGGATGCAGTGCGACCATTGCGGCCCAGGCTCGGCAGAGCGACTCGCGTTCGACGAGGCCCTCCAGTCGCGCACAGCCGACGAGGATCCCGGTGCCGTGGAACTCCTGGTGCATGATCGCGGTCATCCGCTCCCAGCCGCCGAGCGGTCGACTTGCCTCGACCAGCGGATCGACGGTGCGCTTGCGGGTGCGCGACCGAAGGAGCGCGATGATTTCTGCCTTGCTCAGTGGGCGCTCGCTGAGATCCACGTATCGCTCGGCCAGCCATCCGTATTGCTTGAGCATCAGCGCCAGCCAGACTCCGAGGTAGTCGATCCCCCGGAAGACCACGGCGCCCTCGCTTCGGTAGCTGTGGAGGTTTTTCAGGAAATTGTCCGGCATCTCCGTCCAATGAAGGCCGGTTCGCAGGTGATGCCCTGCGTGGTAGCCGTCGTTGAAGCAGACCCGGTTGTAGCGACTGTTGATGCACGTGATGCTGTTGCGATAGCTGTTCGCTGGCGCGGCCAAGTCGATGAATGCGTGTTGAGCCCAATTCCCGGCCATCAGCGCCAGGCGGACGAAGACCCACGGGATCACGAATACGATCAGCGCTCCCCGCCAGTTGAGCAGCAGCGCCGCGCCCACCAGGAGGTAGTAGGCCGCTTCGCCGACCACGGTGCGAATCCAGAGGCGCCGCTTTCCCCTTCTCCAGAAATAGCCGGCGAGGTCGTAGAAGGCGAGCAGGGTGAAGCGAGCAAGGTATCTCGAGAAATCCCAGAGGCTGTCGCGCTGGTAGCGAAGCGTGGAGCTGACGTCGTCGACGAGGTTGTTCTCGGGGTGGTGCGTCCCCACGTGGTGGCAATAATAGGTCTCGGGGGATTGGCCGAAGATCGGAGCCAATATCCAGAATGCGACGAAGCGACTGAACGCCTGGTACCGTGGTCGGAAGACAACGCGGTGGCAGATGTTGTGGACCATCATCGTGTACGGACCGACGAACACGAGCAGGTTCAACAAGAGGTACGGACCTGCGACGAACCAATCAATTCGCGGCTGAGAAAGGAGATAGAGCGCACAGGGCGGGAACAGCGCGAGGAGCAGCGACAGCAGGCTCACCAGCGGCAGATCGCGCTCGTCGCGAATCAACCGTGCCAGGACTCGTTGACGCAGCGATGGAGACTCGACCCTGACGTGGCCGGGATCGGTCAGCGGGAATCCCATGACGGCGTCGCCAGTCATGCTGCGCCGTCCGCGGCCCCACGATGAAAGTCTTCGGGGCTTCGCACGATGCGGCTGGCCGGCCCGATGCCGCGATCGGTGATGAACAGCCACAGCACCTTCGTCCACGAGCGGTGCGAAGTGAGCGAACTGTACGACTCGCTGGCCATTCGCCGCAGCTCGGGAAGCCGACGGCCGGGGATGTTCATGAAGTCGTGGTGCTCGTTGTGGAAGCCCACGTTGAAGGTGACCCGATTCAACGGGCCGTAATAGGAGAAGGTTTCCTGTCCGCGCGAGAAGACGTAGTGCTCGTGGACAAAGTGGGCGGCCACCGGGTGCAGGCCGTGGGCAAAGAACATGCTCAGCGCGAGGTACACGAGCGCCGGGGGGCCGAGCCAGTGGTAGATCGCGACGTCGATGGGAATGATCAGCGCCCAGTTGAGCACTTCGCCTCGACTGATCCGCCCGGCGAACGTGAGGCCGCGGCCGATGTAGACGAACGGATAGATCGCGAGCCAGAAAAGCTTGCGGGCGGTGGAGGTGCCGATCCAGGCGACCTCCGCGCGGTGCGGAAGGTCCGTGTCTTCCCCGGCGACGCCCAGGTGGGTGTGGTGATGGAGGTGATAGCGACGGAAAGTAATCGCGCAGGGGAACACCATCGAAACGTTGGCGACCAGCGACAAGGCGATGTTGGCCGCCCGCGTGCGGAACGCGAGATTGTGCGTGGTCTCGTGGATGGTCATCGCGAGCCAGTGCGTCAGCACCGCGCCGACAAGGTAGGAGAGGGGAAGAATAACCCACCCGCTTGCCAACCAACTGTCTGCGCTTGCCAGTCGCCCAACGAGCCAGGCCAGCACGAGCTGAGCCGCGACAACCCCGACCGTGATCCACGCGGTCTTCGAATCGTGGCCCATCAGAGTCCGGATTTCTGGGTGCTTCGCGAGGATCCCCCGCCGACGTCGTGCGTGGGGCTCGCCGGTATGGGTGGTTTCGAATCTATGCACGTGGGTCATCGGTTTCCTTGGGTCACGGCGTGCGTGCCTGTTGCCTCTTTCGGGCGGAGTAGGCCATGCGTCCGCGCCTGGGCGCAATGGAACGTGACGAACGCATACTTCGGTGCGAGGGGCGGGACCGCTACGCGATGAGCGGTGTGGTCAATGCGACGAGCGGCGGGCGTGATTCGACGGTCGCCCCCTGTGTGACACTGTCGCGCGGACGCGACGGAGTCATCCCGGCAGCACAAGGTCCCATGCCGCTGCGAGCGGAGGGAACTCGAGGTTGTGCTTCTATAGCGTCACCGCTATGTTGCGCAGGTGGATGTTCGCTTCTACACCACCGCCGCTGGGAACAGCCCCGTGGAGAAATACCTTGAGGCCTTGGAGGCGAATGAGCGAGCCCTTCTATTGGACGTCCTCGACGAAATTCGACAACACGGCTTCGAAGCGGGCCTGGTCACGCGACAAATCGAAGGAAAGCTTTGGGAGATCAAGGCCTCGCGACATCGGGTGTTCTACGTGACCATCAAGGGGCCGGTGATGATCCTGCTTCACGCCTACAAGAAGCAGGGACAAAAGGCGCCACGGTCGGAGATCGAGGTCGCGCGGGCGCGGATGAAGGAGGTTGCAAATGGCTAGGAAGAGAAATCCTCATATTGGCAGGTCGCTTGATGAATACGTAAAGGAGCAGCGGGCGAAGGATCCGGAGTTCGCCGCTGAATGGGACAAGCGCCAGCTTGCCCGCCGCATTCGCAAACTTCGTGAGGGTCAGAACCTCACCCAAGCACAGCTGGCAGTCCGTGCTCACACCACACAATCGGCGATTGCCAGGCTCGAAAGCGGTCAGGTCACGCCCAAGCTCGACCTCCTGCAGAAGATCGCTGCTGCGATGGGGCTCATGCTGAATGTTGATTTTACTCGTCGACCCGTGGACGGGACAGCTTGAGTGAAGTGATCATCCGCCTGGGAACGAGCCCCCGAAACCCTTACTTCCGCAGGCCCAGCAGTCGCCGCAGTTCGACCGCCTGGCGGCGGCTCACCTCGACCAGCGCTCCGTCGCTCATCCTCACCACCAGCGTCGCGTTGTTGTTCTCGAGCGCGACGACCGCATCCAGCCGCACCAGCCCGGAGCGGTGAACGCGAAAGAAGCCCAGCTCTGACAGTCGCTTCTCGAGCGCGTCCAGGCTCTCGCGCAGCAGCAGCGCTTCGCCGTCGAGCGTGAACTCGGTGTACTTGTCGGTCGCACGAAACGCGCTCACCTTCCGGGCATCAATGAAACGCGCCGTCCCACTCTCGTGCACGATCAGCTGGTGGCTCGCTGAGGGTGCCGGCTTCGCCGCCGCAGTCCGCCGATGCACACGTTCCAGCGCGCGCTCGAGTCGGTCTTGCCGCAGCGGCTTGATCAAATAGTCGACCGCGTCGAGATCGAACGCAGCGGCCGCGAACTGCACGTGCGCCGTCGTGAAGATGATCGGAGGCATTCCCGGCTTCTCTGCCAGCGCGAGCCCATCGAAGCCCGGCATCTCAACGTCGAGCAGTACGACGTCCGGCATGAGCTTCGTGATTTGCTCGAGCGCGTCATTGCCGTTCTGGGCCTCGCCCACCACGACCGCGTCCACGACGCGCGCAAGCATTCGGATCAGCCGCGCGCGCGCCAGTTGCTCATCGTCGACGACCAGGATCTTCACGCCTGCGCAGTCCTCGGAACCCGCACCTCGCACTCGAAGCCGCCGCCGACCCGCGCTCGCGTCAAGAATGCCCCCGCGTCGCCGAACGTCAGAGCGATTCGCTCGCGCACGCTGCTCAACCCGGTGCGATTTCCTTTGCGAGTCGAACCGCCCGGCCCGACGCCGTCATCCGATACCGTGAGGACGATCGCGTTGCCCTCGGCGCGGCCGGTGATCTTGATCTCCCCGCCCTGCTCGCGGCTCCCCAGCCCGTGCAGCACCGCGTTCTCGACCAGCGGCTGCAACAACATCGGAGGCAGCACTGTCTCGAGAAGGTCGGGGCTCACTTCGATCGTGGAGCGCAACCGCGCCCCAAACCGCGCTTGCTCGATGCCCAGGTAGTCGCGCACTGCGTCCAGTTCGTCCCCCAAGCGAACCGAGCCGCGCTGTCCAGAGGAGATCGCGTATTGCAGCACGCCCGACAGACGCTCGATCGTCGCCTCGGCAAGGTCCGGCTGTTTGTGTACGAGGCTCGCAACCGCGTTGAGCGTATTGAAAAGAAAGTGCGGGTTCATCTGCGCCTGGAGCGCCGCGAGTCGATTCCGCAGTGCGTCTTCAGCACTCGCGAGCGCCCGGTCGGACTGAGCGCGGGAGCGCGCCGCGACGATCGCCGCTGCCCTCGCTCCAACGAGGTAGAGGGTCGCGATTCCGACCGAGCCATAGAGGACGAAGGTGATCAGGTTCTCGTCGACCGCGTGTCCGAGCGCTCCGATCCACGGCAGCAGAATTAGCAACCCGGTCACCACCGACGATGCAGCGACCACGGCAATCGCCAAGTGGGCGAGCCACGGGGGGCGCACAATCACGAGCAACCTGGGTGCGCTCCAGTTGACCGCTGCGTGCATCAAACCACCGATGAGCACGGTGCAAAGACTCGTCGCAAGCAGGCAGCCAGCCGCGTGCATCAGCGAAGGTGGGCTCGAACCGAGCGGCAGCGTCACCAGGGTGATCAGCGGCGGCGTGACAGTCAGTGCGAACAGCGCCCCACGGGCGAGGAAAGGCTCACGCGGGGTCATAGGTAGGTAGATCTTGCCTCTACAGCGAGTTGAGAACCTTCGGCTCTCGTAACACACCCGCAGACGGGCTCCGAATCCGCGCGAACCGTTCATCGCGCGCACCCTTCCGCTCGTCGCGGTCGGTGACGCTCATCGCATCAAACCGCCCATCCGGAGCATCGAAGGGATCGGATCGGGCCGGACCGTGCATCTTGTCGGGACCTCACCCCGGAGAACCCGATGCCCCGAAGTCTGATCGCCGCCTTCCTCACGCTGGTTACCCCAACGCTCGGCGCCGCCGCGCCTGTGCTGCTCGAGCACGAGCAAAGACCACTGCACGCCTTCGTTGGGCTTGGCTACCAGGGGAGTCCTGGCGGCGACGGCGCCAACGTCATCGGTGGGCTGCGATACGGGATGGGCAAGCACCTCGCGCTCAGCTTCGACGCTGGCTACGGGGTGCTCAGCAGCAAGCAGGATCGGTGGTGGCTGATGCCGGCTGTGGCGGTAGTCGTCCCGACGCAGGTCGTGCGTCTCGATTTAGGAGTGGGCCTTGGCCTCGGCACCTCGTCGGGCTTCAGCACCTGGGACGACATGGCTGCCGATCGTACGCTCTGGGCCTCACAAGGCGTGCCGACCGTTCGCGGACATGCGGTGGCTGCGTTCACGCTCACTCCAAGGTTCGAGCTGTTCGCGCGCGTGGACGTCTCGTCGCAGCTGTTGGAGGGCAACGCGCTCGGCTGGCGCACCGGCGATGGGCCGCTCCGCAACCCCGACACGATGTGGATCAACCTCTCGCTCGGCGGCCAGTTCCGGTTGCTCTGACCAGTCGAACGCTTCGAACGATGTCGTTCAAGGCCGTCCCTTTCCCTTCAACCGATTCAAGGAGCCCCAAATGAAGAAGTTCTTTCTGATCATCGCCGTCCTCGCCTCCACCGTCGCCGGCGCCGCCGAGCTTCAGCTCACTGAGCCTGTCGAGCTTACTCCGGTCGATCCGGGCCCGCAGAAGCTCGGCGTCTTCCTTGGACTGGGTTACCTCGGCAGCCCCGGAGCAAGCGGTTCGGCCGTCAGCGCCGGCGTGCGACTGGGGCTGGGCAGGCACGCCGCGCTCGGCTTCGATCTCGGGTGGGGACTCATCACCGCATCGCCCATCGTTCACGATCGTTGGTGGCTGATGCCGACGGTGGCGTTTGTCATTCCGGCGGGCCGAGTGCGATTCGATCTCGGAGCGGGCGTCGGCCTCGCGACCTCCTCCGGCTACTCCGACATCGCCGAATTCTCGGCTGCGCCGTTCATGCCCGACTGGGCGTTTCAACTGGTTCCAGCAGCGCGCGGGCACGGGATGGCGACGGTTCAGCTCACCGACACTTTCGACGGGTTCGCGCGGCTCGACGTCGGGTCGCTGCTGCTCGACGGCAACACGATTGGCTTTCGCGATGGCAACCCGCGCCCGGCAATCATGGACACGATGTGGCTCAACCTCTCCGTGGGCGTCGCATTCAGGCTGCTGTGACTTTTCTTCGAAAACGTCGAGCGAACGTCTGTCAGCGACGTGCCGCCGCCCGCACGGACCACTGACCCTCAGAAGATCCTGCAGCCCGAACACTGAACGCTGCTCTTCGGAGAGCTGGGCCACGCCTCTTAGGCAATCAGTTCAGTGCGGCGGGCTCTACCCCCGGTGTGGGCGCTCGGGGAGAGCCATTTTCAGCGCTGGGGGGAAATACTGACCGCGCTTTCCTCAGTAATGCGGGCCGCTGAAATCCACGTTCGTTCACCAGAAGTGCTTGTCCTGATCAATGGCATGTCAGGCGAGGTTCACAGGTTAGCTCTGAGCTGTCGTGGCGGATCTGTCGCGGGGCTTTCGGCTTCCTGCGCTTCCTTCACCAACGCCGACGCCCGACAGGCTGGTCGCAGACGCCACTTCAGGCACCGTTTGCAGCCGAAGCCGGCGAGCGGCTCGAACCCGATCACGTTCACCAACTGACCGCAGTCAGTGCGTGGGCATTTGAGGAAGACCCGTTGCCCACCGAACGAGGTCGGCGATTTCATTCGTATCAGCGAAACATCGGTCGGCGGGAAGCTGGCCCGCGTGAGCCGCACCGCCGTTGCCGTCCTGAGCTGCACCGATCACCAGTACACCGCGCGACCTGTCGTGCCCAAGTTCACGCCGGTGCTGATCCAGCAGAATGCCGAGGCGCCGGGTCAGCTGGTCGCCGAGCTTCACCAGCGCCGCCATCGTCTCGAGGTCTCGGCGTCCCATCGCCTGACCAACGGCGGCGTCGACCAGGCAAATCTGAGTACGAGCGGACGCCAGAGCGCGGGCCACAGTTCGCAATCGAGCACCGTTGGCATCACCGGAGACCAGTGCCTCAGCCAACGTCCTCACGTGTTCGACAGCGGTGGTGGCGTACGTCCGGGCTGCGGTGCTCTCGAAGCTGCGCGACAGGGTGGATTTCATCCTGCCGCACCAGTTCGCCGCTCAGCAGGCCGCCGCGGGCGCTGCAGTAACCGGCGTTCACGCGCTGCTGATCTCGCGGTGAATTGGCGGGGACGGGGACGGGCGAGGATTTACCCTTCTCCAGCGGGTTGGGCGCAAGGGCCTTGCGACCGCGCTTCTTCGGCGTCAGCGCATCCAACTCGCCACGTTCCCGTGCCCGCCGCCATTCCGATAGGTGCGAGGAGTACAGCCCCTCACGCCGCAGTAGCGCGCCCTGCTGGCCGGTCTTCGCGCAGGCATCTGCCTCGTCGAGGATCCGCAGCTTCTCCTTGGCGGAGAACTTCCGCCGCTTCGCCTTGGCCACGACCACGGTCTCCTGCGCCACAAACAGTGCGGGCTCCATCATCGTCCCCCACCCGTCGCAGCTTCCACCTTCAGCCAAGCTCCGCCTCCTACAGGCCGCCTCCGCTTCGCTCCGGCGGGGCACCCGACAACTGCACGATGACTACGACACGACTGAACGTTGCTCGACCGACACATGCGAGAAAACCCCATCGCCCTGCACAGTAAATTCAACCGGGGTCGCTGTCTCACTCACGTTGGCAGAGAGGGCGAGCCGCCGAAGCCCGCGGTGCTTCTGGTAGTCGAAAAGGCTCGCGCGGCCGTTGGAAGTGTCCCAAATCCGTCCCCGACACCCGAAACCGGACAAGCGAAGGGCCGGAACCCGGTGGAGAATCCCAACGAACTCCGGCCCTTGAACCCATGCGCGATAGTGGATTCGAACCACTGGCCTTCGGCTTCGGAGGCCGACGCTCTATCCAGCTGAGCTAATCGCGCGAGCGACGGCGGGACTCGTAGTTGAACGCACCCGCCTTCGCAAGCGCGCTCACACCATAGGAAGGCGGGGAGCCAGTCGCCGATAGCCGACCGCCATCACCAACCAGATCACGGTCAGCAGGGTGAGGCCCAGAATTACGGGGGACAGCGACTCGCTTGCGCCTTGAATCAGGATCAACGGCAGGACTTCGGGCTTCTGCCACTCGGGCATCTTGCCGATTGTTCGGAAGACCACGGTCAGGTCGGCCGCAGAACCCAGGACGCTGGAGACGAGCGCCGCCACGCTGAGGCTCACGATCGCCATGACTTTTCGCGGGTCCGGTGAGAGGGCAAACCGCACCGCCGCGATCAACGCCCCCAGGCCGCAGACCACGACTCCGAGCATGGGCACGCCACCGGCCAGGAAGAATTCGAGCATTGAGTGTGACTCCTTAGGTCTTGAAACTCGCGTGCGAAATCAACGTGACAATGAAAGATCTGTTGTCACGCCCGCTCGGCTGCGGAGTTGATGCTCCCCAGTGGACGTTCCTGCCCCCTCGAGTCTCGTCACCCGCCTCAAAGCCGGCGACTCGGGCGCGTTCGATGCCGTCTATCGATCCCATCACCCGCGCTTGTTTTCCTTCCTCTGGCGTCTGACCCGCCGCCGCGAGATCGCCGCCGAGCTGTGTCAGGAAACCTGGCTTCGCCTCGCCGCCGAAGCAGCCTGGCTTCACGATGACACCCACCTGACCGCCTGGCTCTTCACCGTCGCCCGCAACCTGTTTCTTTCCCACCGGCGCTGGAGCCTCGTCGACGGCTCGCGCCTCGCCGAAGCGGCGGTGTGGTTCAAAGACCGCCGGCAAGATTCGACGCCCGAGAGCGTGGCGATGGCGTCGCAAGCCCAGCGCACGCTCGATCGCGCCCTCGCCGCGCTTCCGCTGAAATACCGCGAGGCGCTGTTGCTGGTTTGCGTCGAGCACTTCGAGCCTTCGGAAGCGGCGCGGATCATCGGCGTCAACCCCGAGGCCTTTCGACAACGCCTTTCCCGCGCGCGCGAGCAGCTTCGTGCTTCGCTTGCCGCTGGAGAAACTCCATGAGCCCCCTTGATCCCCTCGACGATCTTCTCGGGACCCTAAAGCCCGTCGTGGCTCCGATTGACGCTCGACCGCAAGCCGAGCGCGCCTTTCGCAATCACGCAGATGAATCGAGGCGACCCGCCGCGACCGCCTGGCGGACCTGGACTCGGTGGGTCGAGCCGGCGTTGGTGACACTCTTCGTGCTCGTTTTTTTGATTTGGGCCTTATCCAATCTGCTCGTCGGCTGAGCCCCGCATCACGTACCAGGTTCCCGCGCGTGCTCACCCTCGAAGGCAAGTACGTACGACTCGTCCCGCTGGACCTCGGCCACTCGACCGCGCTGTTGGCGGCCGCGAACGAAAATCGATCGAGCTACACCTTCACCGTCATCCCCCGCGATGAGATCGAGATGCGGATGTTCATTCAGCTCGCGCGCACCGATGCCGAGCGCGGAGTGACAGTTCCGTTCGCCACGGTCGATGCGCAAACCGGCCGGCTGGTCGGCTCGACCCGCTTCATGAACATCGAACGCTGGCACAAGTACTTCGAGTCCGCTCCGACCCGGGAGTCCCCTCCCAGCGTGCTCGAGATCGGCAGCACCTGGTTGGCCGAGTCGGCCCAACGGACCGCGATCAACACCGAGGCCAAGCTGCTGATGCTGCGGCATGCCTTCGAAGTCTGGAAGGTGCACCGGGTCACCCTGAAGACCGACGCGCGCAATCTGAAGTCGAGGGCGGCGATCTTGCGACTGGGATCGAAGGCGGACGGCGTGCTTCGGGCCTGGCAATTGGCGTCCGATGGAGGCCCTCGGGACACCGCGATCTACTCAATCCTCCTCGAGGAATGGCTTGAAGTCCGCGCCCGACTCGAGCAGTGCCCCTCTTAAGGAGCCGCGGGATTGAGCAGCTGGGAAACAGTCACCGGCTGAAGCCCACGCTCGCGCAGCCCTTCGAGCAAGCTCGGCAGCCAGCGCACGGTCGATTCCCGGACGGTGCTCGAGGTGCCCCGCAGCCCGTCGTGCAGCACGAGGATGTCGCCGGGCTGCGCTTGCCTCGCCATTCGCAGCGCCTTGTCTTGATCGAAGGCCCAGGCTCCATCGCGGGCGGCTGCGGACCACATCACCACCTGCAGGCCCAACGCTTTGGCCGCGGCGTGAACCGGAGGGTTGCGAATGCCTACGGCCGGTCGGTACCAGCGCGATGCGGTGCCGAGGGTCGCGAGCACGCTTTGACAGCGCCGCAGGTCGGCTTCGAGCGCGGACGCCGAAAACAGGTGGCCCCGGGTGTTGTGGCTGTAGGTGTGGTTGCCCAATTCGTGCCCGGCGGCCAGCAGCGCGCGCGCCACTTCCGGGTGTTGTTCGGCACACTGACCGATGCAGAAGAAGGTGGCCTGGGCGCCGCCTTTCGCGAGGACTTCAGCGATTCGCGGAGTGAAGTCCGGGTGCGGCCCGTCATCGAAGGACAGCGCCACCTGCGGTGTCCCACGTGGCCCGTGAGAATGTTGGGGGCCAAAGAGCGCGACGCGGGGGTGAAACATTCCCAAGCCCATCGCCGTCAGGCCCGCGCCGGCGATCGCTCCGGCGAGCGCTTCGATCACCTGCGCCTCAAAGCGACGGTGGCCTCGCCGCCTCCCAACGAAAACGACTGCAGAGTGATGCTGTTTCCGGACTCGAGCGCGCGCGCCGCCTCGACCAGTCGGATCAAGCCTCCTGCAGGATTCACCGCGGAGCCCGGCGGAGGAGGCGTCGTCCATTCGAGCATCGAGGCTGATCGGCTCGACAGCCGCACCGCGCTGATTTCGAGATCTGAGCCTGTGAGCCCGAGCAGCACCGCCGCGGCGCCCTCGGACGGAATCCATCGCGCTCCAAATGCTTTGAAGGCCGACTCGAGCGCCGGGACGACCTCGTCCGCACAGACGACCAGCATCTTCTCGCAGCGCCGCATCGTCAGCAGATCGATGCCCTCGCGCAGCGCCGCCTCGGAAGAGACCTCTCGCGAGGTGCAGGTGAGCGAGGGGCCGGTGATCTTCAACGCGAGGTTGATCTGCCCCGCAGGTGAGTGGTGCACCGACTGATGGAAGGCGGTCGGGCTGCCGAACCCTGCTCCCCGGACCGCGATGCCCTCGAGAAAGTCGACCGTCGCTTGCAGCCCGCCGTAGCCAGTGCCAACCACCAGGCCCACCCCTTCGACCGGGTGATTGCCCAGCGCCAACCGTGCGACGTGCAGCGCCATGCGATCGACCCGGGGCAGCCGGCGGGCGTTCTTCTCAGCCTCGTCGCCGATGTGGGTCACCCGGGTCTCACCGGGCGGGGGAGAAAGGACGGCGTGCCCGAGAATCGAAACGGCGGTCACGGGGCACGCTCCAAGACCAGGGCGGTGTTGTTGCCCCCGAAGCCGAACGAATTGGAAATCACTTTCGAGACGGTCGCGAATGCGGTGGCTGGGCCCAGGGGCTCGAAGCCAATCGCCGGGTCGACCTGGCTCAGCCCGACGTTTCCCGGAAGAAAGCCGTCGCGAATGATCAACAGGCTGATCGCCGCCTCGAGCGCGCCGGCGGCTCCCAGCGAGTGCCCGGTGACTCCTTTCGTCGAGCTCACCGGCGGCACGCGTGCGCCAAACACCGCTCGAAGCGCGAGCCCTTCGGCCTTGTCGTTGGCGGGGGTGGCCGTGCCGTGGGCGTTCACGTAGTCGATGTGTCCGGGCTGACAGTCGGCGTCGGCCAGCGCAGCCCGCATCGCGGCGATCGCTCCCAGGCCTTCGGGGTGGGGCGCGGTCATGTGGTACGCGTCGGCCGAGCAGCCCCAGCCGCTGACGAGCCCGAAGATCGTCGCTCCCCGGGCGCGCGCGGCCGCGATCGGCTCGAGGAAAAGAAACGCCGCCGCTTCGCCCAGCGACAGCCCGTTTCGATGCAGGTCGAAAGGGCGACACGCGGTGCTCGACAGCAGCTTCAGCGAGTGGAAGCCGGCCCAGGTCAGGCGGCACAGCGAATCGACGCCACCCGCCAACGCCCAGGGAGCTCCGGCTTCGACGCGCGCCGCAGCGTAACCAATCGAGTTCGCGCTCGAAGAGCACGCGGTCGCAAAAGTGTGGCGCTCGCCGCCCAGGCCGAGATCCCGGCAGAGGCGATCTGCAATCGTTCCGACCGGGTGGTTGGTCAACAGCGCGCGATCGGCCACCCCTTCCTCTCCGCGATGCTTGAGGTAGTGCTGCTCGCTTTCGTAGATGCCACCGGTCGTCGACCCGATGGCGATGATCCCTTCGCCCGTGGGGTGATGACCGCCGAGCGCGTCCTTGGCTGCCGACAATGTCAGCCGCTGGCAGCGCGAATAGTTCGACTTCCCGTCGAGCAGCGCGTCGGCGACTTCTCCCACCGGACGTACGTCGAGACCTTCGGTTTTGAAGAGCGACAGCGGGGTCAGCGCCGTGACACCGCGTCGCAGCCCGTCGCTGTGCGCGGTGAGGCCCCGGCCGAGGTTGGACAGCATTCCAATTCCGGTGACCGCGACGCCCTTCATTGGAGGCTTCCCTCGGACTGAAGCTGGGCCCAGAAGCCGAGGCGGTCGGCTGCGGTGAGGGTGAAGGGCTGACCGCTGGCCACGGCGGCGACGAGGTCGAGCACGTCGCCGCGGGTTCCCTCGGGCGTCTCTCCGTAGCCGGAGTCGCCAGTGAGCGTGATCGGCCCGGTCGGTTCGATCAAAAACAAAGCGATGAAGTCCGACGCGGTGCCCCACTCGAAGCCTCCGCAAAGCACCGCCGGTGCGCGCCCGGAATCGACGTCATCGATCGCCGTCACGATCGCGGCCAGAGCGCTGGCTGAGCCTGCGCTGACGGTGGTGAGCGGACCGTGCGCGCCGAACGCGACAGCGACTTCCCCCAGGGCAGCCGAGGGCAGGGTGTAGACGAAGAGCGAGGGGCTTCCGAAGCCGGGACCTTTGGCTTTCAATTCCTGATCGAACTCGCGATCGGGCCCGGAGCTGCCGCTGGCCGAGCCGAGCGTGAGCCCCAGAGCTTCGATTCGGCGATCGCCGAGCACCACCGAAGCCAGCTGCACCAACGCTTTGGCTTGAGGGTGGGGCCTTCGCGCCCGGGGGTGAATCTGGGTCAGCAAAGGCGCCTCGGGCCAGGCGGCCAGCGGGCCATCGGTGCGGTCGGAAGGATCTCCGCCGATCGTGACGCCCTTCGCCGTCCAGGCAGCCCAACGTGAGATTCCCGCGGTCATGGTTCGTTCCTTCGCACCACGAGCGCGGCGTTGATTCCGCCAAAGCCCGCAGTGGCAATCAGCGCGCGGGGGTGGGGGTCGGCGCGAAGGGTGGTGACGGGCGAAATGGAAAGCCTGGGGTCGAGCTGCTGCAGTCCGACGACGGGCCACAGCTCGCGGGCGTTCAAGGACGCCAGGCAGCCGAGCAGGTCGAGCACGCCGGCGGCGCCCAGGGTGTGGCCGATGGACCCCTTGGTCGCGCAGAGCGGAATTCCCTGGGGTCCGAACAAGCGCGAGCACATCGCGGCTTCCATCGCGTCGTTCTGCACCGTCGCCGTTCCGTGGGCGTGGTACCGGCCGACTGATTTCACCTCGAGCCCCGCCGACTGCAGCGCCGCCTGACACGCGCGAAACAGCCCTACCCCTTCGGGATGGGGAGCGGTCTGGTCATGAGCGTCAGAGGCGGCTCCGAACCCCTCAATCCACCCCAGGGGCTTGCGAGACCCCGCGGCGGCGCTGGCCGCGCTCTCGAGCACCAGAACCGCCGCGCCCTCGCCCATCGACAAGCCCTGCCGATTCGCGTCGAAAGGAGCGGCGGGCCTGGGGGACATCGCCTTGAGCGCGTGAAAACCCGAAAACACGAACGGGTGCAGTGCCTCGACCCCGGCCACCACCGCCTCGTCGCAGCGGCCTGCTTCGATCAGCTGCAGCGCGGCGCCGACGGCGGCACTGCTCGAGGCGCAGGCCGCTCCGATTGCGCGCACCGGCCCGCGGGCTCGCGCGCGCTCGGCAAGCCAGGCGGTGAGGTGGGCGAAAGGATCCGATTCACCCTGGAGCAACACCCTGGGAAGTGAGCCCTTGGTCGAGCCCAGCAACACCGCGCGGCGGTTCGAGGGGGCCCAATCGCGCCAGCCCAGCGCTTCTTCCGCGGCGAGCTTCAGCAAACCCAACGCCCGGTCGCCTTGGGTCGCAAGAGGCACCTGGGCGGCGAGGTTGCTGCACAGCCCTTCGGTGGAAAATTCGGTGACCGGGCGAACGCCGGTCTTTCCACTGCGCAGCGCCTCGGCAAGCGACTGCAGGCCCTGGCCATGAGCGCTGACGATTCCGTACCCCGTGATTGCGATTGCCACGCGTTAATCCTCCGACCGGCTGAGGGGGGCTGGGCTCGGCCGTCGAGCCGGAACGAAAACGAATGGTCGCAAGAGGATGTTCCTCACTCTGTGGCCCGCTGGGCGGCGACCTGCGTTGCCACCCGCTCGCGGGCTTTGGCGGCGGCGGCCTTGGGATCGGCGTCGACTTCGAAGGGGGGAAGAAGCGTGATTTGCACCCGGATGTCCTTGAAGAAGTACCGCAGGCTGCGATTCTTGATCACGTTGGGCGTGCCGCTGATCGCGACCGGCACGACTTTCACCCCCGCCTGTTTCGCCGCGACGAAGGCTCCGGTCTTGAACCGCTGCACCTTCCCGTCTTTCGAGCGGTGACCTTCCGGAAACCAGAGGATGTGACAGCCGAGCGCCAGCCATTTGAGGCATTGGGCCAGCACCCGCGGCGCGTCGCCTTCTTCACCGGTGCCGGCGCGAATGTACCCAGCCAGAAAGAGGTGCCAGCCAATCGGAGGGATGAAAAAAATCGGCGCTTTCGCCATGAACTTGAACTGGGGCAGGGCGGCCAACAGCATGATCACGTCGGAAATCGAGCTGTGATTGGGCACCAGCATCACCGGCCCCGGCTTGAGGTGCTCGAACCCCCGCGCTTCGATCGTGATTCCAGGCAAGGCCCACATCACGCCTCGACCCCAGGCCTGGCTGAGGTATCCGACGACCACCCGCCGGGGGTCTGTCCACGGGTTGAACGGAATGCTCAGCACGAGCGAAAGCGTCGCGAGGATGGTGCCGAGGATCCAGACCCAGACCCAGAGCAGAAAGGAGCCAATCACAGGTGGCTGGGGTTAGTATGACGCGCCATGGCGAGCCAGCCGCAAAACGGTGCCCAGCCGCGTTTCCTCGGTCGATATGAGTTGATGTACCTGCTCGGTCAAGGCGGCATGGGTGAGGTGCATCTGGCCCGCCTGACCGGAGCAGCGGGCTTCGAGAAGTTGTGCATCGTGAAGACGATCCTCCCGCAGATGATGACGGACCCTCAGTTCGTCGATCGCTTCCACCACGAGGCGAAGGTCCTCACCCACCTGACCCACAGCAACATCGCGCAGGTCTACGACATGGGAGACGTGGACCAGACGCTCTACATGGCAATCGAATACGTCGCGGGCGTCGACCTCTCGCGGGTTGAAGATCGGGTGAAGGGGATGCACGCGGTGGTCCCGGTGGCGATCGCCGTGTTGATCGGCCAGCAGATCACCGAGGCGCTTGGGTACGCCCATCGCAAAGTCGGAGCCGACGGCGCTTCACTGGGCATCGTGCACCGCGACGTCTCGCCCCAGAACGTGATGGTCAGCTACGAAGGCGAGGTCAAGGTCATCGACTTCGGCCTGGCGAAGAGCAGCGCGCGCAGCAAGCACACCATGCCTTCGACCGTGCTCGGCAAGCTCGGGTACATGTCGCCCGAGCAGGCGAAGGGCGAGATGGTCGACTACCGCAGCGACATCTACTCAGCGGGGATTTTGATCTGGGAGCTGCTCGCGGGCCGGTCGCTGTTTCTGGGCGGGACGGTGGGCGAAATGGTGGCCCAGATGGCGTTCCCCAAGCCCGTCTCGTTGCGGGAAATTCGGCCTGAAGTTTCCGAGACGCTCGATCGGGTCGTGATGCGTGCGCTCGCCGCCGACCCTGCGTCCCGTTACACCCGCGCCGACGATTTTTCGCGGGCGCTCAATGAGCTGCTGGTTCGAGAGAACCTCTCGGTGTCGTCCGAGGAGGTCGGCAACTACGTCCGCTCGATGTGCCCCGAAGAGTTCGCGGCTGAACGTCACCTGCAGTCGAAGTTGTCGGCCGAACGGAAGAAGGGCAGCTCTCCAAAGGTGGCCTCCCGCCCCGCAGAGTTCGCGGGCACGAGCATTCGCGAGTCGGGCCAGGACGACGGCGGCAGCAACGGGGCGTACCGGATGGACGGGACGATGTTGCGCACCCCGTCGCCGTCGGAGCGCGAGCAGCCGATGACGGGCCCCCAACGGGCGCTGTCCGGGGCGATGTCTTCAGCACCGATCTCTCAGTCTCAACAGCCTCAGGTTCGGCAGCGGCCTGCGTCGTCTCCGGTGCAGCTGCCGAGAGACAGCTTTGTCGGTGAAGGGGCGGACGAAGATCTGAAGATCCAGAAGAGCCGCGCCCCCTGGGTCGTGGTGTTGCTGCTGGTGATCGGGCTCGCAGGCGCAGGCTATTGGCTCACCCGCGGTGCCGACGGCGCGTCAGGGAAGGACGGAGCGATTGAGGCTCCCCGCCAAGAAGACCCGAAGGAAATGGTCGTGACCAAGGTCGGGGACAAGCCGGTCGAGCCGGCCGCGGTCAAAGAGCCGGTGGTGCCCGAAGTGGCTCCCAAGAAGGCAGAAGAGCCTGCGAAGCCGGGGGATCCTCAAAAGCTGTCGCGCGCCGAGGTGAAGGGTGAGGCCCTGACGATGTTCCGCGACAAAGGGGAGCTGTGGGTCCGCCCGAGCAAGAAGACCAAGCTCAAGATCGGGGATGAGCTGACGATCGTCGGGCCTCCGATCGCGGGCTCTGTGCTGCGCGAGGTCTACGGCAACGGCGCGATCATGGAGCTCAAGGGTCCGGTCGGCCGCATCGACGAGGGGGTCCAGGTTCC
>JAYVCD010000155.1:0-14536 GCA_043750125.1 Archangiaceae bacterium | reverse complement strand
AATCCGGTCCGCATCCCAGCAACCGCGCCCGCTGCCCTGGGAAGACACTTCGATCGTGCGATCGGGGTTCGCCAGCCGCGCTTCGTCGACCCCCTGCTTCATCACGTCGTGAAGGTCCATCGGCGCGGGGCTGACCGAGAGGCCGCCGGCGAAGCGGGCCTGGGTGAAGTCGAGTAGATCTCCAATCATTCGGCTGGCGCGCTGCCCGCTGGTCGCGATGCGGGCGAGCACCTTTTTGGCTGCCGGTTCCGGCACCATCTTCTCGAGCAGCGTGGCGGCCATCAGCATCGCGGCCAGAGGGTTGCGAAGGTCGTGGCTGACGATTCCGATCAGTTGCTGCTCGAACTCGAGCGCCACCCGCTCCTTCACCCGCAGCTTCCGCTCTTCGTCCTCGATTCTCTTGCGGGCAGTGATGTCGCGAAAGACGAGCACAGCCCCGGTGACCCGGCCCGCCTCGTTGCGAATCGGCGCCGCGCTGTCATCGATGAAGACCTCGGTCAGGTCTTTTCGAATCAAGAAGGTCTCGTTCGTCAGCCCGACAATCTCTCCGGTCGTCAACGCCTGGTTCACCGGACAGCGGGCCACCGCGCGGCTGTCATGGTTGTGAATCCGGAACACCTCGCTCAGTGGACGGCCCTTCGCTTCGCCCGGCGCCCACCCAGTCAACTTCCCCGCGACGGCGTTGATGAACATCACCTGGCTGCCCGCATCGGTCACGATCACCGCGTCTCCGATGCTCTTCAGCGTCGTCGACAGCCACTCCTGTTTTTGATGGAGCTCGCCCAGCGCGGTGTTCAGCCCCGCCTGGGTCCGCGCCAGCGAGGCGGTGAGCTCTTCGGCCTTCCGTGCTGACGCCCGAGCAACCATCGCGTCGCCCTTTCCCGACAGCGCGAGGCGTTCGGCGACGAACACCGCTCCGATGAAGGGAAGCAGCTGCGCGATCTGCTCGAACGCCCAGGGCCGGGGGGCGCCGCCAAGCAACACCATCACCGTCCCATCATCCCCCCGGATTCCCACTGCCTCCCGGCCGCTCAGAGGCGCGCGGTGGGCGGAGGCTGAATTGACGGTCGCGTCGAGGAAGGCGCGCCAGGCCTTGACGTCGGTCAGCGTCTGGGAAAACCCAGGTGCAGGCAGAAGGACGTTGACCTCGGGATCAACGGCGAAGACGACCAGCTCGCTGGCGCCAACGAAGGTGGCCAGCGCCGCAGCCGATGCCGCACGTCCCTCGGCGCGGGTGAGACGAAGCATCAGGCTGTGAATGGTTACGTCCATCGTGCGGATCAGTCTGGGAGAACGCACACCACTGCGGTGCAGTTGTGAAAGCCGCTGAATTGGCCATCGACGCGGGCGATCTGCCCAATCGTGTTGCAGCCCGCGAACCGGACCTCGCCCAACACTTCCTGGACCGCCTTCAGCTCGAAGCCAAACTCTTTTCCCATTCGCAGCCGGGTGGCGACGCAGTCGAAGAAAAGCGCCACTGCCGGTTTGTGACCTCCCAGTTGGTTCAGCGCATCGCGGGCACTCTCGGCGGCGGCGGCAGCAGCCGAGTCGGCGCTGACGCACATGATGGCCGCCGTCGCTCCCGCCGGCACTTCGGTCGCGAAGGCCACCGAGCGATCCGCATTCACCGTCAGCGGGACCCGCAGCTTGTGGCCGTTGCCGGTGTCGACCCCAAGGATGTTGTGGAGGAAAAAGGGCAGCGGCTGGGCGAGATCGAATTTCTGGCCGGTGGCTGCCGCGTGGTCGGCAAACACTTCGGCGGCGGGGGCAGCGTTGAGGCTTCCCAGGCGCATTCCTTCTGCCTCGGTCACCCGCAACGCCGGGCTCTTCGGCGTCCAGCCGTGTCGAACCCCCACCCCAATCGGCTTGTGAGAGAGGATCTCGAGCGCGACGACGGCATCGCTGATCACCTCGGTCCCGGCGAAGACGAAGCGCTTCTCGAAATTGTCGTCGCCGCCCGCTCCCCCGCCAAACAGGCTGTAGCTCGCGCCGGTGCCGACGGTCAGGTGTTCGACCAGCTCATCCGCCTGTCCCGCCAGCGCGTCCGCCAACACCAGCGCGGCGCGATGTTCAAACTGGCGACCGGCGAGGCCCTTGAACGAAGAGGTGACCTGATTCGAGGCGAGCTTGCGGTCTCGGCTGAGGTTTCGACCCACTCCGAGCGAGAACTCCATCTGTGGATTGCCCAGCGCGATCGCGCAGGCGAGGCCTTCTCCGTGGGTGGCGCTGGTAAATTCGCCCGCCGACGAAGAGCCGATCAAGATCTTCGGACTGCAACTGGCCTGAAGTGCTTTCAACAAGGCCGAAAAATCATGTCTCGGCGAGGCAAATACGATCACCGCGTCGGGCCTCTCGCCCTTGAAGACGGCACGAATCTCTTTGCCGAGCGAGGATCCAGCTTCGACACTGTCCGAGCTTGCATCGTTAACTACAGCAGAGAGGGTCATGGGCGCCTGGATTGACAAACACGAGCTCGGTCAACCGAATAGTTCCGATCAGGCCCTCTGCGAAACAATATTTCAGGTTTTCAGCTGGGACTTTTTTGCCCACCTGCTGACAGCTCTTTCTTCGGCTCGAGCGTCGGGCGATCGGTCACGATTCAGGTGTGCTGCTCGGGGCCTCTGCTGCCTCGCCGCGGGAGTCCTTCTTCGCGTCGTGAGCTCGTCCGCAGGCCGAGGACGACCGTCGACCTGATCGCGTGTCTAGCGGGCATCTTGATCGACGGTCTCAGCGCTGAAGCCCGCTGAGGTGCCACCACCGACCTTCGGCGCCTTCGACTGGACGCAGCCTGCCAGCGTGGACGCGCGCGAAGTCTGCCCACGCCAGCTGAAATTCGTCGGCCGTCAATACCAGGTCCGCCATCGGCAGCAGCACCTCAGCCAAAGGGTCAGCGGGAAGAAGCACCGACACCTCGGGCCAGGGCTTGTCTGCTCTGGTGCGGGTCGCGATTTGGGCCACGACGCTGTTGGGCCACAGCTCTTTGAGCAGCCTTCCGCCAGATTGGTGGTCGCCAGCCAGCTGCTCGTTGACCAGCGCCTCGAGCGCCGGGCGGGCGGCGCTGCTTGTGGGTGGCAGCCATACCGCCCATTCGTCACCCGCCAGCCGCAGCGGCGCTGCATCGACCGGCCGCGAATCGCCTTTCTGCGCAAGCCGCACCCGCGCGAACGCTTCAATCAGCCCCGGCACGTCCTCGCTGCCGGTGACGATCAACGTCGAACGGTTGGGCACGAACGCGACGGGCGCTCCCTTCAGCTTCAGGCTGGTGAACAGCTGCGGTAGCAACAGCCGGGTCGCGTCGTAGTCATCTTCGTAGGGTGAGACGTAGACGCCCGCGGCGACCTGAAGCAGAGGCCGCGTGCTGCGCACCTCGAGGTTGGCGATCGCCAGCTCGAACAGGCTGCCCTCGTTCAGCGCCAGGACGGCCAGCTCAACGTCCGTCACGAAGCGGATGGCTTTCGAGCTGTCGATCACGAAGGAAGTTCGAATTCGGTTCGCGACGAACGATTGGCTCACCGCCCGTGAGGCGGCTACGTCCTTGCCCGGGAACTGGAGCTTGACTTGCAGCCCGCTCTGCCAGAGTTCCTTCTGCGGTCTCAGAATCGGAAGCACGTCTGCCCGCGCTGCCGGCGCAACGACCAACTCGTTGAGGCCGTCAGTGAAGTAGTTCTTCAACATCAGCCGGCGTTCGACGGCGGGGGAATGCCGGTAGCGCTCGAAGGGGGTCTGAAACCCGATCACCCGCATCGCACCGAACCCCTCGGGGATCCCGGGTGGAAGCGCTTTTTCGTCGGCGGGCAGCAGAACGCCGAACTGCTCCTGGGAGTACTCCATCTGGCTCTCGCCCAATTCGGCCAGCACCGCCTGCGCTTCGGCCGCGAACTGCTCGCGGGTCGGCACGCCGTACGCCGGAGACAGTTCGACCGAAGTCCCGGTGACACCCTCTTCCCACCATTCGACCAGCGGGCTGTTCGCGCCGCCGTGGACCATTTCTGGAAGTGCAGCCAGTTCCTCGGCAGTCGGAAACGCGTCCACGAGCCACCTGGGCGGATAGAGGCCTTCGACCTGCTTCAGCAGGTGGCCCAGCTGCTTCTGGAACACGTCGAACGAAACCTTTTTTTGCTTCAGCAGGCTCTGGCCCAGCACCAGCATCTCGGCGCGGGGCAACAGCATCGCCCTCCCAGCGAGCCAGGGTGAAACCGAAAGCAACGTCAGCTCGTCCTTCGTGTCCGCCATGTAGGTCGCGACGTACTCTTCTCGTCCCTTTCGCAGCAGCCGACCTTGTCTGGCGTACTCGCCGCGCAGCGCGCAGCGCCGCATCATCACGAAGCGAGCCCTCGCGAGCGCGTTGCTCCGGGGTGGGAGCCAGCGATGCCATTGGTCACCCTGACGAACCAACACGTGGCCCAGCAGGTCGGGCTTCTCTTTGACGATCAGGCGACCAATTCGCTCGCCCACCACGCCCACCGCTTCGGTGTCATAGCTGCCAAAGTAGAAAGCCAATTTTTCGTCCAACACTGCCACCACCTGCTGGCCAAAGACGGACGGCGGCTGCTGCGCGTCCCAGGCGAGGATCACCAGGGGATCGCTGATCTTGAAAACTCGGTCTGATACCGCCACGAACTCGGCGCTGGGCAGAGCATTGATCGTCTCCGCCCAGAGATCCTCGAACCCGCTCTCGATGCTCTGCAAGAACTCGTGCGTTATCGGCGTTGCTTGATCCACCCCAGTCAATATCCGAATCGCCCCGCTGAACCCTTCGACGATCGGCTTCGTCGCGAGCGTTTGTGACTGGGTCAGCCGGATCGTGTCGGCGACGAACGAAGAAGCCAAAAAGAGCACAACGCCATTCCCGGTCGTGGCGCCAGGCTTGACGAACGGGGCCAGCCCGTCAGCGATGACCTTTGGATCTCCGCTGGCCACCCACGCATTGAGATCCTCAGAGACGTCGAGCTCGTCGATGTCTCCTCCAAACGAGTTGAGCAGTGAGAGGGACAAGAGGGGCCCGCGTCGCTCCATTCCCGGTGGCGCAGGTCATTGGCCTGCTGAAACACGCGCTCGGCTTCCTTCTTGAACTGCGAGGCCGTTCGGCCAAACAGCGAACCAAAAATCCCCATCTCCAGACCCCCGGCAAACGAAGAACGGACCCTATTACGGCAGTTCAGAAGTTCGCGCTCGGACCGCAAGCTGCAAACAAGGAGCGACGTGACGGAAGAGACGTCACGAGTCCGAGCTGAGCGCCGTTTGAGGCCGCGGTGCGGTTCACCGCACAAGCCGACAGCGCCTGAGGTCGGCAGTCCCACTGGGGGTGGGGTCCCAGTTGACCGTTTTTTCTGACGCGTGCACTGAGAAGTTCCGATGGAACTCACTTCGACCCAGCGATCGGCCCTCTACAAGCGAATGCTCAAGGACCGGGGAATTGGACCTTCGGCAGCTTCTTCAGCGGCCCGCGTCTCGCCCGCCCGTTTGATTCTGGGCAATGGCATCGCCCGGTACCGGGACACCGACGGTCGCCCGTTGGGTGAGCAGCGCACGCCCGACTTGTACGCCCAGGTGAAATCAGAGCTGAAGCGCTGCCCGTACCACGACAGCCGGAACGAGCACGCGCTGCCGATGAACACATCGGCGCTGAAGCAGATGACCCGGTCGTGGTCCGAGGTGAAGTCGACGATCGGGTTGCTGTCGGCCGAATACGCGCGGCGAGAAGGGCGCACGAGGCTCGACTTCTTCGACCTCTGGCGCATCGCGCAGCTCGGTCTTGCGCTGCCGGTGTTTCTCGCATCGCGGCGGGTCGAGCCGGTCGCTGACGGCGCGATGCCGGTGCTGATCGCGGCCGTCTACAAAGTGTTGCTCGGGGTGACCAGCTCGGTGGGCACGCGCGCGATCAGTGCCGGCTTGATCCGTCGGCTGCCGGGTGCGCGCTGGCTGGTGCCTGTCTCGTGGCGCCTGCCCACGGCGGACACGCTGTACGCGTCGATCAACAAGGGCAAGGAGCTGATCGGCCTGGTCGAGGTTTGCGCGGGCCCTCCCGGGCTGATTCTTTCGGTGCTCGAGGTGCTGCTCGCGCCGCCGCCTGCGACGGAGCCATCGCCGCTGGCAGAAATCATTCCGAGCTTCGACGACTACTACCGGTTCGGAATCGAGACGACCGAGCTGATGCTGGCCCACACGTCCTTCATGCTGGGCGCTCGCCATTCGGGGATCTCCCGTCGCGCCCCGCGCGGACCCCAACGCCTGCATCTGGCCCAGGTCGAGCACGAGCTGCGGCAGCGGCAGACGGGACAAGTGGCCGACGTGAGCCGGTCGCTGGACGGGCTTGCGAAGCCGCTGGTCAACCTCGTGCTCAAAGAGGTCCGCGCCCGTGCCCGTGCGCACCTGCCCGCGTTGGGTTCGCAGTGGGCGGACTATCCGGCCTTTGAAGACGCGCACCTCGACGCGTACTCCACCAGCGATCGCGCCCTGTGTGCCGTGCTCGGCGTCGCAGCGCCAAACCCGATCACCGCCGAAGACGCCGCCGCGCTCTGCGGCGCAACCCTGCGCCAGCCGCTGTCGAAGTTTTCGGCCCGCGCGACCTGAGGTCGGCAGTCCCACCCTGAGGATTTTGTCCCAGTTGAACGTTTCTTTCCGTGCGTGCACTTAGAGGTTCCGATGGAACTCACACCGACCCAGCTCGAGCAGTACGAGAACGAAGGCTTCCTCTTTCTGCCCGGCTATTTTTCTCGGGACGAAGTGGCGCGCTTGCAGGCCGAGCTGCCGACCACGTTCGCCGAAGAGTCTCCCCGACGAATTCTGGAGAAAGACGGAAAGACCGTTCGTTCGGTCTACGGCTCTCATCTGACCAACCCGGTCTTCAACTCGCTGGGCGTCAACGACGCCCTCGTCGGGCCCGCGATGCAGATCATCGGCAGCCCGGTCTACATCCACCAGTTCAAGATCAACGCGAAGCTCGGGCTGCAAGGTGACGTTTGGGAATGGCACCAGGACTACGTGTTCTGGCTCAAGGAAGACGGAACGCTGCAGCCGCGCATGACCAATGCGGTGGTCTTCCTCGATGAGGTGACCGAGTTCAACGGGCCGCTGCTGTTGATTCCCGGCTCGCACAAAGAGGGCGTGATCGACGTGCCCGCCAAGGACGAGATTCCGGCCGAGTACCGCGACAACCCTTCGTGGATTTCGAACCTCACCGCCGACCTCAAGTACTCGTTGGACAAGCCGACCATCTCGCGGCTGGTGAAGAGCACCGGAATCGTCGCGCCCAAGGGGCCGCCGGGCTCGCTGCTCTTTTTCCATTGCAACCTGTGCCACTCGTCCTCGCCGAACCTCTCGCCGTTCGACCGGGTGCTGGCGCTGATTACCTACAACAGCGTGCAGAACACTCCGGTGGCGGTCGAGCGGCCCCGGCCCGACTTCTTGTGCGGTCGCGACTTCTCGCCCCTGGCAATTTCGGCGCGCGGATGATCGCCTCGTCCGACCTTCGGCGTGAGCTGTTCAACCGAATGCTCAAGGACCGGGGCATCACCGCCTCGGCCGTGCTTTCGATTCCGCGCCGGTCGGTGGGCTCCACGCCCGCGTCATTCGCTCAGCAGCGCATCTGGTTTCTGCAGCAGTTGACGCCCGACAGCTCGGCGTACAACCTGCCTGCCGCGCTTCGCCTCGACGGGCCGCTGGATCTTGTGGCCTTGAAGCAAGCGCTCACCGAGTTGGTGGAGCGCCACGAGATCTTGAGGACCACGTTCGTTCCGGTGGACGGGCAGTTGATGCAGCAGATCGCCGCGGTCGGCGCGTTGCCATTGACTGCGGTGGCGCTCGACGGTTCCGAGGTGCAGGGACAAATCGCCCGTCGAATCGCCGACGACGCCCGTGCCCCGTTCGATCTCGCCGCCGGGCCGTTGGTTCGGGCCACCCTGATTCGGTTGGCCGATCTTCAGCACGTGCTGTTGTTCTCGATTCATCACATCGTTTGCGACGGCTGGTCGACGGCGGTACTGGTGCAGGAGCTGGGCGAGCTCTACGACGCTTGCGTGGGCGGTCGCAGCCCGGTCCTTCCCGTGCTCTCGATTCAGTATGCCGACTTCGCCCTCTGGCAGCGGGGCCGGCTGGCTGGGCCTGCGCTCGAGAAAGAGCGGGCGTATTGGAAGCAGCAGCTGGGCGGGGCGGTGCCCGAGCTCGAGCTGCCCACCGACGGCTCGGCCGAACGGTCGATCGCGGGTGGCACCCACACCGTTCGTTTGAGCGCAGCGCTGACCTCAGCCCTCAAAGCCCTGGGTGAACGGGAAAGCGCGACGCTGTTCATGACCTTGCTCGCCGCGTTCAAAATCGTGCTCGGGCGATGGTCGGGGCAAGAAGACATTCGGGTGGGCACTCCCGTCGCGGGCCGCAGCCACGCCCAGACCGAGCCGTTGATTGGCCTGTTCCTCAACACCCTGGTGCTGCGCACTTCGCTGCAGGGCGACCCCACCTTTTGCGCGTTGTTGGCCCAGGTGAAGCGCACCTGTGTCGACGCCTACGCGCACCAGGAGCTGCCGTTCGAAAAGCTGGTCGAAGAGCTGCGGCCCGATCGCAACCTCCACCGCAATCCGCTCTACCAGGTGATGTTCAACCTGGTGAACACCCCGCAGTCGGCGATGCAGGGCCAGGGGCTGACCTTCGTTCCGCTCGAGCTTCCCGAAACCGACACCAAGCTGCCGCTGACCGTCTACGCCGAAGAGCGCGACGGGGCGGTCGTGCTGCGGTTGGCCTACCAGCGCTCGTTGTATTCGGCCGAGCGGATGCGCGAGCTGGGTGAGCAGTTTCGGCTGGTCCTCGAGCAGGTCGCGAAGTCGCCTCAGCTTCCAATCGGCGCATTGAGCCTGCTCACCGATTCTGCCCGGTCCGTCCTCGCAGACCCCGCGGTCGCCCTCGACGAGCCGGTGCTGTTCCCGGTGACCGAGCAGATTTCCGACTGGGCGAAGAAGGCCCCGCTGCTGCCCAGCATCTGTCAGGGCGAACGGTCGTGGACCTATGCGCAGCTGGACACCGCGGCGCGCGCGACCGCCGCGGTCCTCTGCGAAAGGGGGCTGAAACCCGGGGACGCTGTGGCGGTACTCGGCCCCCCGAGCTTCGGCCTCATCGCGTCGATCGTGGGCGTGCTGCGCAGTGGTGGGGTGTTGCTCACGCTCGATCGTCAGCTGCCCCTGCGCCGACAGCTTCAGATGGTCTCATTGGCGCAAGCGCGCTGGGTGCTGCGTTGTGGCGCAGAGTCGATCGCCGAGCTCGAGAAGGACCGGGCGGTGCTCGAGGTGGACCCCGCGTCGGGCCAGCCCAATGGCTCCATCAAAGCCGTCGACACCCCGACGCCCCCGCTGCGTCCCGAGGACCCCGCCTACCTCTTCTTCACCTCTGGCACGACGGGCCAGCCCAAAGGCGTGCGCGGTTGCCACAAGGGGCTGGCGCACTTCGTCGGGTGGGAACGCGACCAACTTCAGGTGGGCCCGGGCGACCGGGTGGCTCAGCTCACCGGGCTGTCCTTCGACGTGGTTCTGCGCGACATCTTCCTGCCGCTGGTGAGCGGGGCGACGCTGTGCCTGCCCGACGAACAGCTCGAGCTGGGGCCGGGCCCGCTGCTGGGCTGGCTGGAGCGTCAGAAAATTTCCTTGCTCCACACCGTGCCGGCCGTCGCGCAGACCTGGCTCGGCGGGCTGACCCGTGCACCCGAGGTCTCTTTGCGCGCGCTGCGCTGGGTGCTGTTCGCCGGCGAGCCGCTGAACCACGCCCTGGTCCGACGCTGGCGCGAAGCGTTTCCGGCCAGCGGTGCGGTCGGAAACCTCTACGGCCCGACCGAGACGACGCTCGCGAAGTGCTTCTTCGAAGTGCCCCCAGAGCCGGCCGTCGGAGTCCAGCCGGTCGGACGGGCGCTCCCCAACGCCCAGGCGCTGGTGCTCGACAAGAACCGCCAGCGCACCGGAATCGGCGAGGTCGGAGAAATCGTGATCCGCACTCCCTTCCGCAGCCTGGGCTACCTCGGCGGCTCGGAAGAGGATGCGCGCCGGTTCGTCCCCAACCCGTTTCGTCAGGACCCGACCGACCTCATCTACTTCACCGGTGACCGCGGTCGGTTTCGTCCCGACGGCGCGCTCGAGATCCTCGGCCGGGTGGATTTTCAGGTGAAGATTCGGGGGATGCGCGTCGAGCCGCGCGAGATCGAACAGGTGCTCAGCGAGCATCCGTCCGTGCGGCAGACACTGGTCATTGCCCGCGCCACCGCCAGCGAGGAGAAAGAGCTGGTCGCGTACCTCACCTCGGCCGGGCAGCCGATCGACCTCACTGCGCTGCGAGCGTTTCTGCGCGAGCGGCTTCCCGGCTTCATGGTGCCCGCCCACCTCGTCCCGCTCGAAGCGTTCCCGCTGACGGCGAACGGCAAAGTCGATCGCGCGGCCTTGCCCAGCCCCAGCGAAGCGCGCGCGACCCAGGGCGTCGTTCGCGAGGCGCCGGCGACCGCGCTCGAACGCACCCTGTGCACTCTGTGGAGCGGCCTGCTCGGTCTGCCCGAAGTCGGAGTCACCGAGAGCTTCTTCGACCTCGGCGGCCATTCCTTGATGCTGATTCGGCTGCAAGCCGAGCTTCATTCCTCGCTCGGGCGCGAAGTGTCACTGGTCGACCTCTTCACCTACCCCTCGATTCGGGCGCTGGCCGAACGGCTGGAACAAGGCGCGGTTCCGCCCCCGACCGGGCGGCTCGAGCAATCGACCGGGCGCGGCCAGGCCCGGCGTGAATCGGCCCAGCGGCTGGGGCAATCGCGACTCAAGGCTCGAGTCAGCGGGGGCAAAGATGAGTGAGCTCACCGGAATGGAAGTCGCGATCATCGGGATGTCCTGCCGGGTTCCCGGAGCCTCGAGCATCGAAGAGCTGTGGGCCAACCTGTGCGCCGGGGTCGAGTCGGTCACCACGCTCACCGACGAAGAGTTGATCGCCGAAGGCGTCGACGCCACGTTGCGGTCCAACCCTCAGTACGTGCGCACCCGCCCGCTGCTGAAGAACGCGGCGATGTTCGACGCCGGTTTTTTTGGCTTCACTCCGCGCGAAGCGCAGATCCTCGACCCACAGCACCGGGTGTTTCTCGAAGTCGCGTGGGAAGCATTGGAAGCCGCGGGCCATGACGCCGCCCGTTTCCCGGGGCCGATTGGAGTCTTCGGTGGCGTCTTCATGAGCACCTACTTCTTGAACCTGATCTCGCGACCCGAGCTCCTCGCCTCGGTCGGCGAAGTGGCGGTGCGGCACGGGAACGACAAGGACTACCTGGCGACGCGCGTGTCCTACAAGCTGGGGCTCACCGGGCCGAGCCTGAACATCAACACCTCGTGCTCGACCTCGCTGGTCGCGGTGCACCTCGCGTGTCAGAGCTTGATCAGCGGCGAATGTGATCTCGCTCTCGCCGGTGGCGCGTCGATTACCTTCCCCCAGACGATCGGCTACCTCTACCAGGAAGGGGACATCCTCTCTCCTGACGGGCGTTGCCGTGCGTTCGACGCCCAGGCCAAAGGCACGGTCTTCGGCGACGGCGCAGGCGTGGTTGCGCTCAAGCGGCTGGCCGACGCCCTCGCCGACGGAGACCACATTCACGCGGTGATCCGCGGCTCGGCGATCAACAACGACGGCGCGCGGAAAGTCGGCTTCACCGCTCCCAGCGTCGAAGGGCAGTCGGCGGTGATCGCCGAAGCACTCGCTGTGGCCCAGGTGGACCCGCGCACCGTTCACTACGTCGAAGCCCACGGCACGGGGACGGCGCTCGGCGACCCGATCGAAGTGACTGCGCTCACGCGCGCCTTTCGGATGGGAACCGAGGACAACGGCTTCTGCGCGCTGGGCACGGTGAAGACCAACGTGGGACATCTGGGCAGCGCCGCCGGAGTGACAGGCCTGATCAAGGCCGCCCTCGTGCTGGAGCACGCGCGCATTCCTCCGAGCCTTCACTACCAGGCGCCCAACCCGGCGATCGACTTCGCGTCCAGCCCGTTCTTCGTCAACACCGCGCTCACCGACTGGAAGGCTGACGGGCCCCGTCGCGCGGGAGTGAGCTCGTTCGGAATGGGGGGCACCAACGCCCACGCCGTCCTCGAGCAGGCTCCGCAGTTGCCGACGCCCCGACCGGTTGCCGATCCGTCGGCCAACGTTGGCCAGTTGATCGGCAACGCGAACTGGCAGGTGCTGACGTTGTCCGCGAAGACGGCGCTCGCCCTCGACGCGGCCACGGACCGCCTCGCCGCCCACCTGAAGAGCCACCCCGCGCTCGAGCTGGGCGATGTCGCGCACACCCTTCGGGTCGGTCGCAAGGCCTTCTCGCATCGCCGCGCGATCGTCTGTCGCGACCTCTCGTCGGCGGTATCGGCCCTCGAAAGCAAAGAGGCCGCGGTGGCCCATCCGCGCGAGGTCGCCTTCCTCTTCCCCGGCCAGGGCTCCCAGCACGCGGGAATGGCGCGCGGCCTGTATCAAGCTGAGCCCGTGTTTCGCGCCGCGGTCGATCGCTGCGCCGAGCTGCTGCAGCCGCACCTCGGGTTCGACCTGCGCCAGAGCCTGTACCCGACCGAGCCGTCGACGAGCCTCACTTCGACGCAGATTGCCCAGCCCGCGTTGTTCGTCACCGAGTACGCGCTGGCGCAGCTGTGGTTGAGCCTCGGGGTGAAGCCCGCCGCGATGATCGGCCACAGCCTGGGCGAGTACGTCGCTGCGTGCCTCGCTGGAGTCTTCACTCTCGAGCAGGCGCTCGAGCTGGTGGCGGCGCGCGGGAAGTTGATGCAGAGCCTGCCGGCGGGAGGAATGCTTTCGGTGCCGCTGCCCGCGTCGCGGGTGTCGCTGCTGCTGCCTTCGGAGCTCGCGCTGGCCGCGATCAACGCTCCGGATTTGTGCGTGGTGTCCGGCTCCAACGAAGCCCTCGGCCGCTTTCACCAGACTCTCACCGCCGATGGCGTCGAGTGCCGGCTGTTGCATACGTCTCACGCCTTCCACTCTTCGATGATGGACCCGATCCTCGAACGGTTCGCCGAATGCGTGGCTCGCCAATCGCCACAGTCCCCGCAGATTCCGTTCGTCTCCAACGTGACCGGCACCTGGATCACCGCGGCCGAAGCGACGGATCCCTCGTACTGGGTAAGGCATCTGCGCCAGCCGGTGCGTTTTTTCGAAGGACTTGCGGCTCTCAGCGCTCGGGAAGGCGCGCTGCTGCTCGAAGTCGGGCCGGGAAACACGCTCTCGTCGCTGGCTCGGCTTCAGCCGGCCACGCCGCGGCCGCCGGTCGTCTCTTCGCTGGGCAGCGTGCACGCCGAGGTCCCCGATGCAGCCTCGTGGTTGGCAGCGATCGGCAAGCTTTGGACGCTGGGAGTGAACGCCTTCGGCCCGTCGTCGGGTCGCCGGGTGCCGCTTCCCACCTATCCCTTCGAGCGCCAGCGCTACTGGGTCGAGCCGGGCCCGAGTCTGTTGGGCGGCCCAGGCGTTTTGAAACACGACGCACTCGAGTTGCCGGATCACGAGCGCCCGACGCTGAAGACCTCGTTCCTCGCTCCGAAGGAAGGGCTTCAAACCCAGCTCGCCGAGTTGTTCCAGCGGCTGTTGGGGATCGAGCGGGTCGGCGCAGATGACGACTTCTTCGAGCTGGGCGGTCACTCGCTGCTCGCGACCCAACTGATGACCCAGCTGCGCGCAATCGTGGATGTTGCGCTGCCGATGCGCACGCTGTTCGAGCGTCCCACTGTCGCCGGGCTCGCCCGCACCATCGAAGCGCTGCGCACCGAGCCGAAGTTGGCCGCTGCGACGACCAGCCTGCGCGAGGAAGCTCAGCTCACCGAAGGCCTGAGCTTCAACCCGCCGCCCCGCATGTTTCTCACCGGGGCCACCGGCTTCGTCGGCGCGTTTCTGCTGGACGAGTTGCTGCGAACCTCGCGCGCGCAGGTGCACTGCCTGGTGCGGGCGCGAACGCTGGAAGAGGGCGCGCGCCGGCTCGAGGAAGCGTTGTCCGCGCAAGGCCTGTGGCAAGAGTCGCATCGCGCTCGCATCGTCCCGGTGCCCGGAGATCTGGCGCGACCCCGGCTGGGCCTGACTGAAGAGCGCTTCGCGGCGCTCGCGGATCAAATCGAAGTCATCTACCACGCAGGCGCGCAGGTGAATTTCATCAGCCCGTACCACGCGCTCAAGGCCGCGAATGTGGACGGCACGCAGGCGGTGATTGCGCTCGCCACGCAGGGCCGCAACAAGCCGGTCCACCACGTGTCGACGATTGGCCTGCTGGCGGCAGAGGACAACGCGGCTGACGTGAGGTTTCGCGAGACCGATGTCAGCCGGCCCGAGCTGCTCCATTCCGGGTACGCGCAGAGCAAGTGGGTCGCCGAGGAGCTGATTCGAAAGGCCCAGGCGCGCGGCCTGCGGGCAGTGATCTACCGGCCCGGCGGAGTCTCCGGTCACAGCCAGAGCGGCGCCAGCAACACCACCGACTTCCTCTGCCGCGCGCTCAAGGGTTGGATTCAGCTGGGGATCGCCCCTGACGTTGACGACCCGATCGACCTCACGCCCG
>JAYVCD010000154.1:0-5188 GCA_043750125.1 Archangiaceae bacterium | reverse complement strand
GTCCCGGCGATCATGAACGGGCTGCACGGGCACAACATCTGGGCCGAGAACGTGCCGAACTTCTGGAGCTGGGTGGCCCACGTCGTCTTCGGCCTGGGCTTCCTCTTCTTCCTTCCGATCTGGCACCGGGTTGCGGCGACCCGGCAGGCCCAGCGGCGCTGAAGCCTTCAGGGTTCTTCGGGAAACAATTCTTCGACCTGCTGCCCTGACCAACGACTGCAGTCTTCTTCGATCGCCAGCCCCGCGCAGACGTCCCACGGAGTCTCGTTCGCCCGGGTCGCCGCTTCGAGCGCGGCCCGCAGATGAAACAAGAAGTTCTGCCGCACCACTCCGCGCAGCGGCCCCATCGCGTAACCGTCGAGCAGGCCGCCGTCCGTCCAATCTTGATCCAGCCAGTGGGTGTCGGCGCTGTAGAACCACAGGCGCGCGATGTTGGTCTGCGCTTTCCGTTCGCCGACAGGATCCTGCGCCACCCGCGCGCCTGCGAGTGCCAGTTGGTAGAGCGCGTAGCGTCGGCGCTTGGGCCCGGTGATGATCACCCCCAGGTTGTTGGCGGTGAAGCGAACCCCCAACGCATCCCTTGCCGCCAACCGCTTGACCAACGCAACCTCGTACCATTGGGTGGCCTGCGGCTCGTCACCGCAGCGCTCGAGCGTCCAGGCCAGATTATGAGCCACCCGGCCCTGCAGCCGCGGGTGATTGAGCTTTTCGACCAAAAGCCAGGCGCGCAAGTAGTCGTCGCGGGCGCGGGTGCAAGCCGGGTCGAGGTCCAGGCCGCCATCGGTGGCGAACTGCTCGAGCCGCGCTTCGTCTCCGCGGTAGGCGTGACGCAGATCCATCGTCACATCGGCCGAACGATCAAGCGCGAAGGCGGCAAGGCGATCGTCGCCCCCGTCCACCGCGCTCTGCCAGACGCGGCGCAGCCCGGCGAGCGTCCCGCGGGGATCATGGGCGCGGGATTTCATCACCTGCACGATGGGCTCGGGGTCTTCCAGCGGAGCCAGGTTCATCAGGGTCGGACCGGCATCGCCCGAGTCGTGGTCCGCTGAGGGCACCCGGCGGCATCCGATTCCCAACACGCACAACACCAGCAGCGATGGCGTCCTAAAACCCTTCATCGGGCGGGCAGTCTCGCACGGCACCCCCCAGCAACGGTGGGTTCACCTACGATGCGCGCCGGTTCAATGGGCAACTGCACCAAGAGGCAATCATGATGACGAATCGGTGGCTGGGTGGGCTCCTCGCAGCAGCGTTGAGCTCGACGGCCTGGGCAGTTCCTCCACCCGCGCGACTTCCGGTTTTGGTGGTGCTCCCCCCTGCGACGGATGATCCCTCGGCGCGCGAGTACGCGATGCTGCTTCAGGCCCGCGCCTACGGGCAGCTGCTCGCGACGGGCCGGTTCGCATTGCCGCACATCAAGCAGGTGCTGGCGATGACCGCAGGGGAAGGGCTGAAGGCCGACCAGCTGAAGACGCTGGCCGACGCCGAGCGCGCGGCCAGGCGTCTGGGCGCGGACGGGTTTGTCTTCGGCCAACTGGCCAGTGACCCCAAGGGGTTCGTGCTCACGGCGAGCGCGCAGATGCTGGGCAAGAAGCCCCGACTGGTTTCGCAAAAGCTGGATCTGAACGAAGCGACGGTGAAATCCATTGAGGAAGGCGGCGATGCGTTGGCGACCGCGCTCTACAAAGTGGCGGTCACCGACAAGAAGCCTCTGGTGCTGCAAGACGTGCCGCCTTCCACGCTGTCGGACCCCGCGATGCGCTCGTTTGCCCGCTGTTACGGGACGCTGATGCGGCAGCCGGCGGGCATTGAAAACCCGACCGTGCTCGATGAAGCAGAGCTGCGCGGGGCGGTCGAGGCGTGCGAGCAGGCCGCCAACGGAGATCCCGGTTTCTCGGGAGCGCAGGCCGGGCTGGCGTTGGCCTTCGCGATTCTGGGAGACGACACCGGGGCGGTCAAAGCGCTGAAGCTGGTCGGAGCCGCCGATGCGATGCAGCCCCTGGCCTGGCAGGCGCGTTTTTGGTTGGTGACCCGCTTCGAGTCCGGCGCAGCCGGCGAGCAGGTGCTTCGCGACGCCGTGGCAAGTCAGCCGGGCTTTCTGCTCGCGCGCAGCTACCTGGCCGAGCTGCTCGACACCCTGGGTGAGCACGAAAAAGCGACCGCGGCCTGGAAGGCGTATTCCGAGCTGGTCCCGGGGGACCCGTTCATTCGCACCCGGTTGGCGCGATCTCTGGCGCGGCAGGGAAAGCACGACGAAGCGATTGCGCTCGCGAAGGAAGTGGTCGCCGCGAACCCCGCGAGCCGCGACGCCAAGCTGCAGCTGGCCAATTGCTACATCGACGCCAACCAATGGGACGAAGCCGTCGCGGTGCTCGAGCCGCTGCGCGCGTTGCCCGAGGCGAGCGCCGACGTGTACCTGCGATTGGGCTGGGCGGCTTTTCGATCGGGGCAGATCGAAGAAGCAAAGCCGCTGTACGAAGAGGCGCTCACCCGCGCGTCTCGGCCCGGGCAGTGGCGAATGCGCGGCCGTGCCCACTACGACCTCGCGCTCGTGTACTTGAAGAGCGGAGATCCGGCGAAGGCGGAAGAAGCGCTCAAGGCTTCGCGCGCCACCGGTTTTCGGATGCGTGAAGTGGATCCCGCCGCGGCGCCGATCTTGAAAAAGCTCGACCGCGCGGACCAGGCGAGCGCGAAGGGAAAGGTGCCGTACCGGGTGCTCCCCAAAGCCCCCGCGTTGCCGCGGGAAGTGAGCTTGTTTCCTGTCAATGCCTTCGGAGAGGTCGACCCCAACGCCAAGCCCGAGACCGCCGAAGGCTTCACCTGGTCGAACGGGGACTTCAAGTAGTCGAAGGGTCCGACGAGAAGCCGTGTAGAGGTCTGGGCATGACTTGCAAAGCGCTCGTCGTCGTTCTCTGGGCCCTGGCCACCGGCTGTTCCTCGGTGCACCCGGCGTGGTCGATCGCCGTTCCCCGCGACGACACCCGCCGCACCACGACCAGTGGCGAGGTGGTCGGCGGGGCGGGGCGGTACGGCAGTCAGGCGTGGCTTGGGATTCCGTTCGCTGCGCCTCCGGTCGGGCCGCTGCGGTGGCGCGCGCCGCAGCCTCCCGTTCCGTGGAAAGTGCCGATGGCGACCACCCGGTTTCAACGCGCCTGCGTGCAGCCGGCGACGTTGTTCGTCGGCAATGAAGAGGTGCAGAACGAGGTGCTGGGCTCGGAAGACTGCCTGTATCTCAACGTCTGGGCCCCGGTGCTGGAAGGCAAAGCGTTGCCACAGGGAAACGACCGGCTTCCGGTGATGGTGTGGATCCACGGAGGGGGCAACAGCCTGGGCAATGCGGCTCTCTACGATTTGGGACATCTGGCCGTCGGGCAGCAGGTGCTGGCGGTCTCGGTTCACTATCGGCTCGGGCCGTTGGGGTGGTTTCGAAATGCTGCCCTGCGCGAGGGCAATGGAGATCCGCTCGACGATTCGGGGAACTACGGAACCCTCGATTTGATTCGTGCGCTCGAATGGGTGCGCGACAATGCCGCAGCCTTTGGGGGCAACCCGGACAACGTCACGATTTTTGGAGAGTCGGCCGGGGGCCAGAATGTCTATTCCCTGCTGGTCTCGCCAAAAGCGCGGGGGCTGTTTCACCGTGCGATCGCGCAGAGCCCCGTGCTGTCGAAGGCGACCCTGCTCGGGGCCGAGAATTTTTCCGATGATCCCTCTGAGCCCGGACACAAGAACAGCTCGAATGAAGCGTTGATCCAACTGCTGATCAGCGATCGCACGTCGGCCGACCGCGCCGCGGCGAAGAGCCAGCTGAAGTCGATGGGGCCGGCGAAGGTTTCGGAGTACCTGCGCGCCAAGAGCGCCGCCGACATCGTGCGTGCCTACCTGGCGAACAATGGCGAGCGCAGCGTGCGGATGCTGGACATGCCGATCGTGCTGCCCGACGGAGTGGTGGAACCCAAGGACCCCTGGGTCGAGGCGTTCTCACGGCCCGATGGGTGGAACCAGGTGCCGGTGATGATCGGCACCAACCGCGACGAGGCCAAGCTGTTCTTGTTGCTCGACCCGAAATTCACCTGGAAGTTGTTCGGGGTGCTGCCCCGGGCACGCGACGAGCAGAAGTACGAGTCGAGCTCTGAGACGATGAGCCGATTGTGGAGGGCGTGGGCGGTCGACAGCGTCGCCGAGGCGATGCACCGCTCAGGCGCGCCCTCGGTCTACGCCTACCGTTTCGATTGGGCGAAGCTGCCCACCAAGTTGGGCACCGACCTGTCGAAGCTGCTCGGCGCTGCCCACGCGATGGAAATTGCCTTCGTGCATGGCCACTTCGAGGGCCGGTTGGCCTCGATGATGGGCGAAGAGGACAGCCCCGGGCGCCAGGTGCTCTCGAACGCGATGATGGCGTACTGGGGGCAGTTTGCCCGTGCCGGCAACCCGGGCACCGGAGGGCCGACCCCGGGGCTCCCTCAGTGGCTGCCTTATGATGTGCGGCCCGAAGCGCCGAAGTTCATGACCTTCGATGCCGCTCCGCCTGGAATTCGAATGGGGAACACGGTCGAGCGGGCCGAGACCATCGTCAAAGATCTGCTGTCGGACCCGCGGGTGCCGAGCCTGGCGGAAAAATGCCAAGGGCTGAAGAACCTGGAAAAATCGGGCTTCCTCCCCGCCGAGCAGTGGCCCAAAGAATGCGGGGCGCAGCCTTAGAGTGGTAGGGGGCAACGATGACTTCGCTCATCGAATCCTACGACGCGGTCGCCTTCACTCTGGTGCTGGAGCAACGCCTGACGGACGCGACGGCACGCCTGGCCAAAGTCCGGGGACTTTCCGAAGAGAAGGGCTGGCTCGATGCCGCGACCACGCGACTGACCTTGCTGCGTGGGCCCTACGTCGAGCTGCTGCAGAAAGCGGCGAGGTTGCCTGAGCTCGAGGTGGTGCGTTCGGCCCAGGTGCTTGATCTGCAGAACGTCGCGGTCGATGCGGTCGAGCGCCTGCAAGCGGGCATCACCTTCCACACCGGCAGCCGGATGCCACTGCTCGACTCGTTGTTCGGGAAGCTGAAGTTCGCGTCACTGCGGCGCGCGGACCAGGGTGAGTTCGAAAAATTCTGTGCGGACTTCGAGAAGCGATTGAACACCCAGTACGCGAAGCGGCTGCTGGTCACTCCGGCGTTCGAGTTTGCAATTGCAGTGAT
>JAYVCD010000153.1:0-10578 GCA_043750125.1 Archangiaceae bacterium | reverse complement strand
GGTCGTGACTACCGGAAGACCCGACGCCATTGCCTCAATCACGTTCCTGCCGAAGCCTTCCACCAGTGTCGGAAAGACATGAACGTGACACCGGCGCATCTGCTCGGCGAGCTGAGGACGGGTGATGTGACCCAGCCGCCGGACCTTCATTCGCGATTCGAGTGGCTGAACAGGATCGTTTCCGATCGCGTTGCCGGCGAGCACCAGCTCGGCGCCGGCCACGGGGGTACGCTTCAAAGCCTCGACGAGGTAACCGATTCCCTTCGTCTGAGTCAGCGCACTGGCCCAGATGATAGAGAAGGGCTCGAACTTTTCTGACGAGGGAGAAAACACAGATTGATCGACGCCATAGGGCTCGACCGCAACTCGATCAGCCGACACCCCCACCTTCACCAGAGAGTCTCGGGTAAACGAGCTCGCACACACGATCAGGTCGGCGAGTTGCCTCTCTTCGCGTCGAATCGGGATCTCGTCGCCCGGAAACCAATTGTAGCGAAGGGTGGATGCCAGCTGAGGGAAGCGCCGGCGCTCTTCCTCGAGCAGCTCGAGGGCGACTTCGGCGGTCGCGATCGGCTGGTAGAGGATGCAGGGAATCCCGAGTGATTTCGCCTTGCGAAAGGTCTGAAGGCTCGACCCTTCATAGCCAACGACAACATTTCCAAACGCGGGCAGATGTCGCGCGATCCATCGGTCGAACCGCGCGTTGTTGGCCCACACATCTTCCTGCCCCTTTTGGCCCGAGCCCGCGCGGGAGACGCGGGTGCGCAGCTCCATCCATGGCACCGAACGAACAAGGCGACCATCGAGCATGGGGTGAAAGCGCTTGCGCAGATAGCTTCGCAGCCGGCCGCCAGGCAGCCACTTCAAAGGGGGCCGAGCCAGATCGCAATAGGTGCCCACCGCCATCGTCTTGAGGTGCCCGCGCTCCTGTAAGGCGAGGCTCTGCTCGAAGATGCCCAGCGGCGTAGGACAGAAGACGAGACCCTGAAGCGAAGTGGAGGGGCTCACGCGCGCTGCCCTTCGAGCCGGGTTTGAAGGCGGTGATAGGACTCAGGGGTGTCGATGCCGAGCAGAAACTCGCGAAGGCGGTAAGCGACCAGCGGCTCACCAGCCGCGAGCAGGCGCGGAATGACATCGCGTCCAAAGTCGAGGGCAGGCTGATGTGGCAACAGGTCCAGCACGCGTTCTGAACACCCGTAAATTCCGCCGTTCACCCAACCCCCGTGGGTGGCGTCGGAAGGCTTCTCGACGAAGCGCTTGATCAGCCCCGCCGCGTCCTGCTCGACCACTCCGGAACTCTGAACGTCATCACGAAAATGGACAGCGAGGGTCATCAGCCGGTTGTGCTCCTGGTGGAACGCCCAGAAGGGCGAGAGCTCAATCTCACAATAATTGTCTCCGTACCAGACCAGGAAATCGCCGCCGCCCCTTAGCGCGGCGCCGAGCTCGCGAACGGTTCCCGCGGAGCCGAGCAGGGAAGGTTCGTTCAGATACTCGATCTTGATTCCGAAGTTTCTGCCGTCACCGAAGTGCGAGGTGATCTGCTCGGGGAAGGCGTGAAGGTTGAGAAAGACCCTGCCGACCCCAAATTCTGCAAGGCGCTCGATCGCATGCTGGACGAGGGGCTTGCCTCCCGCGGGAACCATCGGCTTGGGCACCGAAAGCGTCAAGGGCCGAAGCCGGGTGCCCAGGCCCGCGGCCAGCACGACGGCGTTGAGCGGTGCCTTCATCTCACCGCCTGCGACTCGACTTTGGGCCGGATGTAATCGAGGAACTGTCGCACCCCGCTGTTGAGAGCCAGCTCAGGGGCCCAGCCCATACTGCGGGCGGCTCCGATGTCCGCCTGGGTCTTGAACGCTTCGCCAGGGTTGTCCGGTCGGTAGACGGGTTTCAATCCGGTGCGGAGGATCCCCTCGACCAGCGCGTAGACTTCGTTCACAGAGGTCGCCACACCCGATCCCAGATTGAAGATTCGGTCGATCGACCGGGGATCGCGCAATGCCAACAGGTGAAACCGATTGACGTCATCCACGTGGATGAAGTCGCGCGCCTTCTCGCCGGTGCCGTAGATGATGGGTTGTTCACCTCTCATCAGCCGGATCGCGAACGCGCTCATCACGGGAGGAAGGCTGCGCCTCCAGTCCTGCGCGGGGCCGTAGACGTTGAAGTAGCGCAAGGTGGTCAGCTTGAGGCCGTGCAGACTCACGTAGCTGTTGCAGAACAGCCATGCTGCGCGCTTGCTCGCGGCATACACCCCCAACGGGGAAACGTTTGCCTCGGGGGTGGGGAAGACGCTGATCCCTTCGTACTCGGCGGAGGTGTCCGCGTAGAGCAATCGGTCGATACTCGCGCGCCGCATCGCTTCGAGCAGCATCACCGTGCCTTTGACATTGTTGTCGACGGTGGCGAGCGGGTCTTTGATGCAGTCGAGCAAGGTGTTCTTAGCCGCCAGATGAAAGATCGCTGTCGCGCCTTTCAATACCCGCTCGAGCCCTGGTTCCCGGATGTCGATCGCGTGAAACTCGACTTCCGGCGGCAGATTCTCCTTCAGCCCAGCGGTCAGATTGTCGACGCCGACGACTTGATAGCCTTCGCGGAGCAACGCGCGGCAGAGGTTTGAGCCAATGAAGCCAGCTGCGCCGGTGACAACAATTCGTTCTTTCGACATGAGCAGCCTCTAAATTCCGACAGGGGGCTCGTCGAATCGACGGCAGACCTCGTCCATTGAAGTGTCGGTCATTCAGGACTCATACAATGTTCGCGATGACCTTGCTGCCATCGAAGTCGAGGCGATAGCGCAGCTCGCGCAACCCGGCCCCTTCGAGCGCCTTGCGAACCTTCTGCCGGTGTTCTTCGACGTAGACGACGAGGAAACCCCCGCCGCCAGCCCCGGTAATCTTCCCCCCCAGCGCGCCGTTGTCGCGGGCCAATTGATAAAGGTCGTTGATGCGGGGGTCCGAAATTTTGGTACTCAGGCGCTGCTTCACCAGCCAATGTTCGTGGGTCAACAGACCGAAGTCGGTCACGTTTCCAGTTTTGAGGGCCTCGAAGATCCGATAACCGATCTCCTTGATTTGATGAAGGTATTCGCCGGTGGCCGATGCACTTTTGCTCAGGGCGATCTTCTGCTCGCCGAGGATGTTGTCCGCGCTCCGGGTCATGCCTGTATAGAACAGCAGTGTGTTGTGCTCGAGCACGTCAAGCACCGATTGCTGCAACACACCTTCCTCGACGCGCACCTTGCCATCCGGGGCGATATGGAACGCAGTGACTCCCCCATGCGCAGCGATGTACTGGTCCTGCTTCCCGATCGGCTTCTTGCAAAGGTCAATCTCGACGTGGCAGGCCAACTCAGCGAGGTCCTGGGTTGAGATGTGCTTGCGTTGAAGTGCGTGGAGCGCAGTCAGCAAGCCGACCGCGTAGGAACTCGATGAACCGAGGCCCGTCCCCCCGGGGACGTCGGCCTGGGAACTGATCTCGATCGCCTTTTCAATTCCAACGAGCTTGAGGGTGTTTCGCACGATGTCATGTTCGATGGCGTCCGGGGTCACTGCCGACTCGCTTTTGGAATATTTGAGTCGAATTAGGTCTTCGACAATCAGGCGATTGACGCTGATGTACATGTATTTGTCGATTGCTGCCGAAACTACGAAGCCTCCATGTTGAGTGTAGTAGGCTGGGAGATCTGTGCCACCGCCTCCGATCGTGTATCTAAGCGGTGTCCTGGTGATAATCATTGGCGCCTAAGTGGTTGTGGTTCGTGTCTAGTAAAGACATTCAGGCGGACGGCGTTGAAACTGTAACGCCTGAGCGCGTGCTTGCGCCCCTGTCGATCACGTATTGTAAGAAAACGATCAACGTGAGCGGCATCATGTGGACGAAAGTAAAGACAACGATCGAGGTGAGACCATCGCGGTAGACTTGTAGGAGATTGCAGGCGACCAACAAGTACGTGAAGTGCGCAACGGTGCCGTAGCGCTTACGAACCAAAATGCGATGTGCCCGCCCCAGTGCGTAAGCGAGCAGAAACGGAATCAGCACTATCCCAGGTAAACTGAAATTAGCGTAAGCCTCTCCGATCAAGGTCACTGTCATGCCCATTTGTGAAAGCGGGCGCCAAGGCCGAGAGATTTCCTTGAGGTAGTCGGCAACTGAAGGCTTGTCGATCCAAAATGCCCTCGGAATTGGAAGGGTAAGCATCGCCAAGTAGGGCGCTCCCCAGTACAGTTTGCCGCCCTCGTCGCTCAAGGCGAGCATCCAGGCGAACTCGTCGAGCAACACTTGATCGCCTGCGCGGCCAACGAGAGCATCGCTAACGATTTCTTGTGAAATGTCTGCGATCTCGTTCACGCTTCTTCCGCTTTGAACCATGCTCCCAATCGTCTTTAGGGGAAAGAAGAGGAGTCCAAATGATAAAATAAGCGCTATTTGCGTTGTTGTCGGCCATTTTCGCCCCCGGCGATCCAGCCAGATTTGGATTAGCAGAATGACAGGGATGAAGACTCGGAATCGGTGAAGCCCCTGCACGCCCATCAGGGTTAGTTGCGCAATCAAAGGCATCATCAACCACCAACGAAAGCCGTAGCAGTAGATGAGAACCAAGAAGACAAGGCCTGGCCACACCGGGAGGATTTGGAAATACCCGCTTTCTTCCACCCCCCCTCCCACTACGAGGCCGCTTGTCTGCCCTCCCAAACGCACCTGGGTCAAGAGGCCAAACAGACCGAGGGGAAGTGTAAAAAACGCAACCGCCAGAACTACTTTTTTGTTAAGTATTGCGCCGGATTGTTCGATCTCTTGAATACCAGCATTTCGGTTCGCGGCAATGATCCAAGCCGTCGTCATCGCTACGAGCGCGATGTCTGCATAGAGCATTGCTCGAATTATCTCGTCCTCAGTCGCCCCTTCGATCGCAGCACTGTCAGCATAAAGTGGCATGGCTCCATTCCAGATCGCGAACAGGCGGCCAGTGAAAGTCGCGAGGTGAAATACAAAATAGATCGTTGCCGGATGGGAGTGGGTAATTTTGCCGAACTTTGCGAGCAGGACTGTGCAGATAACTAGCACAAAGACATCGACGAAGAAGGCTGATTCGTACGTCACGTTTCCGCCTTTATAGACAGAATCGCTGCCATTTTTTCCAGATGTTTTGCCGGCACGTACTCCTTCGCCCTCGCCAGCGCGTCACCTGAAAATCGGCTGTAGTCAGTACCCCGCATTAACGCCGCCAATCGTTGCGCCAGGGCTTCAGGATTTCGAGAAGGCACCAACAGACCGGAAAACGAAGTCGGCATGCTCGCTCGGATGCCTCGATGATCCGTCGCGACGACGGGAAGTCCAGAGGCGAGAGCCTCGAGGATGGCGATCGGTTGACCTTCGTTGACGTAGTAGGTGGGCAGGACGAACGCGTGCGCGTCGCGCAGCAGAACTGCTTTTTCTTCGCCTTTCACCACGCCATGCCAGGTCGCAGTGACAGACGACGGAAGCCGCGCGGCGCGCTCGTAGAAATCCTGGCGCATCGCCTCAGGCGAGGCATACCCGTCGCCGTCCGAATCCAATCGAAACTCACCCGCGAAGTCCGCTCGAATGCTTCTGCCTGGGAGCAACGCAGCAAGGGGGCCGAGCGCCTCGAGGAGGTCGAGGTAGCCCTTCTGAACCATCATGTTGCTGAGGTACAGCAGTCGAAACTCTGAGCCGGGCGGCTGACGCGCCTTCGCGATGATTGGCAAATCGCAGGCATTGGCGACTGCGATCGTCGAGTGTTCCCACCCTTCAATCATCGCGAAATCGGCCCGCATCTCTTCCGTGAGCACAATGATCCGTTCAGCGCGGCCGATCACCTGCCGGATCAGCCACTGCAACCCAGCCGACTGGCTGTTGTAAAAGCCCGGAAAATTACCTCCGTGCAGATGGACAATTGTTCGGCGCCTCAGCGTGGCTGCCGGCATCAGGACGGCAGCGTCCTTAAGAAAGCCAAGCTTGGACTGCGCGATCGGCAGATAAAAGACGTCGCACCAGGGAAGATTTGCCCACACCTTCGCCACTGACCTTAGTGTCGTCAAAGCGCGCCCGAATGAGAACGCGCTCTGGCGGCGCTCGGAACGATCGGCGATGTCGACCACCCGGACCTCGAAGCCATGCTCGCGAATCCCGTTCACCAGCAGGTCGAAAGCCTTCGACATTCCGTTGATCGGCGGTGGCACCGGCCCCATCGCCAGCAGTCGGTATTTGGGGCTCTTCAAGCGTTTGCCCCGGCCCGTTCGATCATCACCGCGCCCTGCAACGCCCGCCACATAGTCAGCGTCTCGACCACGTGCTGCGCGTTCGCCGCCGGTGCGTAGCGAGCGTAGAGCAGACGCGAGTGGGCACCGTGCCGGGCAACGAGGCTGTCGTCCTGGACATAAGCCCCCATCGCCGCGGCGAGCGAGGCGGCATCACCCGATCGGGCACACAGCCCGTTTTTGCCCGACTCGATCAGATGGTCGGTCGCTCCGCAGGCCTCGGTCGCGATCAAGGGCAGCCCGCGCGACGAGCCCTCGTTGAGGGTGACTGCCCACCCGTCGAACCGGCTCGGTTGAATGAGCACATCGGCGGCAGCGATCGCGGTGCCGACCGACGTGGCGGTAATCGGCCCCCGGAACAACACCCGGTCAGCCACGCCGAGTCCGGCCGCCAGCTGGGCGTACTCCCCGTTCGAAGAATCATCGCCTACGAGGATCAACTTCCAGGTGGGCGCCTGCTCAGTGGCGCGCGCGAAAGCCCGTAGCAAAACGTCGGTCCCTTTCCGCGCACAGAGGGTGCCCAGAGTGATGAAGGCCCGCCCGCTTCCCCGGAATCGCACGCAGTCCGGGTCCGCGACCTCGCCGGCTTGGGGCCCCTGGGTCGAATAGGTCAGCACCGCGATCCGCTCGCGCGCGATCCCCCAGTGGGCGAAGTCCTCGACCGCTTTGATCCCATTCGCGAACGCCCCCAACGCATACCGGTTGAGCAGCTCGGAGTAGGCCCTTTTGAGAGGGTAGGTGACCAGCCAGCGAAAGCCGGGGTGGGCCCGCTCGCTCCAGTGCACCCACTCGCAGCCGCTGGCCGAGAGCTTCGCCGCCAGCCGCACCAGGAACGGCTTTCCGTAGCCGGGCAGCACGTGGATCCGCTCTTTCCAGTCGGGAATTTCGTAGAGCGAGCTCAGCGTCGGTTCCACGAACTTCTCGCCGTCCGGCAGCGAATCGAAGCTGCTCCAGCCCATCTTCAACCTCTGGGCTGGAACCCGCTCGTAGTACCGCACCACCAGATCCACCCCGGCATTCCGCACCGCCTGCTGAAATGGCTGCTGGTACTGATTGGGGATATTGGTCCAGATCGCAAGCTTGAGCGTCACCGGAGGGGAAGAGCGGGGGGGCATGTCCAATCGATCCTGGTGATTTTCGACCTACTAACACGGCACGCCTTCCCTGGGATGCTCTTCGCATCGTCGTGCTATGCGCTGCTTGGGTACCCAACATGAGACAAGTTGTTCAATCGATTCGAACTGGAGCCACAACCGTCAGAGAGTTGCCCGATCCGATCGCGCCTCCCGGGGGGGTCGTCGTCGCCAACCTCTGCTCTTTGGTCTCGGCCGGCACTGAACGGTATGTGGTCGAGCTGGCCAAGAAGAGCCTGATCGGGAAAGCCCGTGAGCGGCCTGACCATGTGATGCGGGTCCTGCAGAAGATGAAGCAGGAAGGGCTGGTCACCACCACCCAGCAGGTGTTGGCCAAGCTCGATGAGCCGATGCCCCTGGGCTACTCGTCGGCGGGAATCGTGATCGAGTGCGGCCGCGGAGTCACCGACTTGAAGCCGGGTGACCGGGTCGCAGTCGCCGCCCCTCATGCCGGGGTCGTCGTTGCCGGTCGGAACCTGTGCGCGCTGATCCCCGAGGGCGTCAGTTTTGATCAAGCCTGCTACGCCTCGGTGGGCGCGATCGCGCTCGAAGGCGTTCGGCTGGCCAAGGTCTCATTGGGCGATCGGGTGCTGGTGATCGGCCTGGGCCTGATTGGGCAGATCGCCGTCTGCCTTTTGAAAGCGCAAGGGTGCCGAGTCTTCGGAACGGACATTGACCCCGAGAAGCTCAAGCTCGCGCGCAGCCTCGGGGCCGACGCGGTCGGCCTGGGCTCTCCTCGGCAGGATCTCGCGGCGTTCACCGGTTCGGTCGGCGTTGACGCGGTGTTGATTACCGCTGCAACGCCGAGCAACGAGCCGATCGAATTCGCGGCCGAAGCTTGCAGAGTCAAAGGGCGAATTGTCCTGGTAGGAGTCGCCGGCCTCAATTTGCCGCGCCCTCCCTTCTTCATGAAGGAGCTCGAGTTCACCGTCTCTTCGTCCCTGGGCCCCGGTCGCGGCGATCCCACGTACGAAGAGAAGGGCATCGACTACCCGATTGGCCACGCCCGATGGACGGCCCAACGAAACATGCAGGCAGTGCTGGAAACCATCGCCCAGGGCAAGTTGCCGGTGGACCGCCTTACCTCGCACCGCTTTCCGATTGAAAACGCGGCGGACGCTTACGAGATGATCACATCCCACCGCGAGCCTTTCCTGGGCATCGTGCTCTCGTACCCCCAGGTGACCGCGCCACCCCGTCGGCGACTCGAGCTGAAAGTCCGCCGGCTGACCTCGAAGGGCTTCGGCATCAGCATGGTCGGTGCAGGAAACTTCGCCCGCTTGATCATGATGCCCGTGCTGTCTCGTCTGGGAGGGTTCGATCTGCGAGGCCTGTGCTCGGCCAAGGGAATGAACGCGGTCTTCAGTGGCGAGAAGATGGGGTTCTCTTTTGCGACCACCGATCTGAAGGAGCTTCTGTCCGACGAGAAGACCCGCGCGGTCCTTCTCGCCACGCGGCATGACCTTCACGCCGAAATGGTGATCGCATGTCTTCGAGCCGGCAAGCACGTCTTCGTCGAGAAACCGCTGTGCATCAAACCCGAGGAGCTCACAGCAATCACGGCATGCGTCGACGAGCTGGGCGAGCAATGCCCGATGTTGATGGTCGGCTTCAACCGTCGCTTTGCCCCCGGCACAGAAAAGCTCCGAGCCCACTTCAAGGGAATTGCCCCGTTGTCGGTGCAGTACCGCTTTGCGCCCGGGTCGATTCCGGCCAATGCCTGGCCCCAGGACGGTGACATCGGCGGTGGGCGGATCGTGGGCGAGGCGTGTCACGCGATCGACACCTGCACCGCAATCGTAGGCAGTCCGCCCGTTCGGGTTTTCGCCGAATCGTCAGCAGCAGTCGGAGGCGTCGAGACGACCGACGACCGGGTCTTCATCTCGATGCGACATGCCAACGGAGCCATCTCGAGCATCTCGTATCAAGCCGGCGGCGATCGCGCGGGCCCCTGCGAGCGCATCGAAGTCTTCGGAGGCGGTCGCACCGGAGTCATTGACGAATGGGATGAAATTCAACTCTGGAAGGACAGCAAAGTGACGCGCGCCAGTGGCGGGAAAGACAAAGGACACGCCGCTGAGCTCGAGCGCTTTCTCGAGACCTGCCGCACCGGCGGAGACTGGCCGATTCCGTGGGAGCACCTGCACAGCGTCACCTGGGCTTCGTTCGCGGCGGTCCAAAGCCTGCGCGATGGCGCTCCCATCGGGAACTAGCCATGTGTGGAATCGCAGGCATTTTTAACTACGCAGATCCCGCCCGACCCATCGATCGCGACCTCCTCACCCGAATGACCCGGGTGCTGCACCACCGCGGACCGGACGACGAAGGGTTTTACGTCGAAGGTCCGATTGGTTTGGGCCACCGCCGACTCTCGATCGTTGATCCCACGCCCTCGGGTCATCAGCCGATGGCGACCGCCAACGGCAGCGGTTGGCTCTGCTACAACGGAGAACTCTACAATCACCTCGATTTTCGGCCTCAGCTGGCTGCGAAAGGAGTGACCTTTCGAGGCACCTCAGACACAGAGACGCTTCTTAACCTGCTGTCCCTATACGGCCCGGGCTCGCTGAGCGAGACGGCTGGCATCTTCGGCTTCGCATTCTGGGATGCGCGTCATCGAAGGCTGATCCTCGCCCGTGATCCCCTCGGAGTGAAACAGGTCTACTACTACGACGACGGGAAGCGGATCGTCTTCGGCAGCGAGATCAAGGCGGTGCTCGAATGCGCCGATGTGCCGCGGGAAGCGGATCCTGAAGCGATCAATCAGTACCTCCATTTTCATACGCCGCTGTTCGAACGGACCTTTTTCAAACACGTGAAGCAGCTGCGTCCGGGCGAGTACCTCGAGGTCAATCAGAACGGAGCCCACGCTCGCGTCTTCTGGCAGCTCGATGGCTTCGCAAAACGGGAGGGCAGCCCAGAGGATCAGGTTTACGAGCTCCGATCGTTGCTCACCCAGGTAGTGGGGGATCAGCTGATGTCCGATGTGCCGGTCGGTTCATTTTTCAGCGGCGGCATCGACTCGAGCGCCGTGGCTGCTTTCGCACTGAAAAAGGGTCAGCGGCTGCGTTGCTTCGGGGTGCATTTCAGCAATCAAGGCGTCATCGACGAGCGCGAATATCAGGTCAAAGCTGCGGCGGCCCTGGGTCTCGACCTCGAGCTGA
>JAYVCD010000152.1:0-5881 GCA_043750125.1 Archangiaceae bacterium | reverse complement strand
CCGGCCTGGAAGAGGAGGAAGAACATCACGTCCGACAGCGCCTGCTTGAAGGTCGCGACCGGCTCACTGCCCAGCGAAGGAACGTTGCGGCGGAACGCGTCGATCACCGTCTTTTCCGGCAGGCTGCCATCGGGCTGAAACTGCACCCCGCTGAGCATCGGGCTGGGCGACAGAGTTCCCGAGCTGAGCGCGGCATTTGCCGACTGCATGAAGTCCTCGAGCTTTCCGCGGCGCGACACCTCGTTGCGGACCTCGCGGAAGATGAAGTTGAAGACGTTGAGCACCTTCGTCTCGTCGGTGAGCGGGCTCTTCCACGCCTGCTCGGGCGCCACGGCGACAGGCGCGGGCGCAATCGGTGTCGGGACAATCGCCTGGGGGGCAGAGGCCAGCGGGTGGGGCGAGACCTGTGCGAAGCCTCCCTCGAGCAGCCGATACACCACCCGGGTGATGTCGAACTCACTCATCCGTGCCGCCTGGCCCAGCTCAAACACCGTCTTGTGGCCATCGAGCAACGCCAGCACCTTGTCTTCTTCTGGCTCGAGCTTTCCATCGGACGCACGCTTCTTTCCGACGTGCACCTTCCCGGTCGAAATCTTTTTGCGGAAGTGCGCCATCTCATCGATCTTCCGGATGCTGTCCATCAACAGGCTCTGCATCGAGATGTTGAGGTTGTGCACCGACTTGTCATCGAGCTCTTCGTCGATCGCGGTGAACGCGCCTTCTTTGCACAGCATCATCGCGTGGAAGATTTCGCTGACCTGCTCGGTGACGCACTTCCACAGGTCGTGGGCCTGCATCAGGTTCTTCTCGACCAGCGCCCGGCCCACCCGGCTGGGCGGGGTGTCGTTGAGCACCTTTTCCAGCTGCGGTCGGGTGACGTAGCCCAGCCGCACCATCACCTCTCCAATCCGTTCGGCGTGCGCGTCCGAGTGAGCCCAGCGCACCTCGCCTTCTTTCAACCCCAGCTGGCGTTCGGCTTCCACGCTCTGCAGCTTCAGCAGTCCGGTCCAACGGCACTGGCCGAGAAAGGCGATCAAATCTGAAAGGGGAAACGCACCGCAGTCTCCGGCGAGGACCACCCGCGGGCGGCTCTGCACCACGCCGCCGATGGGAGGGTTGCGAAGAAACACCATCCAATCGGGGGACGTGTTCGCCTGCGACCACATCGACTGCGGCTTGAGCGACGACGAGCCTGGGCTGACCGGAGTCAGGCCTCCTTTGGCATCGACGACGAAGCGCGATTCAGTGCTCATTTCCCGCCCCTTCAGTTGCTGGGCCAGGAGTTCTTCCCGTCCGCCCACTCGAGCTCGTCTTCAATCGCCGCGGTGATGACTTCGGGTGAGAAGCCCAGGGTCAGCTTGCGGCCATTGAGGTACAGGCTGGGAGTCGAGTCGACGCCCGCATTCTTGCCCAGCTCTTTGGACGCGGTGAGCTCGTCGACGTACTTCCCGCTCGCCATCGCCTTGGCCAGTGCCTTCTCGTCCAGCCCCAGCTTCTTTGCGGTCTGAAGAATCATGCTCTCGGAAATCGAAGCCTGGTTGTCGAACAGCGCGTCGTGCATCTGCCAGAACTTGCCGCTGTCCCGGGCCAGCAGGGCCGCCTGGGCCGCCGGCACCGACTGGGGGTGGTTCTGCAGCGGGAAGGGCGCAAAGCACAACCGGGCGTCCTTTCGTCCTTTGATCACCTGCTCGAGCATCGGGCGGGCCGCGGCACAGTAGGGGCACTGAAAATCAGAGAACTCGACCAGGGTGACCTTCGCGTCTTTGGGCCCCATGCACATCCGATCGTCGGGCTTGAAGGCCTGGCGTCGCGCCCCAAAGGTCTGGTTGTAGCGGGAGAGCGAGACGATGATCTCGGTCGCGGGCGCGCCGTCCATCGCGTGGCTCGCCGCGAGGACCGCCATGCGTCGGGTGTGCTTGCAGGCGGACCCGGACTTGAGCGAAGCCGCGACCGTCATCGGCCGGCCGCACCAGTCGAACTCGTCGGTGAAGACATTCGACAGCTCTTTTTGCGACGAGGCGGGGAGCTTGGAAAAGTCGAGCCCGCTCAACCCGGTCAGCACGCGGGAAGGCTCCAGGCCGGCCGCGGCCTGCTGCGCCAGCCCCGGGGTGGCCACCAGCAACACTGCGAGAAGACATGGCTTCACGATGCGGCGCGTTGTAGCGACCCACTTCTGGCTTGTAAAGGAACGCTCGCCCATGAAACGCCTCCTCTTCATCCACACCGGTGGAACCCTTGGGATGACGGGGCGGCGACCCGACGCGCTCAAGCCCGGCTCATTCTTCCGCACCGTCCAACAGCGGGTCCCCGAGCTGCTCGAGCTGGCGCACCTGGAACTCGAGCTGTTCTCCAACCTCGACTCTTCAGAAATGCAGCCCGAGCATTGGTCGAGGCTGGCCCGGCTGCTGTACGAGAAGCTGCCCCGCTTCGACGGCGCGGTGATTACCCACGGCACCGATACGCTGGCCTACACCGCCGCGGCGCTGTCGTTTATGCTGCCCAACCTCGGCAAGCCGGTGGTGCTGACGGGGGCCCAGCGGCCGCTGATGGAAGTGCGCAGTGACGCGCGGCTCAACCTGATCGACGCCGTCACCAGCGCGCTCAACGGCCCCAAAGAAGTGACCGTCTGCTTCGACTCGCACCTCTACCGGGGCAATCGGGTGCGCAAAGTCAGCATCGCCGAGTACGACGCGTTCGAGAGCCCCAACTGTCCGGTGCTGGGAACCCTGGGCGTCGAGACCCGGTTCGAGTTGGGCCGGGCGGCCGAGGGCAAGCCTGAGCTGCGGGTTGAGCTCGACCCCCGGGTCTTCTTGCTGAAGATCTTTCCCGGCCTGGACCCCCGCCTGCCGCTGTCGTTGCTGCCCAGGGTGCACGGGCTGGTGCTCGAGGCCCACGGGGCGGGCAACTTTCCGTTCTCGAAGTCGCTGGGAAGATCTTTGCTCCCGCTGTTCAAACAAGCCCGCCGGCGCAAAGTGCCGGTGGTGGTGGTCAGCCAGGCCCATCGCAATGGCGTCGATCTCGCGCTCTACGAATCGGGCAGCGCCGCGCTGCAGGAAGGAGCGATCAGCGGTGGAGACCTCACCCCGTCCGCCGCGGTCGTGAAGTTGATGCACGCCCTGGCGTGGCACCGCACTCCCACCGCGCTCAAGGCCTACATCGAGAAGTCGGTCGCCGGAGAGCGAACGTGATTCGTCTGCCGCGGGGCCAGAAGTGGAAGATCTTCGCGCTGCTCGGCGCCCTGCTGATGTTCCCCGGGTGTGGAGATCCGATCGTCGCGGGGGGCGGCGCAGGAGGAGGGGCTGCCGGCCCGGACGGCGGTACCGACGGCGGTCTTCGGGCATTCGTCACTTCCAGCAAGTACCCAGGCGATCTCAAAACCGCAGCCCATGCGGCCAGCTCGGGGTTCAGCGGAGCCGATGAGCTCTGCGCGCGTCATGCTGCGGACGCCGGACTCAAAGGTCAGTGGGCCGCTTTCCTGGGCTCGAACGTCACTCCGCCCGCTTCGCGGATTTCGGGAAGCGGGCCGTGGGTCAAGCCGCTGCCCGATGGGGGGACCCAGGTGGCGAGCTTCAACCTGGCCGAGGCGTGGGTGGCGAGCATCGATGCCGATGAGAAGGGTTTGCCCGCTTCGAGCGACATCTGGTCCGGACGAGGCGGCCCCGCTTGCAGCGATTGGCGCAGCGAATCGGGGAATGGAAGTGTGGGTTCGGCCTCGGCTGCGAGTAGGTCTGGGTGGCAAAACCTCGGCAGCCGGACCTGCAACCTCAAGCTTTCGCTGTTGTGCCTCGAGCAGTGACGCAAAAACGTCGGCACTTCGCCCACAAAGGAACTGGAAGAGTGCTTGCTGGCCCTCGTGGCCATTCTTAATATCGGACCCCGAGAATGTCTGAGGACAACACGTCGGTACATTCGATCGCCGACCTCCTTGGCCAGGCCAAGACAGTCAACGCCTACCTGATCGTGATCAGCGCAAAGTCGCCGGCCGGCATCGGCCGAATGATCAAGCTGGAACGCAACGAGCTGGTGATGGGCCGCAGCAGCGACGTCAACTGTCAGGTGGAAGACGACGGCGTCTCGCGCAAGCACGCGAAGGTGGCCCAGGCGCCCAACGGTCAGTTTCAGCTGGTGGACCTGGGCTCGACCAACGGCACCTTCCTCAACGGGATCAAGGTCTCGATCGCGACGCTGCAAGACGGCGACAAGATTCAGGTCGGCAGCAACACCGTCTTCAAGTTCTCGATTCAGGACAAGCTCGAAGAAGAGTACCAGCGCAACATCTACGAGTCGGCCACCCGCGACGGGCTCACCCGGATCTTCAACAAGAAGTACTTCGTCGACACCTTGAAGAAGGAGTTCGCGTATTGCCTGCGCCACCGGGTCCCGCTGTCGTTGGTGATGCTCGACATCGACCACTTCAAGAAGATCAACGACACCTTCGGCCACCCCGCGGGCGACTTCGTGCTCCAGAAAATTTCCGCGAGGATCGCCGAGACCGTGCGGCAGGAAGACTTGTTTGCCCGTTACGGCGGCGAAGAGTTCGCGTTGCTGCTGCGCGAGTCGAACGACGAGAAGTCGATTCGGTGTGCCGAACGATGCCGCCGGGCGGTCGACGGTCACGATTTTCAGTTCAACGGCACGCCGATCAAAGTCACCATCAGCCTCGGGGTGGCGACGCTCTTCGATACCGATTTCGCCCAGCCTGAAGATCTGATCGCCGCCGCCGACAAGTACCTCTATCGCGCCAAGCGCGGCGGCCGGAACAAGGTCGACGCGATGAAGGTCAGCGGGGCCTGAGCCTTCAGCGAACCGAAGGCGGCACCAGTGGAATGATCATCGCAGGGCTCGGCAGCGCGGCCTTTTCCACCGAGTCGAAGAACTCGACCCGGTTTCCTCCGCGCGCCATCGCCGCATTGAGCCCGTCGGTGGCCTGGCGGACCAAATCCGAAAAGCCGTACTCGTGACCCGGTGAGCCGGCTGCGACTCCGGCCGAGATGGTCGGGTTGAGCTGCTGATCGCCGCGCTGCAGCGTGGCCTTCGAGACGCGCTCGCAGATTCGGCGGGCGACGATCAGCGAACCGGCCAGGTCGGTGTGCGGCATCAGCAGCACCACCCGATCAGGCGCCTGCTGCACCGGGAAGTCGGTGTCGCGCAGCGACCGGCGAATCGCCAGCGACAGGCCTCCCATCAGCTGTCCGCGCAGCTCTTCGTCGACCTTCAGCGGCAGGGGATCAAAGGCAATCAACGCCAGCGCCAGCGGAAACCCATAGCGACGGGCGCGCTTGACCTCGACGAACAGCACTTCTTTGAAATGGGCGAAGGTATAGAAGTTCGTCATCGGGTCGAGGATCCCTTCGCCCGGTCGCTTCATCGGCAACGGATCTTCGCCGGCCGCGGCCCGGTGCAGCTGCAGCTCGAACAACCGCACCCGTAAGTCATTGGGCGAAATCGGCAGCGGGAGCACCGCGTCGGCGAACGGCGCCTTGAACCCTTTGCTCTGGGCGGCGAACAGCAGGGCCTGGGGTCGGGCGTTGCGCACCGCACGCGACAGCCGCGACGGCGAGCCCACCGATGGGCCCAGCACCACCACGTCTTCCTTGTTCAGCTGCTCCACGTCGCGGGCAGCCGACACTTTGAGGCCGGCCTTCTTCAGCCCGGCGCAGATCGCCTTCCAGCGGGGATCCTTCGGTTCAATGACGGCGGCGAGCTTGAGCTTCACGTTTTTGTAGTCTCCTCACTTCGCAGCACGACTGAAGCCCAACTTACGCAAAGACTCGGTCGCAACGTATTTCACTCTCGAGCTCGCGTCTTTTTCTGCAGCATGGGTCAGGGGGCCCGGCGCATCGGGGCCTCCCAGCTCGCCCAGCCCTTTGGCACAGGCTTC
>JAYVCD010000151.1:0-18308 GCA_043750125.1 Archangiaceae bacterium | reverse complement strand
AATGTTCACCGGGTCCTGCTTCTGGAAGATGCAGGCCTTCATGCAGTCGTTGCAGATTCGATGGCCGGTGCCGGGGCACATCGGGTTGTCGATCATGATCATCGCCAGCGCCGCCAACGAGTCGCCGCGCGACTTGAGCAGGTGCGCCTCGCTGATTTTTTCGTCCAGCGGGCAGCCGGTCAGCGGAATTCCCAGCGGGTTCAACTTGAAGCTCAGCTCTTTCGTCGGGTCTTTCTCGGGAATGCCCTTCTTGCAGCTGTCGCGCTCGCGCTCGTGGCAGATGATGCAGTAGTCGATCTGATCCATCACTTCGCGCTGGGTCGCCCGGGGGTCGGTCAGCTTGAAGCCATCGCGGCGGCGCAGGTGCTCGGCAGGCCCCTCGAGCATCTCGGGCATCGCCGTGTTGGGTACCTTCAGCTCGACGAGCTTGTCGAAAACCAGCGGCTGCGGCTGGGCAATCGTCGACCAGCCGTGGAACAGGTGGCTGTACTTTGCGCGCGCATACGTCCACCGGTCAGCCAACGACAGCAGGCCACGGGCCGCCTCGACGCCCCCGGGAAGCAACGTGGTGGCGAAGGTCGCTTTTCCTTCGGCCGTCGACAGCAGCGCCGCCTGCAGCTTCGTCCAGACCCCCTCTTGCTCGGGCTGAGGGGGCGTATACCCACCCGCCAGCTGCTTCTCGATGTGCATCAGCGTGAGCACCGACTCGGCCACTGCCCGCTCTTCATCGGTGGGCGTCCCCGTCCAGCCGAAGCCCAGCTTGAACAACAGATGCATTCGCTGCTCGAGCACCGGCAGCTCGTCGGCGGTCGGCCGTTCGGTCGCTCCCTTCTTGAAGACCTTTCGGCTGACGAAATCGCGCTTGAACTCGAACAACTTCAACTCGTCGGTCAGCCGTACGGACATCGCAGCCAGCTCGGGTTGGATCTTGAAGAGCTTTCCAAGGAAGCGCGAGACGTGTTCGGCGACGCGAATCAGCAGGTCGGAATATTGAGGCGGAGTGAGCTTTGCCGTTCCGGACCGCAGCGCTTCAAACTCGTTCGAGAGCACCGGGTTGGCCGCCGAGAGCTCGATCAAGAAGCGCTCGTGCAGTCGGGCCAGCGCAGGCGCGTTGTGCAGGTCTTGGTACTCGAAGCCGTCAATTCCCAGAGAAAGCATGGGGATTGGGTATCGAAGATGGCCGGCCGTCACAAGGGCCTTCGGCGCAAGGCGTGGACGATGATTCCCCCGCGGCCCAGGGCCACCGAGGTCGAGAACAACGGCAGCGCGGCGAGCGTGGCCACCGAACCCAGGGCAAGCTGCACCCCCTTCTGAGCGAGGGAGAGCCGGGTGGGCTTCCCCATCACCAGCGAAAACAAGAGGTTCGGCTGATCGAGCACCCGGTTGAGCGCGCTCTGGGTCCAGCCAAAGAGATCCAGCTCGGCTTCGGTGTGCCAGGTCTGGCGGACCTGAAGGTTGCACTGCCCCGCAAGCACCGAGAGCGATTGGGCGGAAAAATGGAACAAGTGGCGGGGGACGTCCAAATGAAACCATTGGGCTCCGAACGCCCGGGCCTGGGCTCCGCTCCAGTTCGGAACTGCAATCAACATCACGCCATCGGGGGCGAGCAATGAGGCGGCTTCTTGAACCGCAGCCTGAGGATCTCGAAAGTGTTCGAGGCTATGCCACAAAGTAATACAGCCATAGGGCCCGGCCGGGCTCGCCCGAACGAGCTCTTCATGAATCGTCAGACCTCGCTCTCGGGCGAGGCGAGGATTCACTTCGGTTCCAGAGACTTCCCACCCCTGACGCTGCGCTTCGAGCAGGAAACTTCCGTCGCCGCAGCCCACGTCCAGCATTCGGCGATTCCTCGAAAGCGGTTGCGAGGCCACGAATCGAAGCCGCCGCCAGATGCAATATCGGCTGGTCAGGCCGTGACGGCCGGCTTCGTACGCCGCGGCGCCGTAGGGTCGCAAATCGCCGGGCTGGGGAGACGTGTGGCCCAGCCCGCACCGGGTGCACTCGAGAATTGAAAAGGACTCGCTGGTTTGGGCGTCGACGACACGGGGAAATCGCGTGGTGAGCGCACCGCCGCAGATGTTGCATTGACTGGGGGCCCCGGTGTGGACCGACATGTCTTTTGCCTTGTAGGGGGTCGTCGTCATGGGTACACCGCCCCCATGAAACCGGTCGTGATGATTCTTGCGTACAACGTCGAGAAGACGCTCGCCAAGACCTTTAACGCCCTTCCGGATTCACTCAAGCCGCATGTGATCGTGGGCGACAACCAGAGCACCGACGGCACCGCCGAGGTCGCGCGCAAGCTGGGAGTGCGCTGCATCACCCACGAGAAAAACGTGGGGTACGGGGGCAACCTCAAGCGCCTGTTCCAGGTATTTCTCGACGAAGGGGGCGATGTCGCGATCGAGATCCACGGGGACTTTCAATACGAGCCTTCGTTGGCCGATTTGATGATCGAATACATCGCGCGCGGCCACTACGACCTCATTCAGGGCAACCGGATCCGCACCCGCGAAGAAGCCTTGAGCGGAGGAATGCAGGTGTACCGGTGGCTGGGAAACCGCACGCTGACCCTGTTTGAGAATCTTTGGTTTGGAACTGCTTTTGGCGAGTGGCACAGCGGAATGCGGGCCTATTCCAAATCAGTGATTCGCACTGTGCCGCTGGCGACCTTCAGCGACACCCACGCTTTCGCAAGCGACATCTTGATGGATGCCGTTGCGAAGGGTTTTCGAGTGGGCGAAGTGCCTTGCCCGGTGCGCTACGAGGAAGACAGCTCGTCGGTCAATGTCCCCGATCTATTCAAGTACACCTTCAGGACAGTGCGATCTGCGTTTCGCTACCCGCCGTGGAAGCAGAAATCGGTTCGACCCCCGCGGTAGGCGCCGCTTCGATTGAAGCGGGCTTCGCAGCCTCGGCAGCTGGAGCAGGGTTCGCGGCCCCCACAGCCGCACAGAGCACCCCCACGATCAGAAAATAGTAATTGCAGAACGCCTGCTTCGAAAAAGCGAAGAACATCAGAAACATCAAACCGGAAGCAGCGGCGAAGCCAAACGGTGTTCGAGGGGCCCGGAAGAGTGCCAGCAGGTAGGCGGGGATCAACGCAGCGAACCCGGCCCACAGCGGAATACGGGGCACTCCGTTGACCATGGTCCAGGCGAGGAAGCTCAGCGAATCGGCTCGGTAGGGCTGCAGCACCTGAAACAAGACCACCGAATCGAAGAAAGCCTTTGGGCTCCAGAGAACGAAAGGAAGGGTCAAGACCACCGGGACCAGCATTGCCCGCCACGCAAAGGCGATCGCGCTGCGAAGGGTGAGCGGGGGCGGCATCAGCAAAAACGCCAGCGGAGCGCAGAGAACGAAGTACTGCTTGGTCGCGAGCATCGCCCCAAACGCCCAGGGGAGCACCCGGGGGGTCCGGCAGGCACAGAAGACCGTGACCGAAAACGCCAGAATTGCCGTGGATTCCGTCCAGCCTTGTTCGAGCACGAACAGACTTCGGGGTGAAAGCAAGAGAATCGCGGCGGCCGCGGGGGCAATTCTGCCGGGGCGCGAGAAGGCAATCAGGCCGGCAGAGAGGATCAGCGCGCCCAAGTTGGCGTAACGATAGTCATTGGCGGCAAGTTGCCCGAACGCGCCCAGGGCCAGAGTCAACGGAGGGTAGGGGTACCCGACAAAGACCCGCGTCGCATCGGCCAACCCGGGCGCGTACCACTCGGTCCTGCCGTAGATGTTTGGAATTGTGATCGCGTAGGGACTCACCCCGTGACGCACGGCTTCGTAGGCTTCCCGATGCCACACAAACACGTCGATGGTGGGGTTGGGCGACGCGCTCAGCAGCCAGAGGCCGAGCAGGAAGCCCACCGCCAGAAACAACATCGTTCGAGCGGGCCCAAGCCACGGGGTCTTCGAGAGTCCCGCCCCAGCCAAAACTGCCATCGCCGCCACCCACTGGTGGTGCCTTACATAGCCGTCAGGGCCGACCTGCAGATACGAGCCGGGCGAGGTCGTCAGATGAACGAAGACGCCCAGGATCAACCCCGCGCCGAGCACCGCGACGGCCGTCGGTTCGCCCCAGCGCTCGACCAGCCCCAGTCGAGGGTGCGCGACGGAGATCCCCGCCAGCACCAGCGCGACAATCAGAAGCGTGATCGCCTCGGGGTGGATGGTGCCGTTGGAAATCTGCAGCGCGTACCCCAGGCCGATGGCCGCACCCGCGCAGCCGATTGCGGCAATCCAACGATCTGAAGGCGCTGCGAAGGAACTGAGCCGATCGACAAATGAACGCATGATGGGCGAGAGCAGAGACGTGGGGGTTAGGGCTGGCTGGGGCGGCTCGAGAGGTGAAGAGACGGCCCGTCGACCAACCACCAGCTCGGCTTGATTTCCTTCAGTGGGGTGTACCCGGGAAGAACGGACATGCCCACCCGCCAGCGATCGTCCAGGCAGCACGCGGCGAAGTACGAGCATGAACAGGTCTCACCACAGCCCTTGTGGTCCGCGGTCATGCCTTCTTCGCGGTACCAGCAGCTCGACTCGAAGCCGGCTTCCAGCGTCGAGAGCGTCGCGCCCTGCCGATAGCCTTCTGCGACCAATTCCCACCGGGCGTCGTTCCAGCGAAACATGTCGTGCAGCCCACCGACTGAAAACACGGCGATCGGAAGAAACGTCAGCCCGAATGTCAGCCCGCGGCGCCAATTGAACACAGAGGAACTGCCATTGCGGAAGTGGATGGCCACTGTGGCCGGCAGCAGCACCGCAAAGCCCAAGATCAACGGCATCTGGTAGCGATCGAGCAGCTCGTTCTGGTGCCCTTGAATGATTGAAGAGAGGCCGACGATTGGCAGCAACATCGCGAACAGCAGCACCTCGGCGCCCACCGAGGCCAGGATGCGGCGCAGCCCCGTTCCGGCCGCGACGATCAGCGGGCCCCACAGCAGCGTCGCGGCGAGCAGGAAATACTCGATCGATTTGGTGAAGCCCACGGGCCAATGGGGGCCGGGCTGGCCGCTCCAGAAGACGTCGGACACGGTGATCGGCCCGATGCCTCCGGCGTAGATGATGTTCATCAAGAACGGGAACGACTTGTGGGCCCACATCATGCCGTGGCCGTAGTCGTTGCCTCCGATGCGCTCGAACAGGTCGCGCGCCCAGAAGGCCAGCCCGAACACCACCAGCGAAGCAATCGCGGTGCGCTTCCACGCGCTCACCCTCGGCCACCACAGCAGCAGCAGGAAGGGGAGGAAGTAGGCGGTCTGGTAGAAGACGGCCGCTCCCGACTGCATGATCCACGTGGTGGAATCGAAGCGCAGGAGGTTGGGAAGGCGCTTCTGGAACTCGAAGGGGAAATTTCCCGAAGAGATCGCCCAGTAGAAGAACAAGGCGACCGTCGCGAGGAAGACCGCGGCCCCCACCCCGACCACCGGCAGCGCGCGTCGCAGCCCGCGCCAGTCGCGGTTGAGGATCATCCGTCCCAGGGTTCCTCCGATGATCGCCGCGTAGATCACCACGCACGGCTGCCGGATCCAGAAGGGGAAAGCGCCGAGCAGGCCGCACACCGCCGCCACCCACCAGGCGACGACGCGCTCGTCCGGACCTCGCCGCTGCCGGTCCCAGAACCACAGCGCTGCCGCACTCAGGCCCGGCAGCCACCCGTAGATTTCGGTCATGAACGTCAACGACGAGTAGAAGAAAATCGGGTTCAGCCCCAGCAACAGCAGCGCGGCGATTCGCACTGCAGGCTCAGGCGCGACGACCCGCAGAACCCGGTCCACCAGCCACAGGCACAGCAGCGCCAGAGCCATGGTGTAGAGCCGCAGGGCCACGAACGAAAAGCCGAAGATCACGATCACCGGCGCCGCGAGCATCGACTGCCCGACCGTATTGGCCACCACCGGGGTGTCGATCTTCAAGACCCCCGTTTCGGCAAAACGCTTCGCGACATGGGAGTACGTCCAGTCGTCGTTGAGCGCGTAGTTGCCCCACGGCTGCACCACCAGAAGCGCGAGAAGAAAGATCCCCAACGCGGGGATCCACGGCGAGGCGACAATCGTCCGGCGGGCGCGTTCGAGCAGGGAAGAAGGCAGTTCAGCGGGGGCGGTCATCACGGCCTGAGGTCAAAAGACCCTGAATTGGTGCGAGAACATGAAAAAATACAGACCCTGAAACAGCGAGAACGCGATGATCAGCGGGATCTGCAGCGCTGGCCGATTGGCGACGTATATCCCCAGGGGCAAGAACGCGGGCCAGACACTCGCGGTGTAACGGCCCAGCCCGGTCGCGACTCCTCCCGAGTAGAAGATCACCATCGAGGTGATCGCCGCCGCCGCCAGTTCCCACCAGTGCTTCTTCGTGGCCAGGGCGATCGCTCCCACCCAGGGAATGAGGCCGGTGATCATGAAGAAGTAAAATTCGGGCCGATCGCTGTACGGAATGTTCTTCAAGATTTGAAGCCAGCCATACCAGACGAGGTCTCCCCAGCCGATGGTGCGGGCGTTCCAGAACGCGAGCGGATCTCCGACCTTGACCTTCAGGTACCAGGCGAAAGCGCCGACGAATAGAAAGGGCACGACCAGCCCGAACACCGACGGGCTCCAGAGAAACTTTCGAAAGCCGCGCTGTTTGATCTGCGCGATCAAGAGCGCCGGGCCATAGAAAATCGCGACGTGCCGGGCCATCACCCCCAGCCCGAGCAGCACCCCAGCCCAGATGTGCTGGCCGCGAAAGGCGAGCAGCAGGCTGGCCGCGGTCAAGAGCATCATCAGCGACTCGGGCTGCGCCTGGGCCTGGAAGTAGGCGAACGGATAGGCGACCAACAGCCCCAGGGCCCAGCGGGCCGACTGCTCTCCTTCCAACTGCCGGAACAAGTGGAAGATGAGGTAGTACGCCGCAAGCGCGGCGAGGTTCGAGACCAGCAGGAACACCAGCAGGTGGTGAATTCCGGTGACCCGTTCGACCGCCCACCCAATCAGCGGAAACAGCGGAAAGATTTTCGCGTTCTCTGCGGTGCTGTAGCCGTCCTTCACCACGGTGACCATCCACCCGCAGTCCCACCGACACAGTCCGTCGAGGGCGGGGTAGGGCTCGAGAAATTTTTGTCGGAGATCCGGGTGGTAATAGAGCGTGGGAATCAGCGCGAGGCCGACGACCGACATTCCCATGTAGGCCAGGCGGGTGCCCACCCAGAGCACCAGGGGAAACGTTCCGTAGGTTTCAAACCACAGCTCGACCCGCTGCCGGACTCTTCGGCCCAGCGTCGGGGTCGGGATCGGGGTGGGGGGAATGGTCATTTCCATTTGGGGCAAAGGCCTCAGCGAGAAATCGGGCGGGTGCACCAGGTCAACGCCGCCTGTTTTTTCCAGGTCGCCGCCGCGACTTCGAGCGGAACGGACGCGGCGAACACCGGAGCGCCCAGCACCATCGAACCGGCCAGGTGCAACGCCTGGCTCAGGCCGCTCATCTGCTTCAGCGCCCCGCGGTCTTTGACCAGCTCGTACAGAAAGTTCGTGTGCGGAAGCACCTGGTTCAGGGTGCTCTGAATCCAACCCGAGCTGCCGTACTCGGGAAGAAAGCGGACTTCGCCGACGGTGGCCAGGCCCGCCCGGCTCAGGCACTCAGCGAGGGTCTCGGGCTCGAACTGCAGCAAATGGCGCGGAGGATCGAGGTGGAACCAGGCCCCCTTGAACAGCGTGCTTTGCCAGCTGGAAAAGTTCGGCACCGCGACGATCAACACTCCGTCGGGGGTGAGCAGCTTGCTCAGCCGGGTCAGCACGTCGACCGGCTCGTGCAGATGCTCGAGCACGTGCCACAACGTAATCACGTCGAACTTGCCCAGGTTTCGTTCAGCCTCTTCGAGCGGAGCGCGCACCAGCTTCAGGTTCGGCTCTTCTTGGGGCTCGCACAGGCTGAACGGTTCGAGGCCGACCGACTCGAAGCCGTGTTGCGCCATCCACCGGGCGAAGGCTCCCGCGCCACAGCCGTAGTCGAGCAATCGGCCCGACTGTTTGAAGCGTTTGACGACCCCTTCGCGTTGGCGCAGGAAAACCGCCAGCGCCGACCGCAGCGAATCTAAGGCAAGCGAGGCCGACTGATCGAACGGCGGGTACAGCTGGTCGGGCCGAGGCGAGTTGCGGTCGTCAGAGAACGCGAGCTGACACTGTTGGCAGCGGACAATCGGAAAACCGTTGGCCGCCGTGAACAGCGGCTCGAAGCCACCGCTCTTGCACATCGGGCAAACGAGCTCAGCCATGGACGGTCATCTCGCGGGGCTTCTGGGTGGCCGGGGACGAGAGCCGATCGTCGACCACGTAGAGCGGCAGCCCGATGTTGTCTTTGTACACCCGCGCCAGATAGATGCCGACCACCCCAAAGGCCAGCAGCATCCACCCGACTTGCACTGCCGCCAGTGCGATCAACAGCCGGGCGCTCAAGGTCAGGCCGGTGCGCTCCCCCCCGGCGACCAACCAGGCGGCTCCGATCAGATTGAGGACGAAGCCGGTGCCGCCCACGTAGGCGAGCAGCCGCAGCGCCAGCGTCGACGAGGACAGAATTCCGGCCGCGCCAAACCGGGTCGCGCTGAGCAGGTTGTAGTGCGTCTGCCCGACCAGTCGGCGCTCGCGCTTGTAGGCGATGCCCTCGCGCCGAAAGCCGACGTACCCGACCTGGCCGCGCACGAAAGGAAACGTGCTTCGGCCCGAGAGCACGTAGTCGCGCACCCGGCGATCGACGAGGAAGAACTCGGCCATGTCGAGGACGATCTCGTGATCCGAGACCATGCGAGTGACGCGGTAGAAGACCTTGCGCGCCCAGTGCATCAGGAAAAATTCTTCGCGCTGGTGGCGAAGCCCGTAGACCACGTCGGCTCCGGCGAGCCAGCGTTCGATGAACTGGGGGATCATCTCGGGCGGGTCTTCGCAATCGACGTCGATGTTCACCACTGCGTTACCCGACGCGTGGCGCATCCCGGCGGTGATCGACGCCTGGTAGCCGAAGTTGCGGCTCATTGTGATGTAGCGGATGCGAGGGTCCTTCGCCTGCAGGTCCTTGATCGTCTCGAGGGTCCGGTCGGTGCTGCGGTTGTTGATGAACAGGAACTCGAAGCGGACCTGCTGTTCGATGTCCTTCAACGCCAGCAACAACCGCTCGTAAAAAAGGGGAACGCTCTTTTCTTCGTTGAAGACCGGGCAGACGACAGTGACCAGCGGGCGTTCTGAAGCGTTGATCGGCTCCATGGGCGCCGGCACTTAACTGATAGCGGTAGTTCCTGCCAGCAAGGACCGCAGGCCGCAGGCCCGCGTTGATTCGGCGGGGCCCATTGGCTATTGCCCCCCGCATGATCTCAGGCGTCGTCGTCGCTCCCAGGCGCATCATCCCGGACGATCGGGGCAAGGTGATGCACGTTCTCAAGTCGACGGATCCCGAATTCGAAAAGTTCGGCGAGGTCTACTTCTCGACCGTCTACCCGGGCATCGTCAAGGGCTGGCACCTGCACCGCGAGATGGTGATCAACTACGCGGTGCCGGTGGGGATGATCAAAATCGTCCTCTTCGACTCGCGTGAAGGCTCTCCGACGAAGGGCGAGCTGCAGGAAATCTACCTGGGCGAAGACAACCACGCGCTGGTCAAAGTGCCGGTCGGTGTCTGGAATGGGTTCAAGGGTCTGGGGGTGAAGCCGGCCCTGGTCGTGAACTGCGCAACGATTCCCCACGACCCCAAAGAGATCGAGCGCATGGATCCGCACAACTCGTTCATCAAGTACGACTGGTCGCTGAAGGATCGCTGATGCGGCTGTGGGTGGTCGGCGCCTCGGGGCTGGTCGGGAGCGAGCTCGGTCGGCGCGCGAGCCCCACCGCCACGGTGTTGGGGTCCGCTCGCAAAGTCGAGGGGGCGGCCACCCGGGTGGTCGACCTGCTCGACCGCGCGGCCATCGAGCTCGCGCTGAAGGATTTTGCGCCCGAGGCGATCGCCATCTGTTCGGCCTGGCCGTACGTCGATGGCTGCGAATCGGACCCGGCGCGCAGCCACCGGGACAACGTCTCGACCGTGCAGAACCTGGTCGCTGCGACCGCGGGTTCCCGGGCCCGGCTGCTCTTCTTCTCGACCGATCACGTGTTCGACGGAAAGAAAGACGGCCGCTACGTCGAGAGCGACGCGGTCCACCCGCTGAGCGTGTATGCGAAGCACAAGCGCGAGGTCGAGGTGCTGCTGCTCGAACGGGGGCGATCGCTGATTTGCCGCACCGCCTGGGTCTTCGGGCTCGAGGCGCGAAAAAAGAATTTCGTCTACCGGGTGCTTTCCCATGCCCGGGATGGCACCGAGCTCAAAGTCCCGTCCGGACAATCGGGTTGTCCGACCTGGACCGGGTGGCTGTGCGAAGCGGCGCTAACGCTGCTGGGGCAGGACATGGAAGGCGTGGTTCACCTCACCGGTGAACGGGAATTCACCAAGGCGCAGTGGGCCACTTTGATCGTCCAGGCGCTGCAGCTGCCGGCGCTGAAGTTGACCGAGACCGACTGGCGGCTGGCAGGGCAGGTGGCTCCCCGGCCCGACCGGGTCGCCTTGACCAGCGAACGGCACGCCTTCCGGCAACCCGAGGTAGAGGGAATTCTCAAGGCGTTGGGGGACGGGTTGCGGTAGAGCGTGGCCCTATGTCGATCCCAATCGCTGCGTGTCGAATCTGTGGAGGCACCGAGCTGTTGCCGGTGCTGTCCCTTGGCCTGATGCCCCCGGTGAACAGCTTCTTGAACGGGGCCGCCGAGATCGCCGCCGAAAAGAAGCACCCGCTGGCGATCAGCCTGTGTCCGGCCTGCACCCACGTGCAGCTCACCCACATGCTCGACCCGAAGGACGTCTTCGAGCACTACCTCTACTTCTCGGCGATGTCCGAGACGATCGTGAAGTGGGGGGTGAGCCTTGCCGAGCGCTACCGCACCGAAATCAACCTTGCGAAAAATGATCTCGTCGCTGAGCTCGCCAGCAACGACGGCTGCATCCTCAAGCCTTTCAAGGCGCATTGCCGGATTCACGGGGTCGAGCCGGCACGCAACATCGCCGAGGTCGCCAACAAAGACGGGATCCCCACCACGGCCGAATTCTTCAACTCGACGCTGGCGAAGAAGATGCGCGAAGAGGTCGGGCCGGCGCGCTTGATTCTCGCGCGCAACGTCGTGGCGCACGTTCCAGAAGTGGTGGACTTCGTCGCCGGCGCCGGACTCTGGCTCGCCGACGACGGGATCTTCCACGTCGAGGTGCCGTACTTGAAGCCGATGGTCGACGGGCTCGAGTTCGACACCATCTACCATGAGCACCTGTCGTATTTTTCCGTCACCGCGCTCGACCGGTTGTTCAAGCAGGCCGGAATGGTCTTGTGGGACGTCGAAGAGATTCCGCTGCATGGCGGCTCGCTGATTGCCCGCGGCAAGCGCTCGGCGACGGCCAAACCGTCGGTCGCCAAGTGGATCGCCGCCGAGAAGGCCAGCGGCCTCAACACGATGCCGAACCTGAAGAAGTTCGCGCAAGGCACTGAGCGACTGAAGGAAACCCTGCCTGCGTTCTTGATGGACCTGAAGAAAAAAGGCGGCTCGATGGCGGCCTACGGCGCGGCGGCCAAGGGCGTCGTGCTCAGCAACTATTGTGGGCTTGGGAAGGAATACTTCGACTTCGTCGCCGACCGTTCGCCGCACAAGCAGGGGCGGTTGATGCCGGGGACGCACGTGCCGGTCGTCACTCCCCAGGCGTTGATCGACGCCCGGCCCGACTACTCGGTCGTGCTGGCGTGGAACTTCTTCGACGAGATCGCGCGCCAACTGTCGGCGTACACCGGGAAGGGCGGGAAGCTCATCACTCCGGTTCCTGCTCCTCGCATCCACTGACATGAAAGCCGTCATTCTTTGTGGTGGTCAGGGAACGCGCATTCGCGAAGCCAGCGAGTCATTGCCCAAGCCGATGCTCCCGATCGGCAACAAGCCCATGGTCTGGCACATCATGAAGTCCTATGCGGCGCACGGAGTGAAAGAGTTCGTGCTCTGCCTTGGCTACAAAGGCTGGCTGATCAAAGAATTTTTTCTCAACTACCGCGCGATGACCAACGACGTGACGGTCTCGCTGGGCGCCGACAAGTCGGTCACGTTTCACGGGAACCACTCGGAGGAAGACTGGGTGGTCACGCTGGCGGAAACCGGCGAGCAGACGATGACCGGCGGCCGGGTGTCGGCGATTCGAAAGTACGTCGAGAACGACGCCCAGTTCTGCCTGACGTACGGCGATGGAGTGTCGGACGTAGACATCGGCAAGCTGATCGCGTTTCACCAGAAGGAAGGAAAGGTCGCGACCGTGACCGCGGTGCGACCTCCCGGGCGCTTCGGAGAGCTGCGGGTCGAGGGGTCGAAAGTCAGTGAGTTCGCCGAGAAGCCGCAGACGTCCGAGGGGTACATCAACGGCGGCTTCTTCGTCTGCGACAGCAAGAAGATCTGGAACTACCTCGGCACCGACCCGAGCACGGTGCTCGAGCGCGATCCGCTCCAGAAGTTGTCCACCGACGGGCAGCTGTCCGCCTTCACCCACGGCGGGTTCTGGCAGCCGATGGACACCTTGCGAGAATTCAACCTGCTCAACGACTTGTGGGCCAAGGGCACCGCGCCGTGGAAGGTCTGGAAGTGAACGCTGCCGGCTTGCGGGCCGCGTACGCCGGAAAACGGGTCTTTCTCACCGGGCACACCGGCTTCAAAGGGGCCTGGCTCGCGCTCTGGCTCAAGAACCTCGGCGCCGAAGTCACAGGCTATGCACTGGCTCCAGATCAGCCGAAGGGAATCTTTCTCGCCGCCGGCGTCGAGCAGGCCTGCGAACACCACCTGGGCGATGTCCGAGACCCCGACGCGGTGCGCGCGGCCGTCGTCGCCGCCCGACCGGACATCGTCTTTCACCTCGCCGCCCAGCCGTTGGTTCGCAAGAGCTACGACGAGCCGCTGCTGACGCTCGACACCAACGTCCGCGGTACGGCCCACGTCCTCGAGGCGCTCAAGGCGCTCAAGGGCCCGGTCGCGTGCGTCGTCGTCACCAGCGACAAGTGCTACGAAAATCAGGAATGGATCTTCGGCTACCGCGAAGTCGAGCCGATGGGCGGGCATGACGTCTACTCGATGAGCAAGGCTGCCGCCGAGCTCGTCACCGCCAGCTGGCGTCGAAGCTTTTTCCCGACCGCGAAGATTTCTCAGCACGGAGTGAAAGTCGCGACCGCGCGGGCGGGCAACGTCATCGGCGGAGGCGATTGGGCCGCAGACCGGATTGTCCCCGACGCGATCACCGCGCTGTGCGAAGGCAAGCCGATCGGGGTCCGCAGCCCGAAGTCGGTGAGGCCCTGGCAGCACGTGCTCGAGCCGCTTGGCGGCTACCTGTGGTTGGGCGCGAAGCTGCTCGGCCCTCAACCGGCGCCGTTCTGTGAAGCGTGGAACTTCGGCCCGGACTTTTCTTCTACGGTCGCGGTGGCGCCTCTGGTCGAGAAGCTGATTTCGGCCTGGGGCAGTGGGCGCTGGGAAGACTTGAGCGACCCCGAGGCGAAGCACGAGGCTTCGCTGCTTCGGCTGGCGATCGAAAAAGCGCAGACCCGTTTGGGGTGGAGTCCGCGGTGGGGGCTCGACGACGCGGTGGCGAACACCGTCGCCTGGTACCGCGAGCAGCTCAAAGGCGCGGGGCCGTTGAAGCTTGCCGCGTTGTGCGAAGCGCAGCTCGAAGCGTATCTACAGGTCGCGCCGACTTAAGATCGCCCGCTGCCTCGAGGGACCGAAGTCGATCGCCTTCAGCTGTCTTCCCGGAGGGCCGAGCGAAGGCAGCACGTACCACTGCGCGCCCGCCAGTCGGTTGCGATTGCGAAGCGACAATTCGGGTTCGAGTTGGCGGGTGATTTCGGTTCCATCGTTCTTCACGAACACCACGGACAGCGCAACCGGCGGTCCGTTCGGTCGAACGTAGAACGCGTACTTGTCGTGGGTGTCGTCGATGGGGCCGTAGGCGAGCCCGAGCACGGTGTTGTCGCCCAGCTCGAGCTGAAGCGGCTGAATTCCGTCCGGCAGCGGCGTGGGTCCGGGGACTGGGGTCAGCAGATCATACGCACGCAGCCACGCATGGGCAGGCACCTGGGGCAGGGGAGCAAACGGTTCCGCCGCCGGCGAGATGAGGTACGGGTGATAGCCTTTGGCCGCGGCGGTGGGGAGATCCGGGGCGCTGCGATAGGTCATTCGCCCGCTCCAGAAGATGGAGCCCTGGACCTCGTACACCTCGGCGGGATCCAGATCGATGTCCTGGAACAGCACGCTCTTCTTCGGGACCGCGGCGTCGACCGCCTGCCCGACTTCTTTGCTGTAGCTGGTGAGCAGCAAGAACTCGTGGGTGGCTTCCTGCGCTTTGTTCGCGACGGGCAACTGCCAGGCAATCAACCAGACCAGGCAGCCGGTGTAGACGCCGCCCAGAGTCCAGCCCATCGCGGGGGGCCGTCGGGCCAGTCGCCACAGCCCCCAGGTGATCAGTGCCGCGGCGAGGCAGAGCACGATGCCTTCGGCGAGGCCCGGAACCGAGCGGGTCTGGACCAGCGCCTGCGGGAGCCACTCGCGCACTTTTCCCAGAGAAGGAAGCCAGGACATCAGCGCCGGAGTGAAGATCGCGGCCAGCGCGGCGGCGGCCAGCGGGGGATAGCGGCGGGCATCGACGACGATCAACGCCAGGCCCGCGAAGACTCCCGGCACCGCGGTCCACACATGGGCCGGGGCTTTGACGCTGATCATCGAGTGGGTCAGCCAGGTCGCCCAGACCCAGATTGCCGCCGCCAGCACGGGGGGCTCGCGCTTCCAGATTCCGCGAATGATGAGCCAGGTGCCGGCCATCACCGGGACGATGACCGGCAGCGGAAGGTATTCCCAGCTGTTCAGCTCGGTGAACACCGCGTCGAGCGGACGGTGCCACCCCCCGGTGGCTGCCCCCGAATCGGCGGTCAGATGCCCCACCGTCAGCTTGGCGCCGAAGGAATAGACCTCGGGCCACTTCAGCGCGCAGTAGATGTTCCAGGGGGCTGCCACCGCGACGGTGGCTCCCGCGAGCGCGAGCAATTGAGAGACCCGCAGGCCTGCAGAGAAGCGGACCAGTCGCAAAACACAAAGGGCGGTGGCGACTCCCAGCGGAGCCAGCCCCATCACCGTCTTGCACAGATAGGCCAACCCGATGGCCGCGCCCGACGCCATCGCCCAGCGCCAGGAGTCTTTCTCGATCGCGTAGACCATCAACGTCACGGCGAGCATTGCAAACCCCACCAGCGTGCAGTCGGTGGCATCGCCAAAGGTGATCCCCTGGGTGAGCAGCCAACCCGCGGGCAGTGAGAGGAACCCCAGAGCTGCCAATGCGGCGGGCAGCTGTCCGGCGAGGCCGCGGATGAAGAGAAACAAACAAACGGCTGCGCCGAGCTCTCCTACCAGGGCGACGAACCGCAGCGCCGCCGGGGTGACTCCAATCACTTTCATCACCAGCGCGGCAAACCAGAACGGCGCGGTGGGCTTGTGCAGGAATACGCTCCCCCCCCACCAGGCATCCACCGGAACCGGGTAAATCGGGTCGACGTAGATGTGTGGGAAGAAAAAAGATTCGTAGGTGCCGCGGGCGGCGGCCTGGTGGAACACCCCGTCCCAGCTCTGCAGCCCGGGGTGAGCCAGGCCGGGGGCGAGCAGCCAGGTGCCCCACACGATGATCAGGCCAATGATGACGGCGTCGACCTTCGAGAGCCGAGCGGGGTCGAAGCTGCCGGCTGCAAGGCGCCTGCTCCAGGTCTTGAACATCGAGGAAAAGCCCACGGGCTCGGTCACGGGACGCTGATTAGCCGATTCGCGCCCGGGCGTGGCCGCTTCAGTGGCACCAAATCGACCCCCGGTACCTGCCCACTGGCGAGTCAGCCGCTCGCGGGGTCGTCAGCGCCCTCGTGTTACCGTCCTGAAGATGGGAACTGCTCGGCGGCCGGTGGTGATGAGTCGATTGCTGAGACCCGGCCAGCGCGACGACGGCTCATTCGATCGAGAGTTCTGGCAAGCGGCGGGCACCGAGGCCATCTTCCGGGCGGCAGCTCAGATGGTCGCGGAGGTTGCGCGATTCAGGGGGCAAGATGGATCACCACCGCGACTTCGAAGATCTGTTGTCCGCCTTATCAAGCGAGCGCGCTGAGTTTCTGATTGTCGGCGCCTACGCCGTGATGAGGCACACCGAGCCGCGCTACACCAAGGACCTCGATGTCTGGGTCGGTGCTTCGCGGCCAAACGCGCAGAGGGTATATCGCGCGCTCAAGCTCTTTCGGGCGCCGCTGAACAACCTTCGCGTTGCGGATCTCGCGACCCCCGGAATCATCTTTCAGATTGGAATTGAACCGGTGCGGATCGACATCATCACCGAAGTCGACGGGCTGGATTTCGACAGCTCATTTCGACGCCGCGAGAAAGGCAAATATGGATCCACTGCGGTCGCGTTCCTTTCGCTGCCCGATCTGATCAAAAACAAACGAGCGGTAGGGAGGCCCCAGGATCTTCTAGACGTTGCGAAACTCGAGCCCATCGCCAAACCAAAACCCAGGCGCAAGCGAACACCGCGCCCCCGGTAGTGGGTTGCAGGGATCTTCGAGGATTCTTAAAAAAGTCGAGGTGCGTCTTTGAGCAGCGGCGCCTTCTGGTCCTTCCCCGACACCAGCGGGTTGGCGAGCGGCCAGGGAATCGCGAGCGCCGGATCATCCCACCGGATCGCGCCTTCGGATTCCGGGTCGAAGACGTCGGTGACTTTGTAGAGAAAGTCGGTGTCGTCGGTGAGCGCGATGAAGCCGTGCGCGAAGCCTGCCGGCACCCAGAATTGGCGGCCGGTGCTCTCGGACAGCTCGACCGAGAAGTGCTTTCCAAACGTCGGCGAACTTTTGCGAATGTCGACCGCCACGTCCCAGGCCGCCCCGCGGGTCACCATCATCAACTTGCCCTGGGCGCGCGGCTGCTGAAAGTGAAGTCCGCGCAACACCCCCTTCTTCGAGCGCGACCAGTTGTCTTGCACGAAGGGACCAATGCCGAGCTCTGCATACCGGGCCTGTTGAAAGGTCTCGACGAAGAAGCCGCGGTCGTCGCGATAAACCTTGGGTTCAAAGACCAGCAGTCCAGCGATTTCTGGGCGGATGATTTTCATGGAATTTGCTGAGGGCCACGGGCGATGTCGATCAGGTATTGGCCGTAGTCGTTGTTCTTCATCGGTTGGGCGAGCTTGAGCAGCTGCTCGGTGTCGATGAAGTGCATCCTCCAGGCGATTTCCTCGAGGCAGCCCACCTTCAGGCCCTGCCGTTCTTCGAGGATCTTGATGAACTCAGAGGCTTCCATCAACGACCGGTGGGTACCGGTGTCGAGCCAGGCGTACCCGCGGCTCATGATTTCAACCTTCAGCTGCTTGCGGCGCAGGTACTCGATGTTCACGTCGGTAATTTCGTATTCACCGCGCGGAGAGGGCTTCAACTTCTCGGCGATCTCGACCACCTGGTTGTCGTAAAAATAAAGGCCAGTGACCGCGTAGTTCGATTTGGGCTCTTTGGGCTTTTCGGCCAGAGAAATGGCGTGGTGCTGAGCATCGAGCTCGACGACTCCGTATCGCTCGGGGTCTTTGACCCAGTAGCCGAAGACGACGCCGCCCTTCTCAACCTTCGCCGCCCGCTGCACCATCTCGGACAGGCCGGCCCCGTAGAAGATGTTGTCGCCCAGCACCAGAGCAACGTTGTCCTTGCCGATGAAGCTCTTTCCGATCGTGAATGCCTGAGCCAGCCCGTCGGGCTTCAATTGTTCGGCGTAGGAGAACTTCACGCCCCACTGTTCGCCCGACCCGAGCAGCTCGCGGAAACGCGGCAGGTCCTGCGGAGTCGAGATCAGGAGGATCTCGTTGATCCCCGCCAGCATCAGCGTGCTGATCGGGTAGTAGACCATCGGCTTGTCGTAGATCGGCAGCAGCTGCTTCGAGACGACCCGGGTGAGCGGATGAAGCCGGGAACCAGAACCACCGGCGAGCACGATGCCTTTCATGGACGGACTCCTGTGTATTCAGCGTGAAATTGCGCCAGCGCCTCGGCCAATGCCAACGGCTTGACGGTCAAAGCCGCGGCGGTCAAATCAACCTTCAGGCCCGAACGGGGAGGGCGCGGCGAGGCGAGGTTCAACGCAGCCAGCGTTGTCGGAGTGATCAGCGAAGCATCGAACCCGAACACCTCGCACAGCGCCTTTCCGAAGGTGACGCGATCGACCACCGTCGAGCCTGAGGTGTGCCAG
>JAYVCD010000150.1:0-15608 GCA_043750125.1 Archangiaceae bacterium | reverse complement strand
TGCTGATCGCCGACCTCACGCCGCTGGCCTCGGCCCCCCCGGTGGTCGAGCCGGGCATCGACCCACGCGCCGACCCCGACGAGGTCGCCGACCCGGACGAGCCCGTTCCGACCGAGGACGAGAAGCTGGTGCGCGCGGTGGTGCTGAAGTCGTTTGGCGAAAGCGTTGAGACCGTCGGTTTCGTCAGCGCGGTCGACGACAAGAAGGCGATGGCCACCGTCGATCTCGTCGGGCGCGCGGTTCAGCTGCCCTTCGCCAGCGTGGCGTGGGCCAAGCCGCGCAGCCCAGATGGAAAGATTGGCGCGGCGCCGCTGAGAATGTCCGAGGTCTTGAAGCTGGGAGAGCTGGTGCGAGTGCGGGTGGGCAAAGGCAACGAGGCCACGCTCTGCCAGATCCCGGTGGTGCAAGGGGCGCTGCTGGCGATCAACCCCGTCGACCGCACCGTGGTCGCGATGGTCGGGGGCTATGACTTCGCCATCTCGCCTTTCAATCGCGCGATCCAGGCGCTTCGTCAGCCCGGCTCTTCATTCAAGCCCTTCCTCTACGGAGCCGCAGTGGGCAGTGGGCGCTTCACCACCCAGAGCGTGTTGAACGATGCTCCCGAAACCGTGCGCGACCCGTACACCGGAAAATCGTGGAAGCCGAAGAACTATGAGCAGGGCGGCTTCGAAGGTCCGATGACGCTGCGGCAGGCCCTCACCAAGTCGAAGAACACCGTCTCGGTGCGACTGATCGAAGCGCTGACTCCGGCGACAGTGACCGACTTTGCGCAAAAAGCGGGAATCCATTCGCAGATGCCGGACAACCTCACGCTCGCGCTCGGCACGGGTGAAGTGGTGCTGCTCGAGATGGCAAACGCCTATGCGACGCTGCAATCGATGGGGAAGTACGCCGAGCCGGTGATGCTGGTGCGGGTCGCCGACAGCAAAGGCACGGTCCTCGAAGAGCATCACGCTTCGTTCGAAGAGACGCTGCCTCCGGCGGTCGCGTTCCTGACGACTTCGATGATGCGAAGCGTGGTCGAGGAAGGCACCGCCACGGCAGTCAAAGAGCTCGACCGCCCCGCGGCAGGAAAAACCGGCACCGCCCAGGAATTCCGCGACGCCTGGTTCAGCGGCTACACCACCGAGCTCGTCGCGACGGCGTGGGTTGGGTTCGATGACCACAGCCCGTTGGGGCCGGGCGAGACGGGCGGGAAGGCGGCGCTGCCGTTGTGGCTCGAGTTCATGAAGGTCGCCCACCAGGGACTGCCGGTGCACGACTTCGAGCCTCCGCCGGGAGTCGCAATCGCCCGCATTGATCCGGTCAGCGGGCTGCTGGCGGGCAAGGCGGTGCCGGGGCGGATCGAGTGGTTTCTCGAAGGGACGGCGCCGACGGCCAACGCGCCTCCCCCGGGCCAGGTGGACCCGAACGACTATCTGCTGCACGACGGGAAGCGGCAGTAACCCAGACCAGACTTTCAAACCCCCACTCGGCTCAATTCGCCTCTGCTGCTCGTCCTCCTCATTCTGCATGGTGCTCCCGTAGATCCCGAGCCGGCGCTCGATCGACTTGCGCGCACTGTCGTCGAGCAGGCGGCGCGCGCAACACTCGAGGCCCCGGTGGCGGTGCACGTCGAAGCTTCCACCGCCGCGCTGTCGCGGGCGTTCGGCTCGTTGCTGGCGGCCCAGCTGGCGACCCGGCACCTGTCTGCGGTCGTACTCGACGCCCCAGGCCCTGCGGCGGCAGAGCGGGTGGCGCGCGAGAAAGATTTGAGAGCTCTAATTCGCGTCGTGCTCACGCTCGAGAATTCCCGCGTCGTCGCGCGGGGAGACGTGCTGCACACCTGGGTCAATTTCTGGGCGGGCCAGACACCCACGCGTTCGGGCCCGGCGGCGGCGATCGCCGCGGTCGTCGAGGCAGATCTTCAAGCGTTGACGCTCGCGTCGACCGCCGGCCCCCCGCTGACTTCGGCCGCGCCCTTGAAGCTTCAGCTGGGAATCCTCGCCAGGCTCTCTTCGCCCCCGGCAGCGATCGCAATCGCCGACCTCGATGGCGACAAGCACCCTGAAATCGTGGTCCTCACCGACGACGAGGTGCTGGTGCTCTCTGCAGAAGGTCACAGCCTCGCGCGCTTCGATTTGCGCAGCCTTCCTGTTTCGTTGCGGCCCAGCCGCGAGTCCTTCGGAGCGCTGATGCTTCAACCCGGACGCGTCGCCTGGCTCTCAGGCCGGCGCGCCCACGGAGAGACACTTTCGTTCGCGGCCGGGACGCTCAAGCCGGCCGGACCCACCGATGAACTCTCAGTCGACGGGGTGAGCGTCCACCTTCTGCCGGGCACCAACGCCTTTGCGCCCGAAGTCGCGCTGTCTGGAAAACCGGTCACCCTTCCCTTTGGGCTGACCGCGACGAGCTCGCGCACGGGGTTGTCGCTGTTCCTCTTCGGCAATGGCTCCGGGGCACTGACCCGGGGCCTGCCTCCCACCACCTTTTTTTCCGCCGCCCCCAGCGCGGCGGTGCTCGCGGATCTCGATGGCGACGGGGCCGTCGAGTTGCTGACCACCTCGACCCGCTTTTTTCCCGACGGCGATGAGGTGCGGGTGGTTTCGATTGCGGCGATCGAGGCCATCGCTGCGCGCGCCGGGGCGCTGTCCGAGGCCCCCGCGCTCTGGTCCGGCGTGACTCCCCGGGGGCGCGTTCTGGTCAGCGCGGCGGGCGACCTCGACGGCGATGGGGCAGATGAAGTGGTGCTCGGCTCGTGGCTTACAGATGGCACCGGCGAGCTGCACGTCGCTCGAAGGGTGGCTCCGTGAGCCGGGCTTCAGTGTGGATTTTAGGGGTGCTGATCGCCTTCCCCGCGCTGCCTGCCTCTCGCGCTCGATATGGCGGCACGCTGAAGATCGCCACCCCGCTGAAGGCGACCCAGACCGACCCGCTGCTGGCAGACACCCCGCTCGAGGCCACGCTCAATTCGCTGCTCAACCGCCCCCTGTGCCGGCTCGAATCGTCGGGCACCCTGACCCCGGTTCTGGCCAGCGAGCTGTTCAACCCCACGCCCACCACCGTTCGAGCGGTGCTGCGAGCGGGGCTGGTCCGAGCCAACGGCCCCGAGCTGTCTGCTGCTGAAGTGGCCGCCCACTTGACCCGCATCGCCGCGGGCACCTCGCCCTATCGCGCCCTTCTCGCGGCGCTGAAGAGCGCCACCGCCACCGAGCTCACCCTGGCCTTTGCCTTCCCCGACTTCGAGCGCGCGCTGTGCCACCCCGCGCTGGCTCCTTTGGGCATCGGCCCCTATCGCCTCGTCAACCAGGTCTTCAGCGCCAACACCTCGTTCCCCGAGGGCCGGCCGTTCACCGACGCGCTCACCGTCGCGTCCACCGACGCCCGCACTGCCGAACGGCTGCTGCAGCAACACAAGACCCACCTCGCGCTCGGGCTGAGCGCGTCGGCCAGCGACGACGCACTGCTCTACGCGACGTTCCTCGCCTTCAACCCGGTGCGCACCGGGCCCGATTTTCGCGCCGCGTTCGAGGCGGCGATCGAGCGAACGGACTTGATCCGCTTCTTCGTGCTCCCCCCTGCCGCTCCGATGCCCCAGCTGCTGCCGCCGCCGCTCGCGACGGGAATGGCCGAGCCGTCGCGACTGCCCAAACCCGCGCCGCTGGCGCCGCCTCGGGAGCTCACCCTCGCCTACGACGCGGCCCTGGTTGATCACCGCGCCGTCGCTGAACGGCTGCAGGTGAAGCTGCACGCCTCGGGGTACCGCATCGCGCTCAAGCCCCTGACGCGCGCCCAGCTGCGCCTGAAGACCGACTTCGATTTGCTGCTGCAGTCGGTGCTCGTCCCTCCGACCGCCTCGCTGGCGATCGCGCTCGCCCTCGAGCTGGGAGGCCGCCATGACCTGCTCGGCCCGAACCTTTCTTCGCTGGGCGCGATTTCCGACGACAAGGCCCGGGCCCGTGCAGCCCAGAGCCTGGCCCAGCGGCTGTTCACCGAGCTGCCGCTGATTCCGCTCTACGCGCAGGCGCTGGGGATTCAAGCCTCGAAGGACGTTCAAAACCTGAAGACCGACGCGCAGGGGCTGCCGATGCTCGACTCGGTCTTTCTGGGGTCGGACTGAAGATGCGGCTGCGCACCACGCTGGCGGTGGCGTTCCTCGGGCTGTCGCTGCTGCAGGTCGCGGCGGTGGTACCGGTCGCGCTGCGCAACCTCTCGGCCCTGCTGCAGCGGCAGCAAGACAGCCGCATCGATCAGCAGATGGTGGCCGTCGAAGCCACGGTGCAACGGCTGGGCGCCGACGTCCAGCGCGCGATGGACGAGCTGGCCTCGAGCCCTGCGCTCGAAGACGCGGCCCGCGACGCGGCGAAGACTCCTCCCCCTCCGGCGCTCACGTCGGCGGCGGGGGCCTTGATGATTCCCCGCGGGCTTTCGGTGTTGAGCTTGTTCGATGCCGACGGCCGCACCCTGTCGTCGGGACATCTGCCGGCCCGACTGGGAGATCTCGACGAGGCGTTGTTCAGCGCCACCCAGGCCAATCGCACCCTGGTCCCGGTGCAGGTCGAGCTGCGCGATGAGACCGGCCTTCACACCCGGCCCGCCCTCGTCACGTCCCGCGCGCTCGACTACGGCGACACCCGCGTCTGGGCCGTCGGAGGAAGTCTGCTCGACGAGCAGGTCGCCACCCAGCTGGCTCGGCTCACCGGCGCCCGGGTCGAGGTGTGGAGCCAGGACCATCGGCTCGCCACCGCCGGCAGCGCGGCCGAACCGACCACGCTGCGGACACTTTCGTGGGCGCCGGTGGCCGAGCTGCGCTTGTTCTTCTCGCGCGCGGATCTGATCGCCACCCGCCAGGAAGTGCTGCGCGCGTTCCTCGCCCTCGCGGCCCTGGGTTTGCTGCTGTCGGTAGGCGTCGGCTTCGCCCTTTCCCGGCGCGTCACCCGGCCGGTCGAGGCACTGACCGAAGCCGCCCGTCGCATCGCGAGCGGCGAGCTCAACGTTCGGGTCGAAGAGCGCGCCACGGGCGAGCTCAAAGCCCTGGTCCAGACCTTCAACCAGATGACCGTCGACCTGAAGGCCACCACCGACAAGCTGGTGGCCAGTGAGCGCATCGCCGCCTGGCAGGAAGTGGCCCGCCGTGTCGCGCACGAGATCAAAAACCCGCTCACCCCGATTCGGATGTCGCTCGAGACGCTGGTCGCCGCCAGTGACAAGGACAACCCCCAGTTCAAGTCGCTGTTCAAAGAGGGCGCCGTCGCGGTGCTCGAAGAGGTCGACCGACTGACGAGAATCGTCGACGCGTTCTCGCGCTTCGCCCGGCTTCCCCGTCCCACTTTGACGAGGGTCGACCTGGGGGAGTTGGTGCGCCAGGTGCTCGCGCTCTATGCGTCCCACCCGGTGGGGGCGGCCGGCTCGCCCGAGGTGACCTATGGGGCGAGGCTCGTCGAAGGCGTCTTCGTTGAAGCAGATCGCGACCAATTGACCCAGGTGCTGGTGAACCTGATCAAAAACGCCGAGGAAGCGATGACCGCGACCGGCAAAGGCGGCGCGGTCACCCTGCGCGTTCACTGCACCGCAGAGCGTGCGGTGCTCGAAGTAAAGGACGAGGGCCCTGGAATTCCGCTCGAGCTGCGGGCCCGGCTTTTCGAGCCCTACGTCACCACCAAGCCTTCGGGAACCGGCCTGGGGCTCGCGATCGCGGCGCGCATCGTCCAGGAACACAACGGGCGCCTCGAAGTCGGTGGGGAAACCGACCCGGGCGCCCTTTTCTCCATCAGCCTGCCTCGGCTGTCAGAGCGTTAAATTTCTACTTCGACGGAAGCGGAAGCGGGCCCCCGGGGCCAAACGCCTTGCTCTCGAAGACTGGAATCGGGTCTTGCGGCAATGCGTACCGGGGGTCTCCGTTGACGGGGCCGCGCAATCCGGCCTGTGCAGACAACGAGTTATCCTTCGCGCCTGCCGCCAGCCCATTGACCGCCTTCGCTGACACCGCTTGCTCCCCTTCGATGTCATCCATACCGACACCGCACCCGGTGAGAGCGAAGACTGCCAATAAACCAACGAAGATCGACTTCATGCTGGGACCCCTTTGCAACCTTGGTGCCGTGTTCTTCATGACCTGGAGCTCACTCATCGGAACCGTCCTCGTCCGGGCCGCCGTCGTCATCACCCCGAGCGACTTCCCTGAGCTGTGATTCCGCATTTACGATTTGTGACAGCCGAGATCGCTTCATCCGCAGCAGTCGCGCGGCTTCGCTGATGTTTCCCTTCGCCTCGAGCAGCGCCCGCTTGATGCACTGCATTTCGACTTCGTGGCGAAGATCCTTGAGACTCAATCCGCGCTGACGAGCCAGCTCGTAATAGTCGGGAGCGCCCTCGCTGACCGGCACGAGCACCGGCATCGGCACCGCGACCGCCACGGGGACCAGCGCGAGCGGAATCGCAACTGACCGTCCGACCGCGACACCCACGGCAGGCAGGACCGTGGGGCCCGAGCTCGAGGCCAGCAGCGCTCGAAGCTCGCTGACGTGACTGAAGGACTCAGGGCCGATCTCCGGGCCCTCAGCGAAGATCGCCGCTGCGGACAACACGTTCTCGAGCTCGCGTACGTTGCCCGGCCAGGGGTGGCGGGCCAACAGCGCCAGGGCCTCTTCCGAAAGCCGCTTCACCGGCTCGCCCCGCTCATCGGCGACGCGGGTGAGGAAGTGGGCTGAAAGCTGCGCGAGATCTTCGGGGCGCTCTCGCAGCGAGGGGAGCTCGAGGGTGACGCCCTTCAAGCGGTAATAGAGGTCGGCCCGGAAACGGCCCTGGGCAATCAGCGCCTCGAGGTCGCGGTTGGTGGCGCAGATGACCCGGACGTCGACCTTCAGCGTCTTGGTGCCACCGACGCGCTCGAATTCCCGTTCCTGCAGCACGCGAAGCAGCGCGACCTGGCACTTGGGGCTGATGTCGCCGATTTCGTCGAGGAACAGCGTGCCGCCGTCGGCCAGCTCGAAGCGCCCTTTGCGCTCGCGCACTGCACCGGTGAACGCCCCCTTTTCGTGACCGAACAGCTCGGACAGCAGCAGGTCTTCCACCATCGCCGCGCAGTTGACCTTCACCAGCGGCATCGCGCGGCGAGGGGAAAGCACGTGCAGCGCCTCGGCGAGCAGCTCTTTGCCGGTGCCGCTCTCGCCGCGCACCAGGACGATCGCGTTGCTGCGGCCGATCGGCTCGATCTGCTTGAGGATCCGCTGCAGCGCGGCCGAGCGTCCGACCAGCCCGTGGGTTTTCTCGACCGAGCGCGGCGTGAAGGCCGCCCGGGGCAGCTTCAGCTCGGGCTCGAGCATCGCCAACACTTCGGCGCGGCGGGGAACCGAAAGAAACGCTGACCGACGCACCGGGGGAACCCGCTGCACCAGCTCGTCCATCAGCCGGCCCGCCCGCGCAAACTCGGCCTGGGCCCCACCCACGTCTCCGGCGGCAAGCTTCAGCCGTCCCATCAGGTGGTACACGCGGAAAGGGCCTTCGAGATCCGGCTTGCCGAGCAGCGTGTCCTTCGCGCGCGCAGCCGCGCGACCGGCTCCGTGCAGATCTCCGAGCGCCAGCGCGAGCTCACCGCGAATCAACTCGACCTCGACCGCCGCGGCCGGCAGTTGCGCGCTGCCCTTCTCGACGCAGCGACGCGAAAGCTCGACCGAAGCCTGGGCTTTTTGTCCGGCTCCGAGGTGCGCGCGGGCCTTCAGACCTGCCGCGAGCGCCGCGTAGCCGTCGTTGCCGACCCCTTCGAAGCGGGTGCGGGCTGCCTCGAGATTTCGAATCGCTTCGAGCCAATCGCAGCCGTCGATGGCCACCGCGCCCAGGTTCAGCAGCGCGCTGCCTTCGAGGTACGGCTCGCCCATGCCCGACGAGAGCCGAAGCGCATGCTCGGACAGCTCGACCGCCCGTTCCATGTCGCCCAGAAAGTGGTGAAGGCGGGCCAGGTTGCTCGCGGCGTGTGCGACTTCGCGGGCACCGCCAAACCGGCTGATCGCCTGCAGCGCCCGGGTGAGGTTCTCGAGCGCGGGCTCGAAGTCTCCGCTTTCGGCGTAGAGGCTGCCGAGGTTCGCCATGGCCTGCACCGAGGGCCGCGGAGTCGCCAGCGCCGCCTGGTAACAGGCAATCGCCCGCTCGCGATCGCCTTGCTTGTGGGCCGCCACACCCTGGTTCAGCCGGGCATGCGCTTCGAGCTGCGAGAGCCCCGCGGTCTGGGCCGCGACGACATTCTGGGCGAACAGCACTTCGGCCTGCCCGGCGTCCCCTTGAACCAGCAGCGCTTTTCCCATCACGTTGCGCAAAGTGATTTGCAGCCCCACCGCCGGGGTGCTTTCCAGCGCCGCCCGGCACAGCTCGAAGGCCTGGGCCGGTTGCCCCTTGAGCATTCGCATCTCGGCGCTCAACGCGGCGGCTTCGACCGAAGTCCGCGCATCGGAAGCGGCGCGCGCCAGCGTCATCTGGGCCAGGCGGAATCGACCGAGCCGGACCAGATTCTTCGCCGCCATCAGGGCGCGCTGGGCCGAAAGCCCGGTGTCTTTGACCCGCGCCGACTGCGCGTACGTGCGCGCGGCCTCGCGGTAGTTGCCCATCGCCTGAAGCACCGCCGCGTGTCGTTCCTGAACCGAGGCCTGTTCGGCGCCCTTGAGCAACCTCACCGCCCGCGCATACAGCTCGGAAGCGTCTTCGTGTGCCCCGCGAGCGGCCAGCGAATCGGCCGCCTGCACCGCAGCGCTCGTGCCTTCCTCAGCGCCCACCTCGAGCAGCAATTCGGCGGCGGTCGCGAATTCGCCCGCCTCGGCCATCGCCAACCCCAGCGAGCGCTTGAGCAGCGTGACCCGCGCGGGACTGAGGCTGCTGGCGAAAGCCAACTTCTCGGCTTCACGTGCAAACCGGTAGACCGGCTCTCCGTCGAGCACTCGAACGGTGACCACGTGGCTGCGCACCAGCGCGTCGAGCGTCGCCGCGGAATCGACGCTGAGCCCCGCCTGCTTCGAAACTCCGGCAATCGCGGCCAGCGACAAAGCATCGCGAGAGCAGGCGAGGGTCGAAAGCACATCGCGCTCGACCTCGGTCAGCCGTTCGACGCGGCGCAGGAAAAAGTCGACCGGCGCGGCCAGAGGACGCTCGAGCAGCTCGCCCAGCGCTTCAGGATTTCCACCGGTCGCATCGAGCAGCCGTTGGGCCACATCGGTGCGGGCGAGGAAGCTTCGGATCCCTTCGAGATCCAGACCGCGCAGCGGAATGTTGCGCGCGCTGACCTTCGAGACGATTTCTTCGAGGGCCGCAGGCAGCTTGGCGTCGTCGCGAAACGAGATGACGAACAGCCCGCCCGAGCGGGAAGCGGGGGTCGCGCATACAGCGACCAGGTACCGCAGCAGCTCGAGCGAAGCTTTGTCGGCCACTTCTACGTCGGGAAACAGGAACGCCGGGCCACTGCGGCCGGCGAGCGCGAACAGCTCGCTGACCCCGTCGTAGAGCGAGAGGCGGCGATCTTCCATTACCGTGGTGCCGTTGGGGTTCTTCAGCGGCGAGACCGCCCGCAGCACTTCGCTCAGCCGCGGCTCGGGGACACCAGACTGCTCGAGCGAGGTGGCCAGCTCGTTGATCATCGGGTGGAACATTCCGAAGCTCTTGCGGGCCTCGCGACCCGACGCACCTTCGAAGACCGCCACGCCCTGCTTGACCAAAGCAGCGCGCAGCTGACCGAAGAGGTGGCTCTTGCCGACCCCCGCCGGCCCGCGCAGAAAGACGAACCGGGGACGGGCGGTCGACTTCGCCTCGTCGTGCTCACGCAACAGCAACGAAAGCTCAGCTTCGCGGCCGCTTGCTTCGGCCTGCTCGCCGCGCCACATCGTGAACCGCGCCATCTCAATGGCCATCTGTTCTGCTCCTCGCACCGGCATTGTGTCCGTTTTCCCCGACGGACCGGCCCCAGCGCTGACCCCACCCTTTTCTGCTCGCGTCGTTGAGCAACCTACATGCCAGTTTTACGGCAGCCGATCGAGAGGGGAAGGCACGAAATACCCAGCGAACGCGAAAGGTTGCGCGCGCGCTTCAGGTGGGAAAGCACCCGACTGCCAGCGCTGCGACAGGGCTGGCGCGAAGAGGGCCCGAAGCTGACTTGGAAAAGGACGACACCCGAGGGTGTCACCTGAAAACGGGGGGCTACTCCTTGACCGGAGTGGCCTTCAGCGCGGCCTTGCCTTCCTTCACGTAAACCTGAAAACGAACGGTCTTGCAGTTGTACTTCGTCACCAGCTGGTCCTTGTTCTTGCGCAGCTTGGCGACAAATTTGTCGAACGTCAGACCGTCGGCAGGCTCGCCGCACCGTTCTCGGGTGGCGAGGAAATCGCGAAACACTTCCTGAAAATGCACTTCTTCCGAGCCGCCTCCGGCCGCGACCGAGGGCGGGGCGACGGATGCGACGCGAGGCATCGGCAGCACCTTCGGGCCCGAGCCCATCGGGTTTTCACTGCTGTTCCCGCGCGCGCTCGCCTTCAGCAGTTCCTGGGGAATCACCGCCACCCGGGTGGCATCGGGGTTGTCGGCCTGCGCTTGATCCTCGGCGCTCATGATTCCCCCCGCCATCGCGAAGGGGTCCAGCGCCGGGTTATTCTGAGTCGAGGCCATCGACATTGGATTCGCGTAGCCGTGGGCCGGGTACGAGGTCGTGCGTTGGCCCTCGTAGTCGTCTTCGCCCAGCGTCATCACCGGTGGGGGCGCGTGGTGTGCCGCGGGCTGCCCGCCGGGCCCCATCGAGGCGAACGGGTCCTCGGCCGGATCTTCAAACGGGCCCTGAAGGGGAACGTGCCGCGGCGATTCGAGGGTCGAGCCGGAAAGGGCCGAATCTCCGTTCGACACTCCGGGAGACGAAGGGGAACTGGCCGGGAAGTCGAAGTCGTCGGGACTGGCTTCCGCAGGAGCGGGGGCATCGGCGATGGCCAGCGGAGCCAGGTTGTCGGACTTCGCGGTCAGCGGCACCGGCGCAGGAGGCACGCGCGGCCCGACGTAGCTTGTTTGCTCGGCAGCTGCGCCCCCGATCAACAGGGTGAAACCGGCCGCGGCGATCAACAGCCCCAGCAGCATGAACAGCGCGGTCTTCTGGTAGCCGGCGAGCGCTTCCATCGCAGGTCGGACCGAAGCGACGGCGATCACCTCGAACGGAGTGCCGGGGACATCGCGCCGCACGCCCATCTCGGTCGTCGCTTCGCCTCCCAACACGTCGCCACCGGTGAGCATCGGCAACTTGATCGGGCCCAGGTCCATCGCTGCGCCCTTTTCTGCGCGCATGCTCTGGCCGGGTTTGGCGAGCTTGAGGACGGCGTCGACGAGCTCCTTGCGCGCGCCCCCCGCGGCGACGACCTTTCCGTTGACGGACAAGCCCACCGCAGACAGCGACAGCTCTTTGGCGACGCCCTCGACGAGCTTCTGCGCGTCGATCACCAGCGGCAGCCCGACGAACACCGCCCCCACCGCCTTGACTTCGTTCTTGTCGACGGCGAACAGGGGCACCGAATAGAACAGGTGCGGGACACCCAAGGCGTCCATCACTTCGCCCCTGCCCCCCGCTGCGCTGACGGCTTTCGCATCAAAACCTTCGGGGGTCGGTGCGGGGTCGCTCGTCCCCTGAGCCATCAACGTTCCGCCTTCGGTATGCACCCCGACGACCGCCAGCGGGCGAAACGCTTCGGGCAGGGCTTCAAACAACGCAGTGCGAACCAGCGCGTACCGGTCGGCGGACGGCAGCTCGGGTTTTGCGGTGCGGGGTCCGGGGTTGGTGATGGCCGGGGTGGAAGCCAGCTTCAAGACTGCGGCCTGCAGCTCAGAGCGGTTGGATTCCAGACGAAGCGCGACGGCGGCGGGTGCGCTGATCGCCTGACGGGTGGCCTGATCCACCCCCACTGCCCCGATGACGGGCGAGAGCAAAAAGAGGTGAATGACCCACAGGCTCAGCGCAAGAAGGGCGAACAGAAGAAATTTAAGGCGGCTCAAGGCAGTGCGCTTATAACTGCGCGCGCGGCTCCCCTCAAGAAACTCGAACGAAAGGCTCTCTATGGCTGACGGATTTTCGATCGTTCGCACCACCGATGATCCGCTCACGGCTGAGCGCCTGGTCGAAGTTTTGCGCGAAGAGAAGATCGACGCCTTCGCCCGGGCGCGAGGAGCCGCCTCGTCTGCCTCGTTCGAGCCCGCCGAGTCAGGCTTTTACGAGTTGTTCGTGCCCAACACCGAGCTCCACCGCGCCGCGAAGATTCTCGACGTGGAGATCGCCAGCATTGAAGAAGAAGGCGCGCTCAACGCCCAGGCGGCGGACGAAGAAGTGCTCTCGAACCCAGCCCCGACCAAAGAGTAATCGGTCAGGGCGAGAGCACGGGCTGAACCGCGTAGAGACTCACGCCTTCTACCGTCCACTTCGCGTAGGCCAGGTTGCGCCCGAGGTAGTTGGCCAGGGGCTCATCGACCACTTTGCCGAAGCTGCGAGAAGCGTGGCGCAGAAACAGGGCCTTCTTCTTGTGAATCAGAAAGCCGACGTGGCTGATGCGGGTCACCATTCGGGGGCGATCGGCACGCACCACGACGACGACGGTGCCGGTCGGAGCGGCCTTTAAGCGCTCCTGGGCAGCCGAGGCCGGAATCAGGTCCCACTCGAAGTCGCCCCGACGCTGGCCTTCGGGGCTCAAGCCGAGCCAGGCGCCACTTCTTGAAGCCCAGGCCGCGTCATCGAGCCGCTTCTTCACCCGCACGGTCTGGGGTCCTCCGACCGCGCGGGTCACGTCTTTCAAGAACCCCTTCTTCAGATTGCTCGGCAGCCACTGCGCTTCCATCACGTGGTTGCGCGCTTCGTAGTCGGGGCTCTCGCCCTCATAGCGAATGCGGGTCAGCAGCGGCACCACGGACTCGGGCGAGGAAGCGAGGCTCAAAGCGATCGTCTCTTCGACGAAAGTCAGGCAATCGACCGCGTCATACCGGATCAGCGGATCGGGATCTTTGCCCTTCCCTTCGCCCAGGGGCGAGGCCACGTACGCGACGCCCAGAAACTTTGCGCTGACCGCCTCGAGGCGCTCGCCCAGCGGGCGCGGGGGGCCAAAGAGGACCATCGACTCGGCCGTGGGTCCCGCTGCGAGCAGCACGGTCAACAGAAGCAGGCTCACTTGATGCCTGCTTTGCGAAGAATGGCCCGTCGTTCGTCGTCGGGCAGCCGCAGCACTTCGAGCTCTCTCTCATACGGCATCCGGTCTTCGCCCAAAGACTGAAAGCTGGTGAGCACCAGCCAGTCGAGCTGTGCCTTGTCGCCTCCCTGGTAGAGGATCCGCGCGGCCACCGCTTGAATGGCGCGATCTGGATCTTCGAGCAGCGGCTTGAGCACCGCCGCTGCTTGTTTGGCCCGGGATCCTTCGAACAACACCAACCCCTGCATTCGCTGGTGGCGATCTTTGGAGGCCAGCAGCGCCCGGGCGAACTTCGTCCCGGAAGGTGCGCCCAGCACGCACAGCCCAGCGGCGGCGGCAAAGCGCGTGCTCTCTGACGAGTGGCTGAGAAAAGACTCGAGTACCGGCTGCTGCCTCTTGTCTGCCACCTGCCCCAGGGCCAGCAGCATCACTGCCCGGGTGTCGGGGTCGTCCTCGCCCTTCACCGCGTTGGCCAGGGCCGGCCCGTATTTCGAATCGGCCAATTGTCCCAGCGCGCGGGCCGCATCGCGGCGAACGCCCAGCGTCTGATCCGCCAGGCTGTGGGCCAGCCTCGGCCCGGCCGCTTTGCTGTGCATCCGTCCCAGCCCCTGCGCCGAATACATTCGCACCGGACCGTCGTCGTCATTCAAGACCGCCAGCAGCCCCGCTTCTCCCTGGGGGTGAGCGAGCCCGGCGACGATCTGGACCATCACCCGGCGCTTGTCGAGGTCTGGCTCTTTGAGCAGCAGGCTGCCCAATTCGTGTGAGGCGAACGCCTCTTCCCCCAGGTGGCTGACCCGGTTGACGATCGAGTTGGGGTTGGCCCCTCCGGAAATCACTTCACTGATCAGGTCGCTGACCTGCGAGCGCTTCGAAAAAGCCTTGCGGGACGTGGCGCCGCCGGCAAGCACTTCGAAGGACAACAAGAGACAGACAGAGATCGTGCGCATCGCTTTTGCCTCAAAGAAGCTACCATCTGAAGTTACCCATGCGCTGGATCTGCCTCGGGTTTGCGCTTTGGTTCCTGGCTTCGCCGGCCGGGGCCCAGAGCCGCGCGTTCGCAGCGCAGTGCAAGCAGTCCTGCACCGGCTATTTGACCCGCCTTCACCAGCCGACCCCCGTCTGTGGTCGCTGCCTGACTGACGGGACCCTGGACCGTGGAGTGTGGGCTGCAGCGCTCAAGGACGAGGCGGTGCGTCAGGACGTACTGGAAGAAATCCTCAAGGACGACGACTGGCAGGTGCGGTGGGGCTCGATCCGGGCGATGGCCACCCGGGGCTTTAGCGACATGCGCGAGCTGTCGCGGTGGATGATGGAAGGCCGGGACAACCTGCCGTGCCTGACAGCCATTCACCTCGCGGGCAGCCGGAAGCAGACTCCCGCGGCGATGCTCCAGGAGGCCGGCTCGATGGGCCCGTCGTCGGCCGCGCTGTGCTGGACCAAGAGAGACGAGCTGCGCAAGGCGCTCGAAATCGAGATGTACTCGACCGAGCCGCTGATTCGCCGCGAGGCGCTCACCCACCTCGCGGCGTTCTTCGAGATTTCCCCGGCGCGCGCGGTGCTCAATGCGATGGCGACTCGACCGATCGAGACCGACGAGGCCTCGGCGCTGCTGCTGACCGAGGACGCGGACGACGGTGGCGCCGCCGCCGGAGCGGCAGTGCTCAAAGCCGCCAAGGTGTCCGACGCGGCGTTGGTGAATCGGCTGCTCGCGGTCTGGGCGGCGAAGCTCGATGCCCAGCGGCCCCGGCTCAAACCGACCCAACCGGCAAGCGATCGCAAAGACGCGATCTCGATTCTCTCAGGCATCGGCCCCCTGGGGGCGCTCGAGCTCGAGAAGCTGCTCGAAGACCCCGACGTCTCGATTCGACTCGCGGCCGGGCGGGCCCTGGCGCGGGGGGAAAGGACGACGCTCGGGCTCTACGCGAAGCAGAAGCTCGACCCGACGGTGAAGGTCACCAACGCGGCCCGGCTGAAGTGGGTCGAGCTGCTCGGGCGCACCGAGGCGGAGTCCTGCGCTGCGACCTTGAAGGCGGCAGCGGCAGACCTGAGGCTCGACGAAGGGGTGCGCGCGGCGGCGATCGCGGCGCTGGGCGGCTGCGCGGGCGCCGGTGCGCTGGACGAGGTGAAGCGGGCGCTGGCCTCGAAGTCGCCCCGACAACGGGCCGCTGCGCTCCACGCGCTGGGTCAGATTCCCCGGCTGCCCGAGGCCGCGGCGCTGGTCGGCAACGCGCTGGGCGAGGTGGAGCCCGAGGTGCTGGCTGCGGCCCTCGGGGCGGTGGCGCAGCAGCACCTGACGGCGAAGATCCCCGAAGTCATCCAGTTGGCAGAGCATGGCTCGGTCGAGGTGCGCCTGGCCGCCGCGTGGGCGCTGGTCTCGTTGGGAGACCCCCGCGCGGTGTCGGTGCTCGGCCGGGTCCTGCAGAAAGACCCCGCCGCCGAAGTCCG
>JAYVCD010000149.1:0-19280 GCA_043750125.1 Archangiaceae bacterium | reverse complement strand
GTGTCGCTGAAGAAGCTCGTGTCGCTGAAGAAGCTCGTGTCGCTGAAGAAGCTCGTGTCGCTGAAGAAGCTCGCGTCGTCGCTGAAGAAGCTCGGGTCGCTGAAGAAGCTCGCGTCGCCGAAGAAGCTCGCGTCGTTGCAGAGACGAGGCTCACTGAGGAAGCCCTCGTCGCTGAAGCGGCGCGCGTCGCAGAAGAAAGCCGAGTCACGGAGGTAGCTCGCGCCGCGGAACAAGCGCGAGTCGCGGAAGAATTAAGCCTCGCAGAACAGGCGCGGATCACCGATGAAGCACGGGCAGCAGCGGACGCTCGCATCGCAGAAGAATCACGGCTCGCTGAAGAAGCTCGCTTCGCTGAAGAAGCTCGGGTCGCCGAAGAAGCCCGCCTCGCTGAAGAAGCCCGCCTCGCTGAAGAAGCTCGGGTCGCCGAAGAAGCCCGCCTCGCCGAAGAAGCCCGCCTCGAAGAAGCCCGCCTCGCCGAAGAAGCCCGCCTCGAAGAAGCTCGCCTCGCCGAAGAAGCCCGCCTCGCCGAAGAAGCCCGCCTCGCCGAAGAAGCCCGCCTCGCCGAAGAAGCCCGCCTCGAAGAAGCTCGCCTCGAAGAAGCTCGCGTCGCCGAAGAAGCCCGAGTCGCCGAGCAGGCGCGCCGGGTAGAAGAAGCTCGCCTTGCTGCGGAAGCCCTGGCGGCGGAAGAAGCGCGCAGCCTGGAAGAAGCGATCCAGACGGGCCTTGCGGAAGAAGCCGCGCTCTTCTCGGAAGAAGTCCGGTTGGCCGGCGAGAACGCTCAGCGCGAAATGGAAACGGCCGCGCGCCTGGCCGAAGACCAAAGAGCGCGCGCTGCCGAAGAAGCCTCGATGGCTGCCGAGCGGCGTGCCGCCGACGAAGCCCAGATGCAAGACGACCTTCGCCGGGCCGAAGAGATCCGCAAGCGGATGGAGAACGACCAGCAAGACAGCGCGTCTTCCAATTGGTTTGGGCCTCAGCCGACTCCGCGTGCTTCCCCTCAGCCGGTACCGATGGAACAGGCAATGCAATCGGCTCGTCCCGAAGAGAAAAAAATCTTCGAGCAGCACCGTGCGCAGGACAGTCTGCTGAAGCGAATGAACGAAGCCTTGCGGGCCTCGACGAAGGAGACCACCAACGCAAATTTCGCCGTTCCTCCGTCCTGGAACCAGTCGGTGCCCAGCAAACCGCTCATCTTCGGGCCCGCAGGTCACACCGACGAAGGCGAAGGCGACCTCTGGAAGCTGGTTCAGCCCCCCGTGGGAAGCCCTGGGGGCACCCCGGGACACACCTCGTTCGAAGAGGCCCTCAAGCGCGCCGATTCAAACCTCGAGCAACTGGTGGGTCGCTCCGAATCCCTCGTTAGCGAGGACGACTCACCGATCATCGAGGCCTCCATCGAGTCGATCGCTGAACCTGAAGCTGCCCGTGATGACGATGGGCTTGGAGACGACGACTTGGGTGACCCTTCAGATCCGGCAGAGGCCTCTCGGTTGCGCCGTCAGCGGCTGCTCCGCCGCGCGATGGACAACATGGGCACGATGCCCAACCGGCTCATTCCGACCGCTTCCCACGATGCTCCTACCGCCCCCCTGCCGATCTTCGAGCCCCCGGTCCCGACCGATCACGCCGCCCCCACCGCTCCCGAACAACAGCTGGCGACCCAGATCGACCAACGCCTCCAGGTTTTGAAGGGGAAGAAAGAGCTCTACGCGATCCTCAACATTCCGGTGGGTGCGGGCAAAGACCAGGTGAAAACCTCCTTCCTCACCCTCGCCAAAATTTTTCACCCCGACCGGTTGCCCGCGTCGCTTCCTTCCTACCAGGAGAAAATGACCCTGGTGTTCGAGTCGATTCGCGAAGCCTACGAAACCCTCTACGACGACGCGAAGCGCGCCGCCTACATGAGCAACCTCGCCAGTGGCAACGCCGCTCCTGCGCCCAAGCCGCCTGCAGCGGGCGGGTCCGACGAGCTGATGAAGTTGGGTGAGGTGTTCTTCAAGAAACGGGACTACCGCCAGGCCGACGATCACTTTGGGCGCGCCTTCGCGAAAGACAAGAAGGGCGTGGCCCTGGCTGCGCAGGCCTGGGCGATCTACATGGACCCCACCCGGAAAGCCGAGGCCCAACACGCCAAGGACATGATGGCGTCGGCTTTGAAGACCGACCCCCAGTGTGATCGCGCCCACTATCAATTGGGAGTCATCGCCCGGGTCGAAGGCGACATCGGCCGGGCCGAAACCCATTTCAAACAGGCGGTGCAGCTCAACCCGCGCCACCTCGAGGCGAACCAGGAGCTGCGGCTGATCGACATGCGCAAGAAGAAGGCCGAAACGAAAAAGGGATTCTTCAAGTGAACCGACCATGAGCACCCCCCAGAAACGCCGTTTCCAGCGCCATGCGCTGCAGGTCGATTTCATCGGCCTCGATGCCCGAGGCGAGCTCCATTTCACCGGCGCCGATCTTTCGATCGGAGGCAGCTTCGTCCGCGCCGACCTCTTGCTCGAGCAAGGCGAGCAGCTGGCCCTCGAGTTTCGCGTCCCCGGAGTCCCCCGACCGATGCGCGCTCAGGGCCGGGTGGCCTGGGTCCGTCGCTTTCCCGAGCCCTTCCAGCAAGGCGGCATGGGTTTCGAATTCCTCGTCATGACCGAGGAAGACCGCGCAGTTCTGGCGGAATACCTCGCGGCGTCCTAGATCCCCCCTTCTCTTTAACCGAGGTTTTTCACTGTGGCGAAGCAGCATCTCCTGCTGGTCGATGGAGACGCGAAGAGTCTGCGCGTGATGGAAGTCAGCCTGAAGAAGGCTGGCTTCCAGGTCACGACCGCGATCCATGGCAAAGACGCTCTGGAGAAAGTCCAGATCAGTCCTCCGGACCTCGTCCTCGCCGATACCCGAATGCCCGAGCTGGACGGGTTCGAGCTGTGTCGCATCCTCAAGAGCGACGAGCGTTTCCGTCACATCCCTTACGTCTTCCTCACCAATCAGAAGTCGGTGGAGTTCAAGATCAAGGGCCTGGAACTGGGTGGCGACGACTACCTGACCAAGCCGATCTACATCAAAGAGATCGTCACCCGCGTGAAGATGATCCTTCAGAAGGTCGAGAAGGAACGCAACGAGAAGCGCGAGACCAAAGCCGGGTTCGCAGGAAGCCTCTCGGACATGGGCGTCGTCGACCTGGTCCAGACGTTCGAGATCGGTCGGAAGACGGGCACCATCAAGATCGAAGGAGAGCGCACCGGGCTCATCTACTTCCGCGAAGGAAAGGTCATTGATTCCGAGCTGGGCCGACTGAAGGGCGAAAACGCCTTCTACCGGATGCTCAATACCTTCGAGGGCAAGTTCGAGGTCGGCTTCGGAGCGGTCGAGCGCCCCGAGCGAATCGAGATGTCGACGCAGGGCCTGTTGATGGAAGGCATGCGGCGGCTCGACGAGTGGGGCCGAATGCTCGAGCAGCTGCCTCCACTCGAGACCGTCTTCGAGCTCGACTACACCCAGCTGGCCGATCGACTTTCTGAAATTCCGGACGAAGTGAATGGGCTGTTGCGGCTCTTCGACGGGCGCCGAACCCTGGCGAAGGTCGTCGATGACTCGGACTTCGAAGATCTCGCGGCGCTGGGGATCATCAGCAAGCTGTACTTCGAAGGGCTGATCAAAGAGCTCGGAGCGGCTTCGGCCCCCGAAGAGCCCTCGAAGAAGAAGCCGGGAATCGAAGAATGGCTCAACATCGGACCCGAGCCGGTGGGCTCCGAACCGGGCCGCCCGCCGGAAGTGACCGTCAGCCCCACGATGCCGGTTCAGGGTCTGGACCCGAGTGATCCGATCGCGCTCGAGGTCGTCGCGCTGCCTTCGCCGCCCACGCCCACCGTCGAGCAACAGGTCGCGCTTCAAGTTGCGGCAGCCGAACCCGAGCTGCCCCCCACCCTGCTCGACCGTCCGGTCGAACGTCCGGCGGTCTTCAAGCCCCCCGCGGAAGTCATCAGGTTCGCTCCCCGGCCGCGGGGGCCACCCACCCCCGAGCTTCCGATCACCCCGGTCCCGCTCGTGAACCCGACGAGGCAAGATCCGGCGTCGCAATTTCTGGTCGAGCCTCCGCGCTCGAACGAGCTGCAGCGCGCGCGCGCCCACCTGCTCGACAAGTGGAGCCAGCTCGATTCTGAAGGCATCGGCTCGTCGTCGATCTGGGCGCCCGTTCGCGCGTGGACCCGACCTGACGGGGAACGCTCACCCATTCCCGAGGTCCCCAGGGCGCCCGTCTTTGGAGGCGCGGCACTCGAAAAGGCCATTCTCCCTCCGCGGATTCCGGTTGCGACGCTGCCGTTGCTCGACGATCTGGTTCCGCTCGACATCGACCCTGAGCCGGACATCCTGACCCCCACTTTGGGCCCGGACATCCCGCCGGCGCTGCAGGTGCCACCTCCTCCCTCGGACATGACGCCTCCCCCCGGGTCTTTGCCGAAGCAGTTGGCGCTGCCCCCCTACCCGGGCCATGGCCTCGTTCCGGTCCTAGCGCCGAGGCTCTCTCCGATTGGCCGCGGCACCGCGGCGGAAGACAGCTTCTTTGGCCAGGAAAACACTCCGTCGATTCTGACTGAGCCTACGACCGATGATGAAGACACCCAGCCGCCCGTCCTTCGGGCCCGGTTCCCCCTGGGCCGAACGATCTTGTTGGGGTTCGCGATCGGAGGGCTGGCTGCCACCGTCGTCATCTACTTCTTCAAAGCTCCGCTTCCCGCTCCAGGGGTTGAAGACCGACCGGCGATGATCGCCGCCGCGGTCGAAGACGCGGGCGGGTACGCGCTCGAGGCAGAATTTTTTGATGCCTCCGTAGCGCAGGTCAACGTCCTACAGGTCCCCGACGCCTCGGTGCCCTTCGTGGCTGCCCGAGTGACGGTCGATGCCGGGGCGGCCGAAGTCCGCCTTCCCATCGTCGACGCCGGTTCCAGGTGGGCTGCGGCTTCGGACGGGGGCACGGGTGAGGGCGACTACGAGAAGCTGATCGCCGACGCGAAAAAAGCGATTCAGAAAGAGCGCTGGGGCACTGCACTCAAGGCCTACAAGCAGGCGCTGGAGCTTCAGCCCGACTCGCATGAGGCGAAGACCGGGCTCGGGATCTCGATGGTGCTCTCAGATACCGGTTACCGCGACGCCGTTCCGCTGCTCAAGGAATCGGTCGCTGCCGATGCGGCCAACCCGCAGGCCTGGCTGGCATTGGGAATGGCATTTCAGAACATGGGCCGCACCAACGAAGCCCGCGCGCCCTACCAGCAGTACTTGAAGCTGAAACCGACCGGCTCGATGGCCGACGAGGTTCGGGCGGCGCTCGGCCAGCTGAAGTGAAGGTGTTGGGCATCGAAACGTCGTGCGACGAGACCGCCGCTTCGGTGGTGCTCGATGGCCGCGTGGCGCTGTCCGACGTAGTCTCGACCCAGATCGACATTCACCGCCGCTGGGGGGGAGTCGTCCCGGAGCTCGCGAGCCGCAACCACGTGGTGCAGGTGATGCCGGTGATCGACGAAGCGCTCACCCGCGCCGGCCTGCAGTTGTCGGATCTCGATGGCCTCGCGGTCACCAGTGGCCCGGGCCTGCAAGGAGCGCTGCTGGTGGGGCTTCAGGTGGCCAAGGCGCTGTCGTGGGCGAGCGGACTTCCGTTCGCGGGCGTCAATCACCTCGAAGGGCACCTGCTCGCGATCCGGTTGTTGCCCGAGGCTCCCGAGCCGCCGTTTTTCGGGCTGATTGTCTCGGGCGGGCACACCAGCCTCTACGAAGTTCCGGCCTTCGGGACCTACCACCGGCTCGCGGCGACCCGAGACGACGCTGCGGGGGAAGCCTACGACAAGGTCGCCAAAGTCCTGGGGCTGCCCTACCCCGGCGGTCAGCCGATCGACGCGCTGGCGCAAACCGGAGACCCCAGAGCCATTCGCTTTCCGCGCGCGCTGCCGGGCCCGGAAGTCTTCGACTGGAGCTTCTCGGGCCTCAAGACCTCGGTGCTCAATCACGTGCGCCAGCACGGTGCTCCCACCGGTCAGGCGCTGGCTGACGTCTGTGCGTCTTTTCAAGAGGCGGTCGCCGACGTGCTGACGAAGAAGGTGTTCGCCGCGGTGAAGAAGCACGGCTGCAAAACGCTGGTCATTTGCGGCGGGGTCGCGGCGAACTCGCGGCTGCGTACGTTGGCCCAGGAACGTGCGCTCGAAGCCGGCGTTCGGCTGTTCCTTCCCCCGCCCAGGCTGTGCACAGACAACGGAGCGATGATCGCCGTTGCAGGGTACGAAGCCCTCAAGCGCGGCACCCGCGCCGACTTTTCGCTCAACTCGGATCCTGCATGGCGGCTGTAAATCCTGATTCCCCGGCCGACCTTCTTCGGCGGTTCGGGCTCAAGCCGAAGTACAGCTGGGGCCAGAACTTTCTGGGCGACGAACACGCGCTGAAGAAGATTGCCGACGCGGTCGAGCTGAAGAAAGACGACCCGGTGGTCGAGCTGGGGCCGGGGTTGGGCCACTTGACGCGCGCGTTGCTGGCGACCGGAGCGAAGGTCACTGCCGTCGAGCGCGACCGCGACATGGTCCGCGTGCTCGAGTCGATGAAGCTGCCGGGCTTGACGGTGGTCGCGGGGAACGCGGCGGAAATCGACTTCGCCAAGACCGCCGGAGTGGATCAGGTGGCGGTCGTCGGAAACCTTCCCTACCACCTGTCGAGCTCGATTCTTTTTGAAGTGCTCGATCAGTCCGAGCACGTGACCCGGGCGGTCTTTACCCTGCAGCTCGAAGTGGTCACCCGGCTGGCCGCCGCTCCGGGGGGCAGGGACTATGGGCTGCTGTCGGTGCTGCTGGGCCTTCGCTACCAGGTCGAGCTGGTCTTCAAGCTGTCGCGCAGCCTGTTTCACCCTCCTCCCAACGTCGATTCGGCGGTGGTGCGACTGACCCGGCGCGAGAGCCCGGCGGCGGAAGTGACCGACGAGCTGCGATTTCGCAAGCTGGTCAAGGCGGGCTTCGCGCACCGGCGCAAGACGCTGCTCAACTCGCTCAAAGGCGACCCGGCGTTCAAGGCGATGGATTTGACCGGAGCGCTGCTGCGCGCGGGGATCGACGGAATCAGACGGGCCGAGACGCTGTCCGTCGCCGAGTTCGCCGCGCTCGAAAGATCGCTGTAGTTGAAGAGGTAGGGCTGAAGGCCCAAGGTTAGATCGAGAGATGACATTTCGACCGCTCCTCATCCTCGCGCTGGCCTTCGCGTCCTGTGCCATCTCTTCCACCGAACGGCTGAAGCTTCCGCCACTGACGACGGTGCCGAAGGTCGAACTGCAGCGCTACCTGGGCACCTGGTACGAGATCGCCAGCTTCCCGCAGAGCTTCCAGAAGGGCTGCACCGCCACCACCGCAAACTATGCGCTGCGGCCAGACGGGCAAATCGACGTGACCAACTCGTGCCACCTGGACTTGATTGACGGGCCGCTGAAGACCGCCATCGGCAGGGCGCGGGTGGTCGACCCCCAGACCAACGCCCGACTGGAAGTGAGCTTCTTTCGTCCCTTCTGGGGCGCGTATTGGATTGTGGATCTCGGTGAAGACTACGAGTTCGCGGTCGTGGGCCACCCGTCCCGCGATTACCTGTGGATCTTGAGCCGGACCCCCCAGATGGATCCCGCGGTGTTCCAGAGAATCACCGCCAGGCTCAAAGCGGCCTCCTACGACCTGGGCCGCCTCAATCAGACCCCTCAACCGACTTCTGCACCGGCGAGCGGCGGCGGCTGACGAGGAACCCGAACGCCGAAGCGGTGAAGAACATGATCAAGCTGTAGATCGCCGCCGGTATCGCCATCAGCGAGTTGTTCAGCAGCAGGGGGCTCGAGGCGATCGCGATCGCCAGCGTCCCATTGTGAACGCCGATCTCCATCCCGATTGCGATCGCCTGCCGGCGGGGAAGCTTGAAGGCCAGGGGCACGAAGAACCCGATCGCCATGCTGACCACGTTGAAGGTGAACGCTGCGGCGCCAACCAACTGCAGGTACTCGAGCACCCGTGCGCGCTCCTTGATGATCGCCCCGCAGATGACCACCAGCAGCACGGTCGCCGAGATGACCCGAATCGGTTTCTCGAGCTTCCGGGCGAAGGGGGCGTTCGCCGCGCGGATCGCCATTCCGATCGCCACCGGAATGAGCACGATCGCGAAGACCTGCAGCACCTTGCCGAACTGGAGCGGGATCATCTTTCCCTCGCCCATGAACCTCTCGAGAGCGAAGTTGACGATGAAGGGCAGGCTGAACAGCGACAGCACGCTGTTGACCGCCGTGAGCGTGATGTTCAGCGCTACGTCTCCGTGGGCCAGGTGGCTGAAGAGGTTGGCGGTCGCTCCGCCGGGCGAGGCCGACAGCAACATCAGCCCGACTGCGAACTCGGGCGGCAGCGCAAACGCCTTCGCCACCGCGAAGCACACCAGGGGCAGCACCAACATCTGGCACGAGAGCCCGACGAAGACGGCTCGGGGAAAGGCGACCACCCGCCGGAAATCGTCGAGGGTGAGCGTCAAGCCCAGGCCGAGCATGATCACCCCCAGCGCGGCCGGGAGCAGCACGACAGTCAGCAGGCTCTGTTCCACGGTTCCTTCAGTCCATCGGGTGAAGGCGCTTGAGCGCGGCGACGACCTTCGCCTTCTTCAGCTGCGCTGAAGTCTTCCCCACGACTTTGACCGAAGCCAACGCTTTGGCGCGCTCGACGACCTTCACCGGGACTCTGACCTTTTTCGCTGCCCCGCTCATTTTCAGTACCTCTTCTTCAGGGCGATCGCCCGCAGCAGCCCACCATTGCTGGCGAGGAACTGACGGAACTCTTCTTCCGGCAGATGCATGCGCTGCAGCACGCTGCTGACCAGCTCCTCGAGCGGTCGCGCGTCGGCCTTCTTCAGCTCCATGGCGATCTTGAGCATCGCGACCCCGTAGAGCGGGCTGGTCGAAATCTCGGGAGGAACGTCCGCAATCTCCTCGACTCCCCGAAGCTCAATCACCTTCTTCCCGTGCGACGACTTCCCCCGCGAATTCGCCATCACGTGACCATACGTTACATGACATTGGCCGTCAAAATACCTTCGTGATTGCTCGACATTTACCAAAACACAGTCTAATCGCGCCACGTTTTGAGGCCGATTTACCGGCCCTGGAGCGCGATTGGGCGATCACCGCTACATCGTCGTGGATGGTCCGATTGGGGTCGGAAAGTCGTCCCTTACCCACATCCTCGCGGAGCGTTTTCATGCGCGCCGGGTGATGGAAGTGGTCGAAGAGAACCCGTTTCTCTCTTCGTTCTACGGGGACAAGGCGAAGTTTGCCTTTCAGACCCAGATGTTTTTCCTGCTCAGCCGCTTCAAACAGCAGCAGGAATTGTTCCAGCAAGACCTCTTCAGCGCGATGACGGTCAGCGACTATCTGTTCGCGAAGGACCGGATCTTCGCCCACCTCACGCTCGACCCGAACGAGCTGGCGCTCTACGAGCGGGTGTTCGAAGCGCTGGGGCCGCGGGTCACCAAGCCGGACCTGGTCATCTACCTTCAGGCCCGAAACGACGTCCTGATGGCGCGGATCCGCAAGCGGGGGCGCGAGTTCGAGCGAAAGTTCGACCCGACCTACCTCGAAGATTTATGCCGCCGGTATAACGAATTCTTTTTTCACTACACCGACACCCCGCTGTTGGTGGTCAACACCTCGGACATCGACTTCGTCAACAACGCGGAAGATCTAGAGAATCTGGTCGCGGTGATTCGCCAGACAAAGAAGGGCACACACCACTACCAACCGCTGGCCAGTCGCCGTTAAATAGGAAATATCGAACGAGCCGAAGGTGGCCTTTTTGAGCGCCAGGCGAATGCGATGGGAGCACGACGACCGGTTTGACCGGCGCCGAGGCTGCAAAACCAACAATCCACCCGCACTCCCCCCGGAGGTGAACCCGTGAACAAGGTCACCATCCATACGCTCAAGAAGCAAAAGACCGCAGGTCAGAAGATCTGCATGGTCACCGCCTACGACGCCACCTTCGCCCGGATCCTCGATGACGCAGGGGCCGACGTGTTGCTGGTGGGCGACTCGCTGGGAATGGTCGTCCAGGGCAACGACTCGACCTTGCCCGTCACGATGGACCAGATGGTCTACCACTGCAAAGCCGTCAGCCGGGGAGCCAAGCGCGCCCACGTGGTCGGCGACCTTCCGTTCATGAGCTATCAGAACTCGACCGAAGAGGCGGTGCGCAACGCGGGCCGGCTGGTGTCCGAGGGCGGCGTCGGCAGCGTGAAGCTGGAAGGCGGCGCCGAGTTTTCCGAGACGATCGAGCGCATCGTCCGCGCCTCGATTCCGGTGATGGGGCACCTGGGCCTCACCCCGCAGTCGGTGCACAAAATGGGCGGCTACGTGGTGCAGGGCAAAGACGAGCAGACCGCCCGTCGCCTGCTCGAAGACGCGGTCGCGCTCGAAAAGGCCGGCTGCTACGCGGTGGTGCTGGAAGGAGTTCCGCTCGAATTGGCGCGGCAGATCACCGCCCGGGTGAGCATTCCCACCATCGGGATCGGCGCGGGCAAGCACTGCGATGGCCAGGTGCTGGTCTGCTACGACCTGCTGGGGTTGAACCCGGACTTCAAGCCGAAGTTCGTCAAGCGCTACGCCGACATGTTCACCGGCATCACACAGGCGGCGCAGACGTTCTTCACCGAAGTGCGCGCCGAGACCTTTCCGGACAACGAGCACTCGTTCCACTCGTCGTCGATTCGCCTGGTCGCCAGCAACCCCGACGTTTCGTCCAGCGAGCCCGAAGAGAAGAGCGCCGTCTACGGCGTGCCGGTGTGAGCTTGCAGATTCTGAGCACGGTCGCCGAGGTTCAAGCCTTCTCGGCGAAGCAGTGGTCGACCGGAAAGCGGCTCGCGCTGGTCCCGACGATGGGGTTTCTGCACGAGGGGCATTTGTCACTGATTCGCGAAGGCCGAGGTCGGGCCGACGTGGTGGCGACGACCATCTTCGTCAACCCGACCCAGTTTGGACCGACCGAAGACCTGTCGCGCTACCCGCGAGATCTGCAGGGAGATCTGGCCAAGTGCCAGAGCGCGGGAGCCGAAGTGGTCTTCACCCCCGAGCCGAAGGAAATCTACCCCCCCGGCTTTCAGACCTTCGTCGAGGTGACCGCGGTCAGCCAGGGGCTGTGTGGCGAGAAGCGGCCCGGGCACTTCAAGGGCGTGGCCACGGTGGTGACCAAGCTGCTGGCGATGTTTCGACCGCACCTGGCGCTGTTTGGCGAGAAGGACTACCAGCAGCTGCAGGTGATTCGCACCCTGAACGTCGACTTGAACCTGGGGGTCGAAATCGTCGGGATGCCGACGGTGCGCGAGCCCGACGGGTTGGCGCTGAGTTCCCGCAACACCTACCTCACCGTCGATGAACGGCGGCAGGCGTTGGCCTTGTCGCGGGGGCTGAAGGCGGCCCAGCAGCTGGCGAAGGCCGGCGAGCGCGACGCGGCGGTGTTGATCGAGCGGATACGAAGCTTTCTGCGCGACGCCCAGCTTCGAGAGGACTACATCGCGCTGGTCGATGCTCAGAGCTTGAAGTCGCTGCAGCGCCTCGAGCCGGGGGTGGCGGCCCGCGCGTTGATCGCCGCCTACGTCGGCAAGACGCGGTTGATCGACAACCTGAGCGTCGTCGCCGGATAAAGGGTAGGAGCACAGTTTCAGTGGCAAAACACGATCAGCCCCCGGGCGCAGAATCGATCGTCACCGAGCATCGGCGCGCTCGGTTCGATTACACGGTCGAGGACACCCTCGAGGCCGGGCTGCAGCTGATTGGTTCCGAGGTCAAGGCGCTGCGCAATGGGGAAGCGAGCCTCAACGATTCCTACGCGCTTCCGAAAGGCAAAGAGTTGTTCCTCGTCAACGCCCACATCGGGGCGTACAAAGCGGCGACCCATTTTGCCCATCTGCCCACCCGGCCCCGCAAGCTGTTGCTGCACCGGGAGCAGATCGACAAGTGGGGGGCGAAGGTGGTCGAACGGGGTTATTCCATCATCCCGCTCATGATTTACTTCAAGGACGGCAAGGCGAAGGTGAGGCTCGGGTTGTGTACGGGCAAGACGCACGAAGACCGGCGGCAGACGATCAAAGAACGAGAATCAAAGCGCGAGATGGACAGGGTCCTCCGCAAGCGTTGAGCGTCAATGGACAAACGGACGGACGAAAAAAAGACCCGGCTCCTCGGCTCGCTCGAACAGGGCCTGACGATGATCCACCTCGACGCGCGCCGACCGGGCGTGCTGGTTCCCGAGGATCTGAAACAAGAGCCGCACCTGTTGCTCAACCTGTCGTACCGGTTCGAGCCGCCGGACCTGGCGGTCGGCGAGTGGGGCGTTCGCTGCACCCTGACCTTTGGCGGAAGGCGCTTTACGATTGCCGTGCCCTGGAGCGCGCTCTACGCAATCAGCAGCCACCACAGCAAAGAGTTCTGGATGTACCCCGACGACATGCCGCGCGAGCTGCTCGAGGCGACTCCCGAACGGCTTCAGCAGACCGGCGAGCTTGCGGGCACCACCCAGCCTGAGGGCCGACCGGAAGCCCGGACGGTGCTGCGTGAGGTGTTGATGGAAAGGAAGAGCGAGGACGGGGCCGAGCTGCCCAAAGATCCGCCCGAGCCTCCGCGTCGCGGCCACCTGCGGCTGGTGAAGTAGTCCCTACTTCTTCGACAGCTTCACGTTCAGCTTCACTGCATCGCCGCCCTGAAACGTGCCCCACCTGGGCTTGTGGCCGGCGGCCGAAATTTCGTACTTCACTTCCCCGATCCACAGGTTGTCGCCCGCCCACGGCGTCTGGCCGACCTGCTTCCCGGCGATCTTCACCGTCGCCCCCGAGGGCTCGGAATCGATCACCAGGCTTCCGGGGGTCCGCATCGGAAGGGGCAGCTTTCGCTGCAGCCCCGGCACGAGCGCAAAGGCCGCCAGCGCCAGTGCGGCCAACGCGACCAGCATCAAAACCCACTTCGTCGGGCTCGAGCGGGTGGGAATGACTTCGGGCCGGTAGGCACCGGGCTCGACGAAGGGAACGCGCGACGCAGGCGCCGGGCGGTCGAGGACGAGATCTCCGGTCGAGAGCGAGTCGAGTCGTGGCAGCTCGGAAGAAGGAAGGGAAGGCAACGGCTTTTCAACGGGCGCTTCGACCGGCTTGACCTCTGAGGTCATCGACCCGTCGGCACGAAGCTGTCGGCCGGTGGGATTCCACGCCTCGTCGTCGTTTCGATTCTCAGCCATCGGTCTTCACCGGCGACAATTCGCGCAGGTGTTTCCAGTTGAAGATCCCGATTCGGTGAAGGTCGCCGAAGGTAAAGGTCAGCGCGTAGTTTCCGACCTCCGAAATTTCGATGATCTTGATCTCGGCCGGGATCTTCTCGGGGTCGAAGGTGCGCTTTCCGCTCCACTCTTCGACGCACTCGGCGCAGGGGCAGTTTTGCCTCAGCGCCCGCGCCGTAACCTGGGTGTCGAGGCCGTCCTCCCAATGCAGCGCCAGCGTGCGCTGGTCTTCCGACAGATCGACCCGAAGCGCGACCGGGACGCGGGTGGCAGGCTTGATGGAGTCCCAGAAGTTGCCCATGGCTTTACGGTTCCTCGACCAGTGCGACGATGGCGGACGCGAGCTTGAAGCTGAAGCCTCGAATGAGCAGGTTCTCGCGGGGCAGCTCGTTGGCCAACAGTCCTTCTTCGTAAGAGAGATCGAGGCCGAAGCTCCGCTCGAACGGCGGCAGGTTTGCAGTGTTCACCGCAAAATCGGGCTGACTGGGGTAGCGCACCAGTCGGCTTTTGAGCTGCTCGGCATCGAGGGTGTACCGATTGAGCACTCCGAAGATCCGCTGCGTCTCTTGAACCGGAGAGATCGTCGCGAGCAACAGCGGCCAGATCAGCAGTCCGAACCCGAAGGCCAGGTTCTTCAGCGACCGGTTGGACTCTTCCATTTCGGCATCGCCGACAATCACCCGAACGAGGGTGACGGGGCCGGTGAGGATTCCCGCTCCGCCGGTCGAGGTCACGCGCCAGTTGGGGCGAAGCCGCTGAACTTCGGCGAGCACCTGGCGTTGCTCTTCAGCCAGCATCGGCACTTTGGCGAACAGCGGCTTTTCGGTAATGACGCGCTGAACGGTCACGTCATTGGCAAAAGGGCTTCCGGTGGTGGGACCCAGCACGGTGCTGCCGCCCATCATGGTGGCGGTCTCGGTCAGCACGGTCGTCTTCCACTCGGCGGTCTCGAAAAAGGGCTCGAGGACGATGATCCGCGCCACGCCGGGGTCGGGGGCGGTGATCGGCACCGGCCCGGTCAGGTGCGCGGTGGCGCAACCGGTCGTCAACAGCACAGCAAGAACTGCGGGTTTCATTCTTCTGTTCTTAAACGGGGGTGAGAGCAAATCAAGCCTTCGAAACGACCCTGCCCCACCCCGTCTCAGCCCGCGACCTTCACGTCGGTCCGGGGGCGGGTCCCGGTCTTTCGTTCGAAGATCACCTGCTTGAGTGCCACGGTCAGAGCGGGGTCGAGGTGGCGGCCGGTGAGCTTGTCGATCACCGCCAGCGCCTCTTCCTCGGCAAACGCGACCTGGTAGGGCCGGGTCGAGGTGCAAGCGTCCCAGGTGTCGGCGACCGCGATGATCCGCGCCATCAGCGGAATCGCCTCGCCCTTGAGCTGATCCGGGTAGCCGGTGCCGTCCCACCACTCGTGGTGGTTTCGCACCGCCGCGCGGACGGTGGACAGCATCCGAACGGGCTTGATGATGTGATCGCCGATCAGCGGGTGGGCCCGCATCGTTTCCATCTCGGTGTCGTTGAGGCGGGTCTGCTTGAGCAAGATGGTCTCGACGATTCCAATCTTCCCGATGTCGTGGAGGATGCCGCCGTACTTCAGCTGCTTGAGCTCGAGCTCGGACAGCTTGAGGTTCCGGCCGATCGACACCGCCAGCTCGGCGACCCGTTGGCCGTGACCGCGGGTGTACGGATCTTTGGAATCGAGCGAGTTGGCGAGTGCGACGATCGTCTCGAGGTACCCGGACTCGATGTCGTCGGCCAGCCGTTGGGTCTCGGCGTCGTAGGCCTCGATGCTGGCGGACATGTAGTTGAAGGTCTTCGCCAGCTCGCCCAGCTCGTCGTTGGCGTCGTGCTCGACCTGGCCGCCGAACTTGCCGCGGGCGATGTTCATCGCGAACTCGCGAAACCCGTTGAGCGGCCGGGTGACGCGCCGCGCGAGGGTGATCGCCAACAGCCCGGCGAGGGTCAGGCCGCTGACCGAGGCGATCAAGATCGGGGTGGTGATTCCATTGGCGTAGATGACCGCGACCACTGCGACCAAGGCGGTCGGGACGAGCGCGGCCAGCAACACGCCCGAGAAAATCAATGCGTAGAGCCTCAAGCGATCGACCTTAACCAGATTGAGGCGGGTCTGCATGTCGCTGCGAAGGGGTGCAGGCCCTGCAAGCTCGAAGGGTGCATCAAGAGCGGTTGGGCTGGTCGCCGCGACTGATGCAAGCGGTGGCCTTCGCGGGGACGATGGCGAGCGTGGCGCTGGCGCAAGCTGGAAACAGGGCTGTTCTTTTTCTGGTGAAGCAGCAGCTGAAATTGCGTCGGGCCCACAATGCCCTTCTTGCAACGCACACCGAAGGGCATTGATGCCCCTATGTGTGCGCTGCGGGTCGACCAGGCAGAGGCAGGCGTCGAAGTGAGATGGGTTAGCCGAGCTCGATCCGGATGCCCCCGGGGGCGAGCAGGCAGTCTTCGTACAGCTGGCCGCCTTCGACTTCGGTGCCATCGAAGACCACGGTGCGGTTGAGCATCGCGCCCTTGCCGATCTGCGCGCCGGGCCCGACCGAGGTTCCCGAGCCGACGGTCACGTCGTCCCCGAGCACGCACCCTTTTCCAAACCACGCAGGGCCTGCACCGCGCAGATTGTTGAGGCGGGCACTGGGGTGCGCCCACCAGTTGCCACTGCCGCGGGGAGTGTCTTCGAACGGTGAGGCGCCGCTGAAGGGGCCCAGGCCCACCTGGCTGAAGAGCAGATCGCGATGGGTGGCGAAGTAGCGCTGCGGGGTACCCAGGTCGCTCCAGTAGTGGGCGTAGGGATCGATGCGATGGCCGTGGACAGTGAGGCCTTTTTCGAGCATCCGCGGGTAGACGTCGCGGTTGATGTCCTCGGGCCCGTCTGCGCTCATGAAGTCGAAGACCGCCGGGCTGCACACGTGGACCCCGGTGAAGTGCCAGGACGTGAGTCGGGGGCCGCCGGGGCCGTGGCCGGCGATGCGCCGCACCCGATGCGAGGCGTCGAGCTCGACCGGGTTGAATTTTTCGTTCTGGGGAAGAGGCGCCAACACCATGGTCGCGTCGGCTCCGCTCTGGTCGTGCGCTGCGACGGCGGCGGCGATGTCGCAGCCGAAGAGCACGTCGCCGTTGAGGACCACGAAGGCCTCATCTTGAAGAAAGTTGCGCAACCCCCGGATTCCGCCCCCGGTGCCCTGGATGATTCCCTCTTCGCGGTTCACGGTCAGCGGCAGGCCGGCCAAAGCGCATTCGGCCTTCGCGGTGGCTTCCATCACCTCGGGCAGGTGGTGGGTGTTGATTCCGACCTGGGTGATGCCCGCGCGCTTGAGAGTCGCGAGCGCATAGCGAAACAGCGGCTGACCCAGCAGCGGAATGGCGGGCTTCGGCCACACCCGGGTCAGCGGGCTCAGCCGAGTGCCGAGCCCCGCGCACAGCACCATCGCTTTCACGACAGCTCGGGCACGTACTTCGCGACCAGCCGGTGGAGGTCGGCGAGCAGCGGCTGCTGATGCAACGCCTCTTGGACGTAGCGCAGCGACGCGGGGATGGAGACGAGGAAGCCGGCGTTTCCTTTGACCCGGTTGATGAACTCGAAGCGCGCGGCGTCCTTGAGCTTGCGCTGCACGGTGAGCAGGTCGAAGAAGGCGGTGAACTGAGGCATCGAGATCTTCTCGCCGGTGCGGGCCTGAAACTCGGCGACGTAGATGGCGAGCATCTCCAGAATGAAGGGGCGGTCGAGCTCGACGTAGCTGTCGCGCAGCAACGCCACCAGGTCGTACTGGCGCGGGCCGAGCAGCGCGTCTTGAAAATCGATCACCACCAGCTCGCCGTCTTTCACCATCAGGTTCCGGCTTTGGTAGTCCCGGTGGGTGAAGCCTTTGGGTGCGGCGGCCAGCTGGGCCGAGAGCCGCTTGAAGATTTGGTCGAGCTGCGAACGCTCGGAGTCAGAAGGCTTCTTTCCGCTCCAGGCCTCGAGGCCCCATTCGCGGAAGTGGTGAAATTCCCAGTCGTAGAGGTTCTCGTCGAAGGCGCGGGTGAAGGCGAGGCACGAGAGATCCGGGCGGGCTTCGGCGTCGGCGCGAAGCCGGGCCAACAACCGCACCGCCTGGGAATACAGGGCGTGGCGAGAGCCGCCTTTGAGCGCGGCCTCGAAGGTCAAATCGGTGAGGTCTTCGAGCACCATCATTCCAGCCGGCTCGTCGTACCTGAGGATCTTCGGCACCCGGACCCCGAGCGCCGTGAGGTAGCGGTGGACGTTGAGGAAAGGCAGCTCGGTGGGCGGCGCTCCCTGGGTGACCTCTTCGCTTTTGGTCAGCGCGTCTTTCGGCATCACCATCAGCACGGTCGAGCTCGGAGCGGTGCCGACCCGGTAATAGCTGCGGTTGGAAGCGTCGCCCTTCAGCTTGAGGACGGGCTGGGTCGAAGCATCGATTCCGGTGGCCAGCTTGACCTGGGTGCGCAGGGACGATTCGAGCTCGGGTTCGGTCATGAGATGGGCCTAGAGGCGCTCGCGCTTGAGCGGGAGCATGTCGTACGGAACAGCGAGAATCGTCTCAAAGCGATGAACCTTCGGCGGGACGAGCTTCACCGACGCCTCGGCGAAACCCTGGGTCGCGACGACGATGATTGCGGGTTGGTGGTCCTGGTTGAAGCCACCCGAGACGCGAAGGATTCCGCGCACTCCGAAGAGCAGGCGAATCGCCTCTTCGATCGCGGCGGTGAGCTCGGGGTCGGACTGCTCGGCGGGGCCGTTGTGGTCCTCTTCCTGGAAGAAGACCCCGGCTTCCTGGGCGGCGTGGAGCACGCTGAACGCGTCGGCGGGGCGCGAAGGGCGCGGAGCGGGGATCGCCGGCTGAGCGCCCTTCACCGGCACGGCGGCCTTCACCGGCACGCCCGCGCGGACCGGGTTGGGGTTGGAAGGGGCAGCGGTCCTGCCCAACGCGTGCTGGCCTTCGAACCCGTCCTTCCCCTTCTTTTGCGGCTGCTGTTGGACCGGGGTGTTTGGGGGCCGCAGGGCGGGCTTGATCTGCTTGAGGAATCCCTTCGCGCTCGACGCGGAGCCCGCTCCGCCTTCGGCCGCCTTCTCTTCCTCGTGCAGCTCGTCCTTCGCCTGCTTCTCTTCTGCCTTTTCCGCGTGGGACTCGGGCTGCCAGGCCTCGGCGAGTTTGGCGTGTTCGAGCGGGTCGTGAGTGGCCCCCGCGCCTTCGCTGGGCTGGCCGGTCTGCACCGGCGCTTCGGTCTCGTCGGCTCCGGTCTTGAGCTTGACCGGCTTGTCGACCGGGCGGCCAGACAGGATCTTCCGGGCCCGGACGGGCTGAGGCGGCGCCTTGGGGGGGCCAGAAGAGGGAACGCGGGTCACAGTTGGTTGTTATTGTAGGTCTGCCGCATGGGAGCCGACTACGGAAAGAAAGAGTATGGCCGGTGTCCCTGCACCGGACAGTACGAGCAGCGTTTTGTCGAGGTGCGGATGACGGTGGCCGCGAAGGTGGTGGTGCTGACCGATGTGCCGCAGGGGGCGTGTCCGAACTGCGGATCTCGCGTCTACAAAGCAGAAACCCTGGAACGGATCGAGTCGCTGATGAAGGCGGATCGGGTTCGCAGGTTCCAGTAGCCACAGGATATACGCAGGCCCATGCACAACGTTTACGACAACGTCCTCCAGGCCATTGGCCGCACCCCGATGGTGAAGCTCAACAAGCTCACCGGGCCGAACGACGCGACGCTCTACACCAAGCTCGAGTTCATGAATCCGGGGGGCAGCATCAAAGACCGGATGGCGGTGCACATCGTCGCCAAGGCCGAGAAGGCCGGGCTGCTGAAGCCGGGCGGGACGATCATCGAGAACACGTCGGGCAACACCGGCATGGGCCTGGCGTTGATCGCGGCGGTGAAGGGCTACAAGTGCATCTTCACGATGCCGGACAAGATGTCGCTGGAGAAGATCAACCGGCTCAAGGCGCTGGGCGCGCAGGTGGTGGTGAC
>JAYVCD010000148.1:0-5806 GCA_043750125.1 Archangiaceae bacterium | reverse complement strand
TGGTGCGGTTGTCCGCGGGCACCACGAAGAATCCGATTCCTGACCCTCGGTGGTCGCTAGAGAATCCGGCGAGCTGACGGCCATCCCTGAAAGTCACGCGCAGCTTGTCGCCCTTCGGCGCCGGAGCCTTCTGACCTGCGGGAAGCATGAAGAAAATCGCCTTGATCCGCGGGCGGGGAATCTGCTCGACCGTGCCCGGCGTCGCCTCGAGACCGACCGTGGCAGCATCGAGCTCGGTGTCGCGCAGCACCCCCCGCTTCACCTGGCCCTCGATGGTGTGAAGAATGACGCGATGCTCGCCAAAGATGACCGGTGCGCTGGCGTCTTCGCGGGGCGCGCTTCCCTCGGTCTCGAATGAGTCGCCCCCGCCTCTGACGGGCGCAAACGGGACCGCGGACGCACGCACCGGCGGTAACGGAATGAACGCGGCCGGCTGCGGCGGCGGCTTGGGAACAAAGGGAATCGGACCAGGCGGAGAGGCCGAATCCGGGGGCGGAGGCGGCGGCATCGAACGGACGGGCGGGGACCAGGGGGCGGGGGCGATCACGTCCTCTTCTTCCAGCTCGGCCGAGATTTCGGCTTCGATCAAGTCGTCTTCGAGCTCGATGCCCTGAATCACGTCATCGGGTTCTTCGGCGATCTCTGCCTCCACCGCGGGCTCTTCGGACAATGAGACCGAAGTGTCGCGGCGGGTCCAGGCCTCGCCGGTGTTGTTGAGCTCCAACATCCCGAGGAAGTCGGCATTGCTCGCAAGGGGAACCCCTGCGTCGGGCTCTTCGGGCGGCAGCTCAATCGGCTCGTAGGCACCCGTTGGCGCGGCTGGGTTCGCCAACGTCGCCAGTGGCTCATTTTCGACCAGACTCTGACCGTCGATCGAGAAGGAGCCCGTGTCCTCGGGCTCGGCACCGAGCTCCATGTGCGTTTCGACCGGCACCGGCTTGTCATCGACCGCAATGTCGAAATCGACCATTGGAACCGAGGGCAGCAGTTCGACATCGACGATCGGCGGAGGGGGCTCGTTGGCGATCGCCGGGGGCAAATCTCCCAGGGAGGCTTCGAAGCCGGTGTGGGTCGAGACCGGCAGCTCAGGCTCGACCGCCATCGGGAGGTCATCGAAGGACGCAGAGAACGCACGAGCGGTGACAGGCTCGGGCCCGAGCTCGACGCTCGACTCTAGAATCGGCTCGGCGCCAAAAGAGCCATCTTCCACCGGCTCTTCGACCTGAATCGAGATCGGAATGCTCGGCCGGGGATCCGGAATGTCATCGGACGGTGACTCGGAAACGGGCTCGAGATCGAACGAGACGGGCGCAGTCGGCAGTTCGGGCGGCGCCACGGGGGCAGGCACCCCTGCGGGGTACAGGTCGTCCTGAGTGGCCGAGCTGGGAGCCACTTTCGTCAGTACCAGGGGCTTTGCCTCGAACGTCTGCGCCCCGAGATCCTCAGCCACCATGATCGACGGCATCTCGGCGGGCACCGGAAGATCAGGGACGGTGACCGCCGGCTCGGGCGCGGTCACAATCGGCTCGGGAATCGAGTCGGCGAAAACCGGAATCTCCGGAGCTGTCACCGCAGGCTCGGGTTCGAGGATCGCCTCGAGCAACGGCTCGACTTCGATCGACTCGGGCTCAATCGAAAGGGGCGCCGACGAAGTCAGGGGCCGCTCTACGACGAAGGGGCGATAGGGCGCGGGCTCTGCCTGAGTCGGCGTGGTGAGCTGAGGCGAGGGGTCGAGGAGCGTTACGTCGTCATCCGTCACCTCCATCACTTCGTCTTCAGCGATCTCGATCGGTCCGTCGTCTTCCTGCGCCGCGACAACCGGTGTGGGCGCCTGCCATTGCTGCGGTTCCGGGGGCCGAGGCGGTTCGAAATATTGGCCGGTGTTCGGATCGTAGTTTTGAGGCCACTGCGCCTGCTGCTGGGGGTGTTCGGGCTGACTCCACTGTGCGGCTGGAACGTAGGGGGCGGGTTGGGGACTGTAGTGCTGAGGCTGCGCGGGCTGGGGCCACGGTGCAGCCGGCGCGTAGGCGGGAGGTTGAGGACTGTAGTGCTGTGGCTGCGCGGGTTGATTCCACGGCGCGGCGGGCGCGTACGGGTCGGGCTGAGGGCTGTACTGCTGAGGGTTCGGGTCCTGCGCGTAAGCGTTCGGGTCCTGAGGATAGGCGTTCGGGTCCTGAGGATAGGCGTTCGGGTCTTGCGCGTAGGCGTTCGGGTCGTAGTACTGCTGCGGCGGTTGCTGCTGCCCGTAGTACTGGCCGGTATTCGGGTCATACCCCGGGGGGTACGCGTACCAGAGCCCGTCGTCGGCGTAGTAGCCCTGCTGGGCTGACATGCCCAACTGACCGCCGAGATCGATCCACCGCTGCTCGTCGACGGCTGAAAGCCCTCCGCCTTTCCGCGTGTCATCGAGGAAGCGGAATTCGCGCATCGCGGCCTGCGTGTCGGACATAGGGCGGGAGGCAGTCTAGGGTCGAACCCCACGGCGGTAAACGATTCCTACCTGCTCTTCAGCTCGGACTCGAGGTCCTCCTGCAGCCGGGCCAGATCGCGCTCGTAGCGCTTTTTCAGCACGGTGTTGAAATTCTGGCCGGCCCCCACCTCTTTGACCAACCCGAGGAAGTTGGAGGGCCCTCCGTTCTTCATCATCACTCCCACCGCCCGCGCTGACATTGCGTACCGCAGCCCGGGGTTGTCCTGGGACGCGAGCATCCCCCGGGACATCTCGACCAACGACGGCATCGAGTTGGAAAGGGCCGCGTTCTGCAGGGCCTTCCGAGCGTTCGCAGGCCCTTCGTCGTTGCCCTGAAAGCGCCACTCGGTCCACTCGGCGAGGCCTTCGTTGATCCAGGTCGGCAGCCGTTCGTCGTGGAAGCCCGAGATCTCGTCCACCACCGCGTGCACGTACTCGTGAACCAGCGTGGCCTGGTTCTGAGCGTTGATTTCGGCGCTGTCGTTCATCCGAATTGCGCTCTCGGAATAGAACCCCGCGATCGACGCCGCCGCCTGCGCTCCGTGGTGCAGCGTGAATTCCTGCTTCGAGTAGAGGATCACGTCGGTGGGGCTCTCGCGTGCCGCGCCCAGAATCCGCTTGGCCGCCATGCGCGATTCCTCGAGTGCGGCTTGGACGGTACCCTCGTAGTCAGCGCGCTGACCGAAATCGCGCTGCCCATTGAAGTAGCGAAAACGAAAGTACGCATTCGCGCGCAGCCGCCGACCTTCGCTGTCCACGCTCGATTCGTAGCTCGAGCTTTCCGTAGACCGGGTGGGGGCCCCCCGGGCGGCCGCCTCCTCCCGGTGCTGCTGCTCTCGGTCGATTTGAACCAACCCGGCCTTGGCGCTCTTGCCTTGCGCAGCCGACGCGCGGGCTTTTCGCAGCAACACTTCGGCTTCCTTTCCCTGGGGCGACTTCTTCGGAACGCTGCTCAGCGCCGTCACCGCCCCCTCGAAGTCGTTTTCCGACAGCGCAAGCCGGCCCAGCTCGAGTGGAAACCGCGCGTCCTTCGGAAATTGCTGGTGCCCCCTCTTCAGCGCCAGCTCAGCGGCCGACTTCTGATCCGTTCGGGTCCCGGTCCGACCGACACAGACCAACGCGTCGGCGATCGCCTCGAACTCAACCGCTTTTTCCGCCAGCGAATACGCCATCACCGCGTCTTCGGCCTCGAGCGCCTGGCAACCCTTCACCATAGCAGCCGAGACCTTCTTGCGATCAGACGCCTCGTACTCCTTCGGCTGGGCTGCAGCGAACGCCAGGTACAGCTCTTCCCACTGGCGGACAGACGCGAGGCTTTGTGCCTTCATGACCCCCGGAGCGGCTGCAAGAATGAGGACCAGAGCAAGCACCGCGGCCTGAATTGTAACTTAGAAGCTCCAGCGATTGAGAATCCGCCCGAAGTCGGCGAGCTCTTCCTTTTTCTTCGCCTGGCCGAGGGAATCCACCAGCTTCTCGTTGATCAGCGCCAGCCGCTTGCTCATCACCTGGGCCAGATTGCGAACGACCTTCAGCGCCGCGAGGTTGTCTTTTCCGAGCAGCTGCTGAAAGGGCCCATTGGGGATCGCCAGATACCTCACCTCGGTCGCCGCGATGGCCGTGGCCGACCGGGTGTCGCCGCCCAGCAGGCTCATCTCGCCCAGCACGCTTCCCTTTTCGAGCGTGGCGAGAATGGCGTCCCGCTTGGACACTTCGACCTTCCCGTCCAGGACGACGATCAGCACGTCGCCCTGCTCGCCTTCGCGAAACAGAATGCTGCCCTGGTTGACCGTCTTCTCTTCCGCGATCGCGATCAGCTCCTCGATGTTCGCGGGCGACAGCCCTTCGCACATCGGGATTCCCTGCAGTTGCTTGAGCAATGGGGTGGGCATGGGTCCTTTTCTTTCAGTCGATTTCAGATTCCGCGCAGCACGGTGGCCTTGCCGACCCGGCCAATCGCCAGGACGTAAGCCGAGGTGCGCAACGGCAACTTGCGGCTGCGCGAGATGGAAGCGATTCGCTCGTAGGAGTCCTTCATCACCTTCTCGAGGTCGGTGTTGACCCGCTCCTCGTCCCAGGTGACGTGCTGAAGATTCTGCACCCACTCGAAGTAGCTGACGGTGACCCCGCCGGCGTTGGCGAGGATGTCGGGGACCACCAGCACTCCCTTCTTCTCGAACACCTCGTCGGCCTCGGGCTCACACGGGCTGTTGGCGCCTTCGATGATGATCTTCGCGCGTACGTCGTTGGCGTTCTTCTTCGTCAGGGCCGCTCCGAGCGCGGCGGGAACGAGGACGTCGCAGTCGCAGCCCAGCAGCTCTTCGTTGGTGCAGGCGCTTGCGCCGGTGAAGCCTTTCACCGTCCCGTGTCGCTTGGCATGCTCGAACAGCGCGGGGACGTCGAGGCCACTGGAATTGATGACTCCGCCATGGACGTCAGAGACGGCCACGACGATTCCTCCGTCGTCATGAATCAAGCGCACCGCGTGGCTGCCGACATTGCCGAAGCCTTGCACCGCAAAGCGCGTCCCCTTCACCCGCGAGCCCACGTCGCGAAGAATTTCCCGGGCCACGTAGAGCAGGCCGCGACCGGTGGCGGCCTCTCGGCCCTTGCTCCCGTAGAGATCGATGGGCTTGCCCGTGACCACCGCCGGCGAATGCCCGTGGTACTTCGAGTACTGGTCCATGATCCACGCCATCACCTGGGGGTTGGTGTTGACGTCCGGAGCAGGGATGTCCCGGGTGGGGCCAATGATGTCCTGGATCTGATCGACAAACTTCCGGGTCAGCCGCTCGAGCTCTTTGAGGCTCATGTTGGTCGGGTCGACCTGAATGCCGCCCTTGGCGCCGCCGAAAGGCAGGTTCACCACCGCCGTCTTCCACGTCATCAGCGAGGCCAGCCCCAGCGTCTCATCGGCATTCACCAACGGGTGGTAGCGAAGGCCGCCCTTCATCGGGCCGCGGCTGTTGTCGTGTTGAACGCGGTAGCCGGTGAAGGTCCGAATCTCTCCGTTGTCGAGCTCGATGCTGACCTGGACCTTCACTTCACGCAGGGGCGTGGCGAGCAGCGTCTCGATTCGCTCGCCCACGTCCATGATGCGCGCGGCTTTCTGGAAGTAATACGACGTGGCTTCCGAGGAGCTCAAGACAGGCTCCGGCTCACCCTGGGGGTCGCTTGGTTCATGGCGCGCGCACGATAGATTCGTGAAACGATGGCGTCCATGATTCGTGCCTCCGTGCGTGGCTGGGTTTTCGCGACGCTCGCCGGCTCGGTGCTCCTTGCGGCGTGTGGGCCGACCGTGGCGGCCAAATGCCAGGCGAGCAATTGCTCGGGCTGCTG